>DATMYW010000038.1:0-8680 GCA_035560715.1 Candidatus Fimivivens sp. | reverse complement strand
GATTTATATAGTGTGTATAATACACATAGTAAGTTCACAGGCGGACAAAGATCAGGGAGACGCGCGGAGGGCCGCCAGACAACCGACGGGGCATATTTCGTCCCCGGCATCGCTGCCGAACCGGCCGTTCGGATGCGTTCTCCCCTCCTTGCTTCGGCAAGGCCGTTCTGGTCCCTACTTAGTGTACTTACTACAATTAATGGACCTTTACAATCCACTCACTTACGAGAACAAAGGAGGCACGATCATGGAAATCGCGAACGGATCTCATCGGTACCGGGTCGGCAGACAGGTCGCCGACGCTGGTACGTACCGGCTCTACCTCTGCACGGAGGAAGACACGGCCCATCAGCGCTTGCTACAGGTCGCGTCGGAAACGGCACACAACGGCCAGCTCGATCGCGTCGCCTATGTCCTCTCGGAGCTTGAGCACCGGGCGGACGATGTCGAACGCGAATACGCGGGAAAGCAAGCGGGCTCGAACGACCGACTGAACTACGGGATCGGATTTCCCGAACTCCTGGATACGTTCCAGGACGACCGTCAGGGCGGCCGAAGGATCAATGTACTTGCCTTCAGGAACGTTCCCGACATCGGGAAGATGGTTCCGCTCGGGAACATCACCCGACACCGCATACGGCCCGACGTACGGACGAGCGTTTGGATCATGGGCAAGCTCCTGAAGCTGCTCACGTTCGTCCACAGCGAAGGGATTTCCGTCGGACTGGTGACCGGAAACAACGTGCTGATCGAAAAGGATGCGCACTACGTGCTCGTCTTCGACTGGTCAAAGGCACGGATACATCCGGACTCGGTCGCAATCGAGGCACGCCGGGCGGATATCGTAAACGCGGCGCGGACCGTCATCACGCTTCTCGGAGGAAACCCGGTGACGGGCGACTTCCCGGAAGACGAGGGGGGGCGGTTCCATCCGTACACCGACTATCTGTTCAGGCTCGCCTGTGGCGGGGAAACCAGGGCGGAACGGGCGCATGCGAGATTCTACGAACTCGCGGACTCGTTCTGGAAGCCCGAATACTATCGCTTCACCGCGAAACCGCTCTGACATCATCAATCAAAACGAACGGAGGATACGAACATGGGAGACAACACGCTTTCAAGGACCGCGTACACGAGCATTCACGCGAAGGCCACACAGGGAGGGACCAGAAGCGCCACCCGGGACGCCGAGGAACAGTTTCATTGGGGAGGCGGCATGGATCCGCTGGTCGATCCGAAAGGACCGGCACATCTCGGGCCCGTCCGGCTCTCCCTGCCACGCTTCGAAAAACAGGGGAACTATTGGCTCCTGACGCGAGGTATCCCGATGCCCGAAGAGACGCTTCTGGATACGACCGGCTCCATGGGGAGCAATGTGGACACCGCGCTCAAGGTGCTCATGCACGATTACGAGATGTCCACCGGCGGTGACCGTCCCGTATTGGGTCGGTATGACCTGCAGATCGCGACCGCCACCTTCAACGACGTAGAGGACAACGTGCGGGATGGAAAGCCGGTCCTGTGTCGGACTCAGTTCGAGGCCGACGAGAAGATCGCACTTCAGATGGCGCTGCTCCTGCCGGGACGAGGAGGATACGGCAACGGTAAGGAAGACCCGCAGTTCGGCCTATTCGGGGCCGCGTACCTCACGAACGCGTCCATCAACCGCTACGGGCTGAAGTCCTACCATTTCGCCGTCTCGGATGAACCGCTGGTCGAGACCGTCTCGCTTACCTGGCTGAAAGCCATCTACGGAGACGATGTCCTGGAGCGGATCAGGGGGAACGGCTATGACGTCGACGCCAAGGCGATGCCGGACACCGCACAGGTGATACGCGATCTTCACGAGAAGGCACACGCGTTCTTCCTACAGGTCGACGACCGGAAAGATGTCGCGGATCAGTGGACGGACCTGTACGGAGCGGATCACGTGATCTCGTTGCCCGATGGGACAAGACACCTGCACTTCGTAAAGGCAGTCGTCATCGGGTTGACGGAAGGGACGCTGGATCTGCACTCGGCGAAGGAATTCCTTCGCGGGCACGGCGCATCGGCCGACATCGCCAACAAGGTCATCCGTGCGACGGCCCACATCCCGCTCGAGGCGCAGAAACGGAACGAATACTTCGACAGGATTCCCAAAGCGGGCGACCTGTTCAAGGAAAAGACCGACCTGTGGCCGATAGACGCGCGGGAAATCGATGCCGGAGCGGAAGACGTGGCCGCTTCGGACGACGAGCCGATCACATGGATCTGAACCGGACAGAACGAAACGACCAAAACCGACAAGGAGGTGATCATGATCAGAAAAGCGTACATCGTCACGGACCTCGGTCCCGGTGACGGCGGCAAGGGAGGCGTCGTACACAAGATCTCGCACATGATGAGGGCGCACACCGTCATCAAGGTCGGCGGCGCGCAAGGAAGCCACGGGGTTTCGACGTCGGCCGGAGAACGCTTCGCCTTCAGTCAATGGGGCTGCGGCACGTTCGAAGGGACGAGAACGCACATCTCCCATCGGATGGTCGTCTCTCCGGAAGGGCTGCTGAACGAGGCGGAGGCGCTCCGTTACGGACACGGCCTGGAAAACGCCTTCGATTTGCTGACCGTGGACCGGGAAGCGCTCTGCGCGACCCCGTATCACGGAATCGCCTCGCGGTTGAAAGAGCTGGCACGGAAAGACCGGCCGCGTGGCACGATCGGCACCGGAATCGGCGAGGCCTACCGGCTCTCACGGCTGATTCCGGAACTCGCTCTCCGGGTCGGGGATCTCTCCCGATCCGACCTCATCGATCGGCTTGCCGCCGTCCGCGAGACACTCTCACGCGAACTCGCCCCGATCATCACGGGAGGATTCCTTCCCGAAGATCTGGACGAGGCATCAAAAGAAATCGTCCTGCTACGCGACGACGGTTTCCTACGATACATCGCGAGACGGTTCAAAGAGGTATCCGGACGGGCGATCATCGTCGACCGCGACTATCTCGGACGGGTCATCCTCGACCGGGACGGCACGGTCGTCATCGAAAGTTCTCACGGCGTCCTCACGGACAACCTCTACGGATTCCACCCCCATACCAGCGCCCTTCGGACCTTGCCGGGCTTCACCCGAGCGATGCTCGAAGACGCGGGATACGGGGGAGAAATCGTCAATGTCGGCGTCACCCGGGCCTATCAGATCCGGCACGGAGCCGGACCCATGCCGACCGCCGATGAGACGATGGCCGAGAACCTGCTACCGGGCAGTCACAAGCAGGAAAACCGGTATCAGGGAAAGGTGCGCGTCGGTCCGCTCGACCTCAATCTGCTCCGATATGCGATCGAGGTCTGCGGCGGAACATCGGCCTTCGACGGATTGGCCGTCACCTGGTTCGACCAGATACGGACGAACGGCGTCTGGCACATCTGCGACCGCTATCGGGATACCGGTGACAGGAGCCATTTCTCATCATCGGGCGCGATCAGGGTGCGGCACGGAAGCGGCGACTCGCACCGGCGCTATCAGCAGGGACTCGGAGAACGCCTGATGCGTTCCCATCCGGAGATAACGACCTTTGTCGTACCCCGGGAGACGCAGTCCCTGTATGCGCTCTGCGACGGGATCCTGCGGGAAAGACTGAACATCCCCGTCCGGATGGTCTCATTCGGACCGACGGAACGGGACAAGATCTGCAAATGATTTCTCTCAAACCAAACAAGGAGATACGACGATGACTATCAAGAAAGCGAACAGAAAGGCTCCCGGGAACGCCATCGCGGCCTCGGTCGAACCGATACAGGAAAAACTGCGCGATCTCGGGTTCGCCGAAGAGGCGATCGAGAAGATCAAGACCGAACTGGGAGCCGAGACGGTGGAGGACCTCGCCAGTCTCACCGAAGAAGACCTCGTCAGCATCGGAATGAAGAAGCTGCAGGCCAGGAAGCTGGTCGAGAAGCTCGCCCCTGCCGCGATCGAGGCAGCAAAAGTCAGCCAGGCCATGACTGCCCCGGTCAGTGCGGTTTCCTTCGACTCGGTACTCCCATCGGTTCCAAGCGATGCTTCCTGGCTGGAAGCGCTCAGGACCGGTGGCGTGCTGAAAGTCGACCAGTCGAGCGTCATCTCGACGATACGCGTGACGCTCGCGCACAAGGTCGGCTTCTACGAGATTCCCGACAAGCTGGTGCGCCTGATGGAAACGTTCGCCGATGCGAACGAGGAACAGGTCGACACCGAGTTCTTCAAGCTCAGGAAGCAGATGACCAGGAGGAACTACGCCGAGATCTTCGAGGCGATAGACGGGCTCGACGGCACCTACGTGACGGAAGCCCGGAAAAAGCAGCTCTTCCAGCGCATCGATCAGCACCTGTGGCCCGCGATCATCGGTTTCTACTCCCAGTTGAAATCCTGGCAGGAAGCCTGGCTGCAGGGCGCGGCGAATCCCGCGATGATGATGGGCGCCATGATGGCGGCATCCGGCGGAATCGGCGTCATGCCTCCCGGCATGATGCAGCCGCCCGACACGGGAGCGCTGCGCGACTACGCCGATTCGGTGGCCGACGCCGTGAACAAGGTGTTCGCCGGGACGGGGGTCCAGATCGCGGCCGCGCTCGCCTACGACGCGTCCAAGATCAAGGAGGTCCTGGAAAACTCCCGACTCCCCGTTCTGATCGGCGCCGCGAACCGCGATCAGATGCTTCGCCAGCTGGGCGTGGCGATCTCCGCCACGTATCCGAGGCTCGAGACCAACCTGACACGATTCATTCTCTCGATCATGCAGGTGAAGGATCAGCCCGCCGGCAACGAGGAGCTGCAGTACTTCGGAACGCTCTTCATGCTCGGCTCACAGATACCCTGGGAGCAGCTGGGCGAGGCCAACCATGGCAATGCGATCACCGGCATCGGCGGACGTCGGAACAGCCTCTGATCGCAAGCGCATTGTTCTTTGAACCGAAAGGAAACGCCGGGCAATCAAACGATTGCCCGGATTTTTATCGTACGAAAGCAGAAAGCTTGGGCAGGAACACCCTCTCGACGAACAGTCTCGTCGCCACCTGCCGGTACCCGGAGTCCCAGAAGGCGCTTTCGCCGTCGATATCGTCCGAATGTGCAGTATGGACGCCTCCGAACGGAGGATTGAAACGCTCGTACCCCCTGTGTGCGAGCCGATACAGCAATGCGTCCCGTTCCATTTCCTCAAGATAGACGCTACGCGCATCGCGGCCGTGAATCGTCTCACCCGTGTCGTACAGATACGGAACCAGCAGCCGTTCCCGGAGATCGCGTATCACATCCGCATTCCCCTCCCAAGCCGCCCCGAACAGGACGTGTGTCCACGAACGGGCGCCAAGGGTCACGTCACGCCGATCGGACTCGCGGACCCGGAGGTTTCCACTCTTCTCCTCGAGCCAGAATTCCACGGCATCGCCGCGGATCTTTTCCTGCGGGAAAGCCCCTCTCATCGATTCTTGCATCCTTGGTCGATCATTTTCAGAGACGTCAGGCCGTACAAAGACGCCGACATCGATATCCGCACCCTGCGCGCCGTATCCCTTGAGGCGGGATCCGAAGACCAGGACGGCCGGTAAGAGGAAACCGGATAAGGCCGGATCGGACTCGATCGAGGCGACCATGTTCCGTGCCTCCGACAACTCCCCTCCCATCGACTTCAGGTTCTCCGACAACGGTCCGACCAGCTTCGGGACAACGATACCGAGCCGATCGAGGAACCGGTCGTCGACGACACCCAGCCGTCGCAACCGACACAACGCGATCGAAAGCGATTCTCCCAGGATCGGCTCGTCCGTCTCCCACAATGACAGGAGCGCGTTTCCATACCGCGCGAACAGTTCATCCGGTTTCCCGGTACCGTCCGAAAAGGCCGACTCGATCGCGCCACGGATTCCCTCGATCAGGGCCTGCCGCGTGTCGGTATCCGTCCTGATAAATTCCGAGATCATATCGGGCGCAAGCCCATCGTGCAGGATCGCGGATGCGATCCGTCTGCCCGCGGAAGCGATCGCGTCCCGCTTCTTCTGCTGTCGCAGCCATGCGATCCGCCGTGGTGTCGCGTCATCGTGCGGTTCCGCTTCGATATGCGCGAACTCGTCGCGAATCGATCGGCGGATGCCGTCACACGTGACCGCGATGTCTTCCTGCCGCCCGGGATATTCATCGGCCATGGCCCGTTCCGAAGCCATGATACGCCCAAGGTTCCCGATCAGTCGGTCGGCAGACCCGGTCATCATCCCGATTTCCTCGTCTGAAACGAATCCCAGGTCCGCCATGACCGGAAACGTATCCGCGATACTGTCCCGGAGCACCCGATCGTCGCTTCCCTCCATGATAGCGATGATGTCGCCGACGCCGAGGAGACCGTTCTCTACGAGTTTCGGTATCAGGTGTGCCGCCTTCACGACGCGCGGCGGATCGAAATCGCGTTTCTCGGTCTCCAACACGTCGCCATCGACGAAATTCGCTCGGACATCGTGCACTGCAAGGAGTTCCTTCCATGCCTTCAGATACGCCGTTCGGAACCGCTTGGATATGTTCCGAAGACCGTCATTCGCGGAAGATGGGATCTCGGACAGGAGTTCGAACGGAAGGTACAGTACGATGCGCCGATGGTGTGGATCCGATTCCAGGAACTCGCACAGCGACCCATACAGTCTCTCGATACCTTCACGCTCGACGAATCCGCGTTCAAACGCGTGAGCGATCGGCATATCCGGACGGGGAAGATTCCCAAATACGTCTCCGAGCCGTCGATCAAGCTCGGCCCGCGCCCGACACTGCTCGACGAACGCCGCATCCGTCGCTACGCGTTCCGGCCACACCCCGTTCAGGTGTGACGGACGGAGGAACGACTCGACCGGCGGCAGCGAGACAGCCGCATCAGGCGACATTTCCTTTCCGCGATCCGCCTTTTCTGGATTCATATGATCCGCCTCACGATTCACCATTCGATCCGACCCTACAGCACGTCCACCATCTTCGGCCTGCGATCCGCGAATGCATACAGGCGCGCCGGACGGCTCGGACCGGCTTTCCGGATCTTCCCCGTCTCCTTCACGAGGCCGATATCCTGGATCTTCTTGCGGAAATTCCGCTTGTCGAGTGGGTGTCCGAGGATGATCTCGTACGTCGTCTGAAGCTCCGTCAGGGTGAATTCCTTCGGAAGCAATCCGTACGCGATATTGGAATACCCGAGCTTACTTCGGAGCCGGTCGATACCCGCAGAGACGATTTTCAAGTGATCGAACGCAAGCTTCGGCAGGCGGCCGGCATCGTACCACGCGATATCGGAGTAGTATTCGATCGTCGCCGGCAGGCACCGGTCGCTGTTTACGAGCGCGAAGTACGCGATCGACACGCTCCGTCCGCGGATATCACGATCCACGGCGCCGAACGTATAGAGCTGCTCAAGATAGATATCGTCCACCCCGGCCTTCTCGGAAAGCACCCGCTCAGCCGCCATATCGAGCGACTCGTCGACACCGACCAGCCCGCCGGGAAGGGCCCACTTCCCCTCATACGAGCCGCTCCCGATACGGACAAGGAGTACCTTGAGCCTGCCGCCGATGACGGAAAAGATCGCCGTGTCCACCGCCAACCGGATGGAAGGGTTTCCATGAGACGATCCGCTGGATTTTTTCATATTCGAACGCCTAAGTGTGATACGTACAGGATACTCCGACATCTCGTACGCGGTCAATCGCATCGCGGATATTATCCACCGCGATCCGTAAAAAGGACTCGGATAAAAATGAAAAGCCAGCGATGATTCCGCTGGCTTCCTTTTCAATCTCTCTTTCCCCGAAAATTTATCCCTTCGAATACGGAATGTGGCTGATAATAATCTCCGCCACTTCGGTCGCCGAAGCTACCGGCTTCAGAAAGCTCTTCGCGTTAGGATAAATCGCTTCGGCGATGATCGGTAAAAGATCCGCGATACCGCCAAAACCGATCACAGGTACGACTACGGTCGGTCGTACACTCCCTCCGTTCCGCTTCATAGCGAGCGAGACTTCCGCCTCTGCCCCGGGCCCACCGCCGATAACGACCATGACGTCAGCCAGACTCGCGAACACCGGCGCTTCATCGCCCCACTGTCCGCACTCTTCATCGGGAGTCCCGGGCCGAACGGCGAACGGACCGACTTCGATCGCGAAATCGAGAAAGTCCGTTGGCAGCGCATGTTTCCTTCCGCGTCTCGGATAGACACCGATTGTCTTCATGTTATGATTCCTCGCCGCCAGATTAGCGAGAGACGGAATACCCCACTTCGTTCCACCGGTCTGAACAGCGAAATGGTTCGGATTAAGTCCTCCGAGCATGGCGTGCAGCAAGTCACTTGCTTTCCGTTCCGCACCATCATCTTTCGGATTCAAACCGCCGCTGATTGCAACGACGCCCGCAAGATCATTATCCTTCAGGAATTTCCCGATAGTATCCTGATAGCGAGACGCATTGGTTCCGGTCTCATCCGGAATCCTCATAGTTAAACCTTCCCTTCCGCTCATTCTTTCCTCCTGTAGTTAAATTGCAAGAAAATACGTCACTCAGCCGACGACGGAATATAACAAAGCCATGCCGCCCTGTCAAACGCATATGTGGACCCACAAGCCCAAAAAGAAATCCGAGGGCACGTACGCATTCCCTTCTTTTTTAACAACTTGACAGGATTTATATAGTGTGTATAAT
>DATMYW010000037.1:0-3680 GCA_035560715.1 Candidatus Fimivivens sp. | reverse complement strand
TTATACACCTTTATAATACTTAAGTCAACACTCGTATCTGGGCTTGTAGGGCGGGTAAACGGAAGGAGTTCGACGGGGACGAAGTGGCGATTCAAGACGTCCTGCGCCGGAGATAAAAAGACCGGCCCGGGTGGGCGGTCTTTTTATTGTCGCATTACGGCTGTGCCTGATGTGGAGCCTGATCCGAGGCTGCCGCCGGCGGGACGTAGTATATGAGTATCGAGTCTCCGGCGCGGGCGACGGGCGAGAGTCCCGCCTCGTCGAGCCATCGATACGAGAGGTGTCCCGGTTCTTCGGGCTTGTTCGTACTTTCCTGATAGAAACCGACCGAGATGGCATACCAGCCCGGTTCCTTACCGGCGTCCACGTGCCATTCCCGATAGCGGTCACCGAGATAGTATGCGGGGTTCGTACCGCCGAAGTAGTCCACCCGGACCGTGTCGATCGACGGGTACTGCAGGAGTCCCCGGAATGCGGCACAGCCGTCGCCGGACACGACGCCCGACTTGCAGTCGTTGAATCCGTTCACGAAGGAACGGAGACGCTTCACGTCCTGACCCCAGTCGAAGTTCGAATCGGTGACGTACCGGTAGCCGTTCTGGTGGCCGCCGACCGCCTCGTTGAAGTAGGAGAGGTAATACGGGTATGCGAGGAGCGGGATCACGGCGACCCAGGCCGCGATGAAGCCGAGTGCCGCCTTTGACGCTTTCTCTCCCTGAAAGTTCTTGTGCCGGATGAAGTCGACGCAGGTCTTGGCTATGAGTACGTAGAGAAAGGGAAGGATCGGGAACAGGTGACGGAAACCGATATTGAGGTTGCCCGTGATGCTGACGAAGGAATAGAGGAAGATGAAGCCGACCATCGTCCACTGCAGAATATGCGTCTGGAAGGAGCGGGCGAACTCACGATGCCAGGTCGTTGCCGACCGTCCGAACAGGTGTCTGCCCATTCGGTACAGCGAGTAGACCGACGTGGCGACGATCAGGAAAAGGAGCGGGAGTGTTTCCTTGACGGTGAAGATGGCGGGGAAATACCAGGGCGTCGCGTGATTGGAGACGGTGCCGAAGAAATAGTACGTGTTGCCGCCGGCGACGCGGGCGAAAACCATGAATACGCCGAGGAAGAATTCGGATAGCGGTTTAAGGAAGACGTTTCCGCTCGTGGCCTCGACGAAGGCGACCGCGAACCGGCCGAGAGGATTCTCGGTATTGAGCATCATATGCGCGATGGCGGGCAGTTTCTCACCGGGCATGTTGATGGTATTCGGTACGTAGAGCGCATAGATGAGGGCGAAACAGACCGCGACCGAAGCCGTATAGCGAAGGAGCGCGAAAAAAAGCTCCTTCAGTCGGAAGAAGGCCACGGAGCCCGGGACGTCGTCCGGTTTTGATTTCGTGAGCGAGTAGACGAGAATGATGAGTCCGAAATAGGGGAACAACAGGACGGAGGAGAATTTCGCGAGTTGGGCCAGACCGAGCATGACGCCGAAAAAGGCGACGTTCAGCGCGCTCGGCGTGCGGAGGAAACGCAGGAACGCGTAGAACGAGAAGAATATGAACGCGGCGATGCCGAGATCGGTCGTCACGTAGTGTCCGTGAGCGATGACATTGGGATCCGCTGCGTAGAGGAGGAGCGCGAAGAGCGCCGCGATGGAGCCGGCGATTTCCTTGGTCCACTTGAAGATGAACCAGCCCAAGAGGACCGCGAGGAGTATGATTGGGAACCGGGACCAGAACGTGACGAGCTCGGCGTTGTTGCCGTGGATGAACTTGTCGCCGAGGACCCACTGTTCGTTCGTGCCGGTCTGCCATTCCTTGGAGTCGGTGGGGAACGAGAGATTCATGAACCGGAGCGGGATGCCGGCCAGGTCCTTGAGGAGCGGCGGATGCTCGGGATTCAGACGCATGTCGCCGAAGCTGACATAGGTGAAGGCCGACGGGATATGTGCCTTCTCATCCATCGTCGTCGACTCCTGCCAGCTGACGGACAGCGAGACCGCGAAGAAGAGCGATAACATGAGGCCGGCGAACAGTCCGGCGTGTTTCTTGAGATTCTCCATAGGACGTGGCGGTTATCGTTCGACGGTTAATGAAAGACTACGGATGATCATTCGCCTGATTTCGGGAGGATGATCGCCTTGAAGTCGGATCCGTATCCGGGGTCGAGGTCGATCGTCTGTTCGTACGCGGCCGGTACGAATTTCTTTATGTTCTCGAAGATCCGCTGGTCGTAGTTCATGAGGATGATGACGCCGGGCGACCGAATGACCGAGTCAGGAGTGAGGAATTCGAGATTCTTGGCCTTGCCGTGCGTCAGGAAGACGATCGGCTGGGCCGAGATGGGAAGGCCGTTGTCGACCATGAGGCCTCCGCCGTTCGCGTACACGTACTTGTGCACGTCGTCGGGGAGCGAGTTCAGGTAGTACGCCATGTTCGTAATCGACTCACTGAAGGCTCCATGCTGGTTCGGGTTGTTCCGGTAGAAAGAGAAATACTTGACGAGGTTGAACGTGCCGGATCCGGCGAGCGCGAGGACGAGGAAGAGCGCGAACGCGACCTTCTTGCCGCCCTTTCCCTCGCGGAAACGCCGGAAGAGGAAGACGAGCGGCATCGTCGCGAAGAGGAAGACGAACGGCTGCGTGCCGATCGCCCGAAGTGCGTGCGGCAATCCCTCGTTGGTGAGGAATTCGGGCGCGAGCATCGAGAAGAATCCGGCGAGGAGGAACGCATGGACAGTGAGTTCCGAGTCCGGCTTGCCCGTGCGGAGGCGTTTTCCAAGGATACGGATGAACATACCGATCGAGAAGAGGAATCCGGCGAGGAAAAGCGTGCCGACGATCGGATCAAGGATCGGATATGGCGGATAGTTGTGTCGCCAGTTCTGATCGCCGACGAAGTCGTATTTGATAAGCGAAAGGCCGAGCGTTTTTGCGAGCGTGCCGAAGAAATCTCCCTGGTTGACTTCCGGCGAGAGGATCGATACCGCGGCTGAGCGCGAGGAGAAGATCTCGGGGTGTTTCACGATGGCATAGAGCATCGGGGCCGCGCCGAGTGCCGCGAACAGGACGAAGACGAGTGCGTGCTTCCAGAAGCGGCGGAAGAACGATCGGTATGAGAGGAAGAGAAACGGGAAAATCAGGATGAGGATGAGTGGGGCGAGTCGGAACGCCACATAGGTGTTGAGGCCGAGCCCGAAGAAAAAGCCGGAAAAGACGAAGGGAAAAATCTTGCCGTTGCGAAGGCCGCGGAAGAAGAAAAAGAAGGAAAACGAGAGGAGAAACGGCACCATGATCGCCCGGAAGCCGATGCGTGAGAAGCTGATCGCCCAGAACGAGGTCGCGACGATGAGCGAGGCGGCGATGGCGGCGTACCGGCTGCGGAAGAGCTCCCAGGCGAGGAGTCCGATGCCGAGGACGGCGAGTGCCCCGAAAATCTCGGACCAGAGTTTGAGTGCGGGGATCGTGTTACCGAACGTTTTGACCGTGAGCGCCTGCAGGTTGATGAAGAGCCCCTCTCGGCCGTTGTTGTTCGGATAGAAGATCCGGTAGTCACCCGACTCGTTGGCGACAAGACCGTCGACGCCGTTCATCGCCTCGTCGGGGTAGAGGCCGGAGGGCACCGACTCGATCCGATAGTTTCGTATCGCGAATCCCGCGAGCGTGATCAGGAGCATGACCGACC
>DATMYW010000036.1:0-33875 GCA_035560715.1 Candidatus Fimivivens sp. | reverse complement strand
TTAGTAATTCTTATAAAAACTTTTTAATTCCTTTCAAAATTTCCTCGCTCTCTCTATCCAATTTTATAATCTCAGCCACAATATCCTTCGGCTCGCGCAATGCAATTTCTTCACTCTTGCTTGGATTCTTCACAGACAAATCAAAAGTTTTTTGGTCAACTTTAGAAACATCGATACTCCAAGAATTTACGCTTTCAGCTTTGGTTTTTTGAAGCTCAACAAAATCTGCCAAATCTTTTTCATTGAGTGCATTTGTTTTGCCAAGATTGCGGTCAAGGTTGAGTTGATAAAACCAAACTTTCTTGGTCGGCTTGCCCTTTTCGAAAAACAGCACGACCGTTTTTACACCCGCACCCTGGAACGCCCCGCCGGGGAGGTCGAGGACCGTATGCAGATCACAAGATTCAAGCAGGTGCTTACGCAAACTGGTCGAGGCATTATCGGTATTCGAGAGGAAGGTGTTCTTGATGACGATGCCTGCCCGGCCTCCGGCCTTGAGACTCTTGATGAAGTGCTGCAAGAAGAGATTGTCGGACGCGCTCGACTTGATGGGGAAGTTCTGCTGCAGTTCCGTGCCGATCTTCGCTCCGAACGGCGGATTGGCGAGGATCACGTCGAAACGATCCTTCTCCTGGATGTCATTGATATTCTCCGAAAGCGTATTCATGTGCCGGATATTCGGCCGCTCGATCCCATGCAGGATCATATTCATGATGCCGATAATGTAGGCGAGGGATTTGATCTCTTTGCCGTAGAAGGTGCTGTCCTGCAAAATTTGCATCTGCTTGGAGGAGAGCTTCGCCTGATGTTCGGTCAGATAGTTATATGATTCCACGAGGAATCCGGCCGACCCACAAGCACCGTCATAGATCGTTTCGCCGATCTTCGGCGCGACGACTTTGACGATTGTCTTGATAAGCGGACGCGGGGTGTAGTATTCCCCACCGTTTCGCCCCGCATTGCCCATGTTCTTGATCTTGGACTCGTAGAGGTGCGAAAGCTCGTGCTTTTCCTCGTACAAGCGGAAGTGCATGCCATCCACGATATTCAAAATCTCGCGGAGCTTATAGCCACTCGAAATCTTGTTCTTCAGCTCGCTGAATATCTCACCGATCTTATACTCGATGGTATCCGGGTCTTCGGCCTTGAATTTCTTGAGGTACGGGAATAATTTGTCGTTCACAAAATCATTCAGATCGTCGCCGTCGAGCGCTGACTGATGATCAAGTTTCCCATCGGCCGTCTTCGGGCACGCCCAGGTATTCCATCGGTACTCCGGCGCGAGGATATACGCGTATTTTTTTCCCGAAAGCGCCGCCTCGGTTTTCTTCGTCTCGTCAAGATCGTCCAAATACTTCAGGAAGAGGATCCAGGACGTCTGTTCCACGTAATCTAACTCCGTGGCCGACCCGGAGTCTGTATGTAGGATATTGTCGATATTCTTGAAAGCCTGTTCAAACATAGTTCATCTTGATATTTATCCTGCAATAAGCCTAAACCGGCTCCTGCAGATCACGCGTCTCATGTCATTATCCTACCAAAAAACCCGCTTGTAAAGCGGGTTTCAGCGTTGCTCACATTCCTTTATTTCTTCCTTGGAACTATATTCCTGGCTATAAGTATTTCTTATTCATATTCAGACTTGGCGGCTTAACTCTGAATGTGGCAATTCATATTCAGAGTTGGTTTTCATCGATACTGGAAAAGTCACGGGCGGTCACGATTATATGTTGCAGGAGCGGGATGCCGAGGAGGCCGCCGGCGTCGCGGAGACGGCGGGTGACGGCAAGGTCGGCTCGCGACGGGGCAGGGTCGCCGGACGGATGGTTGTGCGCCACGATGATAGCGGCGGCGTTGTGCCGTATGGCGGATTCGAAGACTTCGCGCGGATGGACAAGACTCTCGTCGAGGGTACCGATCGAGACGGTCTCGCGACGGATTTCCTGACTCCGACTATCGAGGAAGAAAACCACGAAATGTTCTTTCTTGCTCCCTCGGATATCTTCCATTCGCGCCCACACGTCTTTGGGCGTGAGAAGTACGGCGGTCCGCTTGTCCTTGAGCAACCGCTTACCGAGTTCGAAGCACGCGACAATCTCACATGCCTTTGCCGCACCGAGTCCCTTAATCGTCTTCAGTTCCGCGACGGCCGCTTCGCCGATCCCCTTTTCCCGGAACGTCGAAAGGATCTTTTTCGAAAGCGTCACGACATTCGTCCCCTTGAGTCCGGTCCGCAACAAAATCGCCAAAAGTTCCTCATCTTTGAGTTTCTCCGGCCCGTACTTCTCCATCCGTTCACGGGGCCGTTCGATTTTCGGGACATCCTTCATCCGCGACATATCGTTTCCGTTCGTTTCGATACCTGATACCAAACCCGACTTTTCCCTTCTTTTCCCCATTCTCCCACCAAAAAACCCGCTTGTAAAGCGAGATTTCCTCATAAATAATTGACTTTTTAGAAAGCCATCTCCATACTCTACGTTAGCAACCAGGACATTTACAATAACCACATCCAGGCATAGCCCGAGGAGATACGTATCATGAAGACCAGTAACCCTCTCAGAGCCCTCACGATAACGCGACTCAGCAGATTCGACCAGCTGCCGTTGGGGGCGTTCCCAGTATTCTTCGTCGAGACAAGCGCGACAGCCCATCTTCTCTATCTCGAAATCGGTGACGGCAGAACCCTTGTCGCGGAAATTAAAAGGGATGGTCTCCGCGAACCCCGGACAATGCCTGGGCAGGTCGAGATCATACGGTCCGATGCCGGCGCCCTCGTCAAACCTTTCGTGGACGACAAGACCGGCGATGACTTTCTCATCAATTCGCCGCTCTGGTTCAATCTGATCCCGAAAGTATCGGATGAGGCGGAAGCTGTCACTCTCGACCCGCACGGACACTATCTCATCGACGACGCGATCATAAAACAGGGACGGGGCTATCTGATAATCCAGTTCGGAGATGGCTATAGCAGACAGGCTTTCAAAGAATTCAATTCGATGGAAACGCTCGGATTCCCGTTTGAAAGGATCATCGAATTTCCGACTGAATTCGAGCTCGCGTTCACCCCTGAAGCCGATTCATATGTCGACGCCATCATATTTCTGTTTCCACAATAGGCCTGATCAAGCCGTCAGAAGCCCGAGCGATCTCACGTTCGGGCTTTTTTCTTTTCGATCGAATTCGACGAAACCGCATCTTTCCCCACTCACAACCAGCCGTGCAGGCGGGTTTTGTTGCTTTAGGTGCGGAAATTTTTCCGGTATCGAACCCGATTTATCCCGATTCCCCTCGGATTCCTCAAGAGTCATGACATCCTTCTTTTCACCCTTCTCTCTCCTCTCCAAAAAACCATAACGTTACATAATCTGACGACCGCATTATTATGTTACGTTTTTCATCGATATCCCTAGCATTCCCGCACTTCTCCACATTTACCCCAATCCTTCCAAACGTTACACCAACTGACGACCGCATTTTCGTGTTACGTTTTCGTTCCGCTTTCACTCCGAAAATCCGCATGCAATAACGGGATATTCATGAGGGATAGAAGATCTCACTCGCGAAAACCGCGGTCAACGGAACCAGGAATCGGCCGGGTCTTCCCTTCGCCGAAACCGACCGGCGTCGTATCGATCGGATATCCCTGAAACGCCCGGGATATGCCCGGGTCAGCGACATAAGTCTCCGTCCACAGTTTTCGCTCGTCGTCATATACGTGCCGGAAGATCGCGGCGACCTCCAGATCCGGATTCCAGAGTTTGAGATCCAGTTTCTCCGCCATATCACGGATGAATGAAAGACGTTTTTCCTCGGACATGATAAGAAAATCCTCTATGCCGAAATGACCGCATCCGGTTTCCATGCCGATGAACGGCCTTTTTCCGCCGACTTCACCTCCGATGATTCCGCTGACGGTCTGCAGTTTCTGAGCGATCACTGCATTCCGAAACGATATCCCCAACTGTAGGAAACCCAAGGTAACCAGCGCTCGTTTCTGCAACTTGTAAGCGTCACGATAGATCGACGTTTCATTCATAGTCCTTTCCTTCACGTCGGAAAAGACGTTTAATTCCAGGAACGCACCCGCCAAAGCGATAATTCCGGGCCTTCCCACCAGCGAGAGAAAATCCCTTCTCGTCATGTTGTCGGATCGGCCTGACGTATCGGAATCATCCGATCCCATCAATTCGCGGATGACATCAATGGACATCTTCACGGATTGGCTCGCCCCGGCGAGAATCGCGAAAGCGGCAATCATGGAATCGACGACGGCCTCATCCGCGAAATCCGCTTCAGACCTCTTGCGCATTCTGAGACCGTACACGTCCAATATGAACATCGGAATTTTCGTCTCGCGGATAACGTCCACTGTATTCGTGTCCTTCCCTTTGTAATGGAGGCTGTTTATCGGACCGCCTATATTGTCGCTTATCAAATACTTTTCGTATCGCCTCAGTAAATCGTGTTTCGAACGCTCATCGACTTCGGATCGACCGGTTTTCATACCCTCGTAACAGTAGGCGTCGAGATCCCGTAGTACCTCCGGGGAATGCTGCTGAGTATGATTTTCGTATACCATGCGGAAATCAGCATCGGACGTACGAACTACCGAGGTTTCCTTGGTACTGCGCAACGACTCGAGTTGCCGATCGATCCCCTGCAACAATCCTTCGGTACGATGAAGAGTCTCAAAATGCACCCGCTCCTGTCTCTCGGACATCGACCCGATATCCATGGCTTTCAGCGAATCAAGCGTGACACGCATCCGATCCCGAAGCGCATGAATATTTTCGAGTCGCGTATCGAGAAGCTCGGATGCATGTTCTTTTTTCGATAAAGTCCGATCCTCCGCCCCGGGAATGAATTTAGACAGGAATGCTCGCCTACTCATGTCCCCGTCTCCTCTCTGACTCCCGTTTCCCAAGTTTGGCGTCTCGAATCCCATAGTTCCACGATTATTATCTTCACTACATTTTCCCACCACAAACCACGATTGTAAAGCGGATTTTATATGTTGGTGGCGCGGAAATTTATCTCCCCAAAAACGTTACACCAACTGACGGTCGCATTATTTTGTCACCTTTTCTGTTGATTTCCCTAGCAATTCCGCATCTCTCTCCATTTACACCCCATTCACACCTATCCTTCCACTTCCAAAAAGCGTTACATAATCTGACGACCGCATTATTATGTTACGTTTTTCATTCCCGTTTCCCGCCTAGAGCCTTCAATTTTGGCCGGAAATTCCCCTTACAATTGACTTTCTTTCCGAAAACCGCTAGATTTCCGGTCGGTATCAGATTGATCATTTCCAAAATTTTTCCAACACCATCCGGTCCTTCGGGATCAAAGGAGCCTACATGCCGAACGAAACAGCTTCACACGCCCTGAAAGCACTCCTTTCAGATGCCATAATCCCGAACGAGCCAGGCCTCAACCTACGTATAGCGGCCATCGGGTACGACGGCGATCGGACCATCATCATCGCCGGTGGCGAGAGGAACGGCAAACTTGTGTTCACCTTTCCGACCGAGCAATACCCCGACCTATCACCGGACATGGTGTACAACAAGCATGGTATGCGCCTGGTCACCAGCGATATCGACGGGCGCGTCGTGTCCCAGATTACATATGAGTGTCAGGACACTCCTCCATCGCCGTTCCTGGACGCACGACTCTATACGGATATAGGCAAGGCGATCCCTCTGGAAACAAACGTCCCCATCCCGCTGTATGCGATCGAATTCTATCTCGCCTCCGGGACTGCCGCCGTCTGGTTCAAACACGGGGACGGCTATCTGCGCCACCAGCTCGAACCGGAAATCGTGGGAACAATGGGGTCGGACCTGATCTTGGCATCGTATCACCCGGGCAAACGCTCATTTTTCATCATCAAGCCCGAGAACAGCCCCTATTGCGTGCCGAAAATTCTGAAACGCTGAATAACGACACACCGAACAGGAGTCATCCTCAAGAAACAGGATGGCTCTTTTATATTTCCCGCCAAAAACCCGCCTGTTAAGCGGGTTTTGTTGCTTTAGATGCGGAGATATATCCGATATCGAACCCGCTTCGTCCTGATTTCCTTCCGATTCCTCAAGGGTCATGACATCCTTCTTTTCGCCCTTCTCTCTCCTCTCCAAAAAACCATAACGTTACATAATCTGACGACCGCATTATTATGTTACGTTTTCGATGACGGGCTGTCGGAGCCGAAGAATCGCCGTTTGAGTTTTTCGCCGTTATCGAGCCACGATACCGTCATGATGCGCACGTACGAACCGGCCCCGTACAGGTCCACGAGTTCCAGAAGTAGCTTCTCATATGGGAACGGGGACACGAACACGCTCTTTTGGAGCTGATAGAATTCCATCTCGCGCAGATGGTGCCGCAGGATATTTCGGAATACGCGGCTCTCCTCGGGTATATCGAAAACGATCACGCGCCACTTCCCGTCCCACTTTTTCGGTTTCTTGAGCCGTATCGACTGACCGTACAGATCGAGAAAACGAGCCTGCCGCTTCCCTTCCTTCGTAAGCACGAGCCGGACCGTTCCGTCCGGCAATCGTTTTTCCATCACCAGTTTCTGTTCGGAAAGACGCCGCAGCGAGCGCGTCACACTCCGCTGATCGATCCGATTCCATTCCTTCCGCAGTTCGCGAAGAAGCCGATAGTACCGCTTGGAAGATCGCTGACTCCCGAGCGTTATTCCGCCAAGAAGCAGGAGGAGCGTCTTCTGCTGTACCGGTCCGAACTTGTACATAGGCGTCGTGTCATGGGATCGATCCTGTCACCCACCTCCGAACATCACCGTTCCCGCTTTCTCCATTGTAACACCAACTGACGACCGCATTATTATGTCACCTTTTCCATTGATTTCCCTAGCAATTCCGCATTTCTCCACCCTTTCCTCCCCGCCACAAACGTTACACGAACTGACGACCGCATTATTATGTTACGATTTTCATCAATATCCCTAGCAATTCCGCATTTCTCCCTATTTGCACCCCATTCACTCCCTCCCCAAAAACCAAAACGTTACATAATCTGACGACCGCATTATTATGTAACGTTTTTCCGCGGTTCGGACCCAATAATCGGCTTGAAAACAGGGGCTGTTCGGAGGATTGACTCGGGGAGCCTTCCGATGTACAATGCCCGGTCAGTACAGAACTTTTCCAACAACCTTTTCCAGGTCCTTCGGGGCCAAAGGAGAATACGCCATGCTCGACAAGACCATAACCGACAATCACCTCGGCAACGATGGCCGCCTCTATCTGAAAGCATTTAGAAAAATACCTGCCGTTCCGGCCGGAACGCATGACTATCTCGCATCCGGACGGGATGGAGAGCGACATATCCTCATCACGGCATATTATGAAATGCCATACCTCTTCTCCATGGATGAAACGGACTTCCGAAAACTCGGCATCAACACATTTTCCGGCGGCTGTTTATCCTTCGTCGTGAAAAATGAAAACGGATACACCGTCACGATAAGGATGCAAGATGAACTTGATCCGGATACGGACAACGAGGCGATCGACACGACCTCTATGCGGCTACAGGCCCTGGAACGCAACGGGTACAGAGGATATACGGCACATGAACACCGGACTCAAGTGGTGGCTTTGTGTTCGACTGGGCAGGATCCCTTCATCGTCCTCGGCGACGGTGACGGTTCGGGCAACTATCGCATCCTGTTCGTTCCGAAGTCGTTCGCGTCCACGACCGAGTGGGTACTCGCCGAGGCGAAACCGTGGGAGTATGAACTCAAGCTCTCGTCAGCGAAATGTCTTCGCATCCCGTACTTCTGCGCAAAAGTTTCCTGACGGAATTGACACCTGGAGCCATCCCGACAACAAACGGGGTGGCCTCTTTTTTATCCCCATCAAACCACCGCATCAAACAACCCCATTAAAACGTTACACCAACTGACGACCGCATTATTATGTTACCTTTTCCGTTGTTTTCCCTAGCAATACCGCATTTCTCCTCATTTACCCCAATCCTTCCAATCTTAAAAAACGTTACACGAACTGACGACCGGATTATTAAGTACCGTTTTTCCGCGGTTCGGACCGAACAATCGGCCTGAAAACAGGAGCTGTTCGGAGGATTGACTCGGATACTCTTCTGATGTACAATGCCTGGTCAGTACAGATCTTTTCCAACGGAACCATTTCATCAGCGCCCATCCGGTCCTTCGGGACCAAAGGAGAACCATGACCGCTTTAACAGCAACGACGGCCAAGCCTGTTCGCATTACCCAGGCCTTCACGAATCAGCGTGACATTTTCGACGGACTCCAAACCGAAACGTTAGACATCGTCGGCATTGGAATCATCGACGAGAAAAAATCTATTGCGGCTCAAAACGACGGTCGATTTGTCGTCGTCATCATACCGCCCCATGTAGCGGTGCCGGAATATTTCCTGTTCGATCCGGAAACCTATAGACTCACGGTCAAGCAGGAAGCCGGTACGGTCACGTTCGCGATCACGTATACCGAAAGCAAAGACGTCGTGTGTTCGTACACCACCAGCCTTTCGGAGGCGACGAAAAACGCACACGTACTTTCAAAGACACCGGATTATCCGGTGCTCCCTGCTTCCTACGAACTCCTTATCGCCGGAGTGTCGGTAAATGGCTTGTGCTTCGCCGTCGTGAAAACGCAGGAAGACCGACTGATCACGCTTTCCCTGCCAAACGGAATTTCCCAGGAGAGCAGTTTTCTCGAGGCATGCAGCGATCCGCGAACAGCTCATTACACTGTCTATATTTCGGATAAGAAGATCGGCTTACGGTGGTTCGGGGTAGTCTGAACATTCCGTACCCCACCGAATTGCAAGCGTTCCCTTCCTCATGGATCGGAACGTTTTTTTCTCGATACCGTGCACCGAAACGGATCCGAACGCCGCCGATTCCACGGTCGACGATGCGGAAGAACGAGCCAATGGCCGCCTTCCGATCCCCCGCCATGACTCCGCCGGAAACGTGAATACAAAATAGGAACCGTCACAATGACCGGTTCCGAAACTTGAACGGCGCTGATAAGTGTTCATCGGCAACCATCCGGGAGTCATCCTTGCGAAAGCGGGATGACTCATTTTTTTCCGTCAACGACGGCGCAGCGACCGACGACCGCCGGATCATGTCACGGTTTCACTGTCAAAAAAACCTTTTGAGGTGGCATTTTCAGATCGTTTCGGATTTCGGCCAAAACGGGCATGACTCATTCCTTGACATCATCGCCCGATCGCGTATACTACACGGTTGACGTACGGATCGATAATTCTTTTTAAAAACATAACGGGTCCTTCTGGACCGAAGGAGAGATCATGGGCGGATCGACGCTTTCAGCGGATAATTACCGCACTTCCCTCACGAGATTCGTTTTCACGATTCTCGAAACCGAAGAGCCACAGAACGTCATCGCGGTCGGTCGGGACGGCAACCGGCTCATACTCGTCACGCAGGACAGTCGTGAATACATGAGCATCCTCGTCTGCGACGCCGACACGTTCAGTTTATCACTGACGAACAAGATGATACTCACTCCGAACTCGTACCGGATTCTCATTGACGATTCGGAACCGACGATCGACGTTTCCATAACCTTGAACTTCTCAGCGGAGGGTTATTCGGGAACTCACTCTACAAAGAACTGCGCGTTCCGAATGTATCAGCCTCCGCATAGTGGAACCGGCGAGATCGGACAGGAAAGCGCCGCCGGGTACCGAGTGGTCGCGACGCGATTCGATCCTTTCCCCTTCGTGGTTTTCAGGCACGATATCGGAGACGAGTACTTCGTCATGACGATGACACCGAAACCCGAACCGGCCGAGGCCTGATCCGTTGCCGATCATGTCGAAACGTACACGACAAAACCGAGAGCCACTCTCACGAGCGGTTCTCTTTTTTATATTCCAGCATGACGCCTCATCATTCACGATGCGTCGCGATCACCCGATACTACCATATGATATTATATGGCAGTATCGTCGGTATCGTTTATGTCCAACAACCTTCGGTGGGAATAAAAAAAATAGTGCGACACGTCGATCGCACTATTTCCCGCTACCGGTTCACCGGACGGTTCACACGTTGCAGTAACCGACGGCACGATGGGCTACCCAGGACCGGTATCGGATTTCCTGCCATTCCAGGAACCACTTCAGGCTCTTCATCCACCCGGTTTCGGCAGGGGTAGATTGGATGGCCCATTCCGGATCGTCCAGGATTTGGGACGTTCGGATGATCCTCGGAAAGTAGTCCGCGGGCGCATTCCGCAGGCGCTCCAACATTTCGGCAACGGCCCAGTACTTCCCGCTCCTCAGGTCCTCCAGCGCGATCGTACAATTCCTGACATACGCGCCGGTGGTCTGACTCATGTACCCGGACTCCGACCGTTCCACCTGTCGGACATAGTATTCCCGCGCGGCTTCGAGCAGGGATCTCACGCTCTTCGTAATATCCGTTTCCATAGCTTTCTCTCTCCTCTGATTGGTTCTTTAAATAACACGCATTCCACGTGGACATCATACGCCACCCTTCCCATGTAAACAAACGTCCAAGTCGTTCGTCGGGACCGCGATGTCGGTCCGCGGGCATGCGGGGATCCGATGTACCATATTTCGCGCATTGACGCGGCCTGTCGAATCGTATACGATACATCATCAGTTTCCGATCTTTCACAAACCTTGCCCGACCGGGTACCCACCGAAAGGAGTCCACTCATGCAGACACCCTCAAAAGAATCTTGCCTCCTCGTCGACCGTTTCACCGAAATGGAACCCTCAAAAGTCCATGGTCGATTCGACATCGTTTCCTACAGAACGATCGACGACCGGATCGCGATCGTTTTCAGGAAAAAATGCGGGCACGGCGGAACCGTCTATGTCGTCTATGTCGAACGGGACGCATTCAAGGATGCGTATCCGTACGACCGACTCAGGTCGATTGTCGTCTGCCAGGATACGGAAGAACTCCGGTCCACGGGACTCGAGGATTGCCGGTCGCAGCCGGATTCGGGACAGATCCTTACGCTCGGTTCCTTCGATCACACGTTTCTCATGTGTCCGCCGGAACCGGAAACGGACACGCGCCAATTCATGGAAATCCTCGAGAATCGTGAGTACGCTATCGTCCTCGCCTACCGGGACGACAGAGATCTCTTCCTGATCCTGAAGACGACCAAGGGCGATGTGCGAAGACGGATCGAGACTCACGGAACGGACGACCGTCTGTGGCCGGATATCGTACGACGTCCCGAGCACTACCGGTACTATCACAACATGACGTCGGGAGACATGTTCAAGTCCGGCGTTTCGGCAGTGAAAGAATCGACCGAAACGGGATGTTGAAAAATAGGAGTGTCAGGCCGCAAGGCTGACGCTCCGATTTATTTCCTGAATTCGCTACAACCCGTACGCCACGCAGCGCATGGAGAGCGACGCGGCGAAGACCGTCTCGCAGAAAAACACGGGGTCCTCTTTCTCGGCCGCACCGATAACGTACAGGAGCGGAAGAAAGTGGTCGACCGAGGGATGCGCGAGTCGGATCTGGCGGTGCTTTTCGAACCCGACGAGCGCTTCCGAATCCTTCGTGACAAGCGCATCACGCACGAACGAATCGAATTCGGTCGCCCACGGATACGGGTCGCCGTTCCACTCGATCGTCCCGAGATTATGCACGATATTGCCGCTCCCGAGGATGAGTACCCCTTCGTCGCGCAGTGTCGCCAGTTCCCGACCGATGTCGATCATGTCCTTCCGACGGAGTTGCTCATCGATGGACAGTTCGACGACGGGAATTTCCGCATCCGGGTACATGCGCGAGAGCACGGACCATGACCCGTGATCGAACCCTCGTGACGCATCCCCGCGTACCGGAACCGTCGTCACGAGACCTTTCACGCGCGCCGCCAGTGCCGGATTTCCCTGAATCGGAGAGACGAAGTCAAAATACCTTTTCGGAAAGCCATGGAAGTCATGCAGGGTTTCCGGATAAAGAGCGGCTGTGACTCTCGTTTGGTCCGCATCCTCGCAAACGCGACTCGTCCAATGCGCGCTGACGACGAGCACCGACACCGGTTTCGGAAACCGGCTGGCGATATCCGCCCAGGCGTATCCGAATTCATTGTCCTCGAAGGCGTTTTCGGGCGAGCCGTGCCCGATGAACAGCACGGGCATCCGTTTGCTCCCGATCATACGTTTTCATTTTATGAAACGTCACCGTGACATGAGGGTATTATTTCTTCTTGTCCGTTTCAGCACCCGTCAAGACGGGAATCGCCGCATCGGACCGGTCGACGGCAGTCCCGTCCGTCACATCCCCCTCCTGTCCTCCGTCGGCATCTTTAGAGGCGAAGAAGGCCCGATTCTCGGTCCGAAGATCGACATACCGGAGCACCGATCGCTTCTCGACGGGGATTTCCTTGTCGAGCACGAGCTGAAGCGACAAAATCGTCTTGTCCGGATCGATATCGAGACCCGCAAGGATATCCCACCCTTCGTCCGTCGTGATACGGATCTCGTCTGACACGCGTGACGGAGATGCGAACACGGGAGAAAACCCGATACCGGACCGCTCCCGAAGGCCCCGTTCCAGCCGAAGTATCGCGACCGTTTCTTCCGGAGTGAGAATCGGCATACCGATATCCACCGGACGGGCGCTTGTATCGACAACGCGAAGAAGGAACGGCTCGTTTTTCAGGGTCTCCGCCGGACCGGCATCACGCGCGACCCCGTCATCCTCCACGAGGACACATGGCCCTCCCGAGCACCACATCAGCATCCGATCACGCTCGGTGACGGACACGAGGATCCGATCCGGAAACCGTCGCGTAATAGAAACGCTCGAGAGTTTCGGGAATTCACGGAGCGTCTCTTTCTCCAAAGACGAGGTCGATACGAGAAAAAAGTTGTCCGCCGGAAACACGCGAAAATGTCGGCCCGATATGCGACCGAACACGAACGCCTCGATATCCGCCGGAGATACGTCTTGTGTCCCGTTGACTGCGACGCTCCGGATGACATGGAAGTCGGAAAAAAACACGGTGAAGACGGTCACGGAGATCAGCACCGTCCAGAGCATGAACGTTCCCCAGAGGACGCCGCCTCGCTTCGTCCGCTCACGGGAGAGAAGCGGCTTCTTCGGTTTCCTATCGGACTGGAACGCTTCGCGGATCATATGTCCATGCGACGAAACGGTCCGCTTCTCCTTATGGGAAAACGGGAGCGTCTTCGGTCGTTTCGGTTTCGTCGTTTGTGTCGGTTTCGATGTCATGCACGTATCTTCTTCGCTTGCCGTTACAGCGAAACGAGGAATAATCGGTCGATCAGGAGCCGCGCGTTCGCGTTGGTATCCCGCATCATGCGAATCGTCTTCTCGATTTCCTCAAGGAGACCGTAAAACCGCACGGTGGCCCGCCTTGATTCGCCCGGCTTCCGCATGTTCCTGAGACCGGATACCCACCATTCGAACAGGTCGGCCGCTTCCACCGGAGACTGGGACAGTTTCTCGGACAGGGCAAGCAGCTCGGCATACGACAGGGACGAGATCTTGAAGAGAGATCGGAGCAGGTCGCGGTGGCGCGAGAACGCTTCCGGATCGGAGAGTGCCGACGCAACGATGCCCGGTCGTCCAAGCGAGAAAAAGAACGGCTCCACCGTCGCATGGCCATCGGGCGCGATGACCGAAATACCAAAACGGAGATCCTCCTCCGACACGTGAGTAAACGGGACTCGGAACATCCGGGAAACGACCGTATCGCGAAGTGCTCCCGTCCGCGCCGAAACAAGGATGAGAACCGAGGTCGAATTCGGTTCCTCAAGCGTCTTCAGGAGCGCGTTCTGCGCGGCCTCGGTCATGCGGTCGGCATCGTCGATCACGACGACGCGTCGGGACGATTCGGCCGGATACCGGCTCAGGAACAGTCCCGCCTCACGCACGGCCTCGACCGGGATACTCCGCTTCCCCCCGTCCTTCTTCGCTTCGGGTACGATGAGAAGAAAATCCTGTTTCCGCGACGGGTCCCCATCCGGGCAACCGAGCAAAGCGGCTGCGAATTCGCGGGCCACCAGGATTTTCCCGACCCCTTCCGGACCGGAAAACAGGTATGCGTGATGCGGCAACACGCCGGAAGCGATCTTCCGGAGCAATGCACGTTTCTCTTTGTGTCCGATGATATTCATGGCGTCATCCGATTCGTGTCTCGGTACCGGCACCCGAGAGCAAATTGTGCCACGACGACAGGAACGCCGCTTCCGAAAACCGGTCGATCGACGACTCGTCAAAAACGTATGCCTCGATTCCGCGGTCGAGGAATCGTCGTACGGCGTCGGCGAGCACTTCGGGCGTCGCGGCCCCGAACAGTTCGCCGGTCTTTCCTTCGGTGACGATTTCGGATACACCACCGATAGAATACGCGATGACCGGCGTCCCGAAACGGATCGCCTCAGCCGCCGCGAGTCCGAAGTCCTCTTCCGACGGGATGATGACCGCCTTCGCGCGACGATAAAGCGATACGAGTTCCGTATCGTCCGCGTTTCCGACGAAGGTCACCCTCTCCGTCGCCATCGCCTCGAGCCGGGCGCGCTCGCGTCCGCTTCCGACGATCCGGAGCGGAAGCTGCATCTTATTGAAAGCCTCGATCGCGATATCGATCCCCTTGCTTTCGGTCAACCGCGATACGACCAGGAAGAAATCTTCCCGGGCCGGACGATCGTCTCCGGAAGCGGACAGCGTCACCGGCGGATGAATCACAACCGAGTCACGCCGGTAATACTTCAGGGCGCGCACCTTCGTATATTCGGAATTGGACACGAGGATGTCCGGTCGATCGGCCGCCTCGCGGTCCCATACCCGGAGATACGAAAGATACATCCTCCCGAAAAACCGAAGGCACGCTCCCGCATGCACGCTTTCGAGATACCGTTCGTTCGCATCCCACAAGAGCCGCAAGGGCGAATGAAGGTACGCGATATGCAGCGTCTTGAGGCGGGTCACGATCCCCTTCGACCACGCCCCGGACGACGATATGACGACGTCGAAATCCCGCAGGTCGAGCGACTCAGCCGCAACCGGATAGAGCGGTAGCAGCCACCGATACCGTTTTCGGATAAACTTCGGCAGTTTTTGCAAAAAAGACGCGCGAATCTCACGCCCCTCGAAACGGCCCCTCATCGCTTCGGGATCGTACAGCAACGTATAGATCGGCGCCTCGACATCGAGTTTTATCAGGCTCTCCAGCACGCGTTCCGCTCCCCCGTAGGTAACGAGGAAGTCGTGCACGAAAGCGATTTTTTTCGTATTATTGACAGTATCGCTCATAATTGCTATAGTACACTTTCACATTAACAGCATCTTTACTCGACAAAAAACGCTAGAATCTAAACCGACATACATGATACGATAGGATCCTGGCGAAGATGCGCCGATAAGTTTCGGAACGCGACGCAGACATACAGTCGGCGTCCGTTTTTATTTCCGAAGAATGTCCGCTATTTCTCCGGCACACTTCGCCCAATCGAACCGCTCAGCGTTCGACCGGCCTTTTTTTATTATACCATCCCGGAAATCACGGTCGGAGAGGACCTGCCAGACCCCATCCGCGATCGACTCCGAAAACAAGGGGCCGACGAATACCGCCCCTTTTCCTGCCACCTCCGGCAAGGAAGAGATGTCCGAGGTCACGACCGGCACGCCGGACGCCTGCGCCTCGATAACCGGCAGACCGAACCCTTCGTAGAGCGACGGGAATACGAAGATATCGGCATTCTCAAGCAGTACCGATTTCTGCGTGTTATCGACATACCCTGTCTCGACGATCTCATTCCGATACTCCGATGTGCCAATCGCACGCTTCACATCCGCATATCCGTATCCAGGCTTTCCCGCAAGCACAAGCCGGAGTGGGGTACCGTACCGCTTTTTCAAGATTCCGAACGCCTCGACGATCCTCCGCACGTTCTTCCGCTCCTCGATCCTCCCGATGAACAGCAGGTACGGCTTTCCGTCCTCCTCGACTTTCGACTTTCGACTTTCGACTTTCGACACTTTCTCCGGCTTCCCCTCATACACCACCCGGATCTTCTCCTTTGGTATCCCATAGAGCCGCATCAGGTCACGCTTCGTATTCTCCGATACGGCGATCACGGTCTCGGCCGCACAGCATGAGAAACGGATGACCGAACGCATATAGAACCGCTCCCACCGAGAGTAACTCTCGGGGGAAAACTCGTACTCGAGCCCATGTACGGTTACGACGGACTTCCTGGCATGAATCAGCGGCACGGTATGCGCCGGAACAAACAGTACGTCCGGTGGATGAAGCAGCATCTCGAGCGACAATCGGATATGGGTCCAAAACCGTGGTGCCCGCAAGCGTCGCAGTTCCCACGATTCCGGCAACTCGAAATCGGACGATTGTCCGCCCCGCACATACAGGACCACCCGCTCGTCACGGAGCGGCCCCCGCAGATACGCGATGACCTGATGCGCGTATTCCTCTATACCCGTCCGGTTCCGCAGGAACGCCCGCGAGGCGTCGATACCTATTACCATATCAGATAAGAGGTAACAGTCAGCAGCTAACGAAGAACGTCGGATAAGAACGATCCCCATCCTGCTCCCTGTTAACTGTTCATTGTTATCCGTTGACCGACGTTCATTTCCCGATCATGATGCTCCGTTTGTACGCATCGAGGTTCTCGAGCACGATGCCCGTCCCACGCGCGACGCAGAACGCCGGATCGTCCGCGACATAGCACGGCACGCCGATCGTCTTGCTGATCAGCTGGTCGAGAAAGCGCAGCTGCGACGTCCCGCCCGAAAGCACCATTCCCTTGTCCATGATGTCGGCCGAGAGTTCCGGCGGCGTCTCCTGGAGCACCTGCTTCACCACGTTGATGATCTCGCGGAGTTCGTCCTGGATCGCCTCCGTGACCTCGTTCGACGAGATGGCGACCGTCCGCGGCAGTCCGCCCATGAGGTCGCGGCCGCGGATATCCATGTGATCTTCCTTGACCTGGGCGATCGCGGCACCGATCTTGATCTTGAGCTCCTCGGCCGTGCGCTCGCCGATCGCGAGGCTGTGCTTGCGCTTGATGTAGTCCGAGATGGCAAGGTCGATCCGGTTGCCGCCCACGCGGGCCGATGCCGACGCGACCACGCCGCCGAGCGAGATGACCGCGATCTCGGATGTCCCGCCGCCGATATTGATGATCATGTTCCCCTGCGCGGTATGGATGGGGATTCCGGCCCCGATGGCCGCAAGGATCGGCTCCTTCACGACATAGGCCGCGCGCGCGCCTGCCTTGTTCGCCGCGTCGATGACCGCGCGTCGCTCGGTCGAGGTCACGCCCGCGGGAATCGAAAGCACGACTTCGGGACGGACGAGTCGGAAGCGTCCGGAGACCTTCTGTATGAAATAGCGCAGCATCGCCTCGGTCACGCGGTAGTCGGCGATCGCGCCGTCGCGAAGCGGTTGGGACGCGACGATCGAGTCCGGCGTCCGTCCGATCATTTCTTTCGCCTCGTTACCGACGGCAAGCACCTTGTTCTCGAAGACCGATACCGCCACGACGGACGGTTCATTCACGACGACGCCTTTCCCGGGAACGAATACGAGCGTATTCGCCGTTCCGAGGTCGATACCTATTTTTCGTACGAATGGATTCATAATGCATGCAAAGTACGGGACCCAGAACACAGCCCCATGATTCGGAATCTGTGTTTTGTGTTTTGCTTGGTTTCCGTGCTCCGGGTTTTGTGTTCCGCTTGGTCTTTGCGCTCTTTTATCGAAGCGTTACGCATCGACACGCCGTATATCCGCGCCGAGTGCCGAGAGACGTTCCTCGATCCGCTCGTACCCGCGGTCCACCTGGTAGATGTCCTCGATGACCGTCTTGCCCTCCGCCGCCAGAGCCGCGATGATGAGTGCCGCGCCGGCACGGAGGTCGTAACTTCGAATCGTCGTGCCACACAGTTTCGCCGGACCGCGGAACAGGACCTGGTGGGGATTGAGTACGGTCGCGTGCGCGCGCATCTTCTCGAGCTCCGAAACGTAATTGAACCGGCCCTCGAAGACCGTGTCGAAGATGAGCGTCTCGCCGTCAGCAAGCGCCGCGATCACGCCCAAAGGCGCCTGCACGTCCGTCGGTACGCCCGGATACGTCCGCGTGTCGATCTTCGGTACCGCGACGAGCCGCCCCGCCGGGACGACGGTGATCGAATCGCCTTCGATGCAGAAATCCGCCCCGAACTCTCGAAGCTTCTCGAGTACGATGTCGAGGTGCTCCCCGCGCGCGCCGCAGACGGTGATCGGGCTCTTGGTCGCCACGCCGAGAATGAGGAAGGTCGCCGCCTCGTTCGCGTCCGGGATGACCGCGTGATCCGCGCCCCGAAGCGTCGCGGATCCTTCGATCTCGATGACATGCGTTCCGAGACCCGAAACCTTCGCGCCCATTTTCCCGAGGAAGCGGCCGAGGTCCTCGACATGCGGCTCGGCGGCCGCGACGCGGATGATCGTCTTTCCCGGCATGCCCGCCGCGAGCATCATCGCGTTCTCGGTCGCCGTGACCGACATTTCGCGGAGAGCGATCCTGCCGGGCGACCGTTTGGAGGCGTCGATGTGGTATTGCTTGCCGTCTTCCGATACGGAAATGTCGACGCCGAGTTTCGCGAGTGCGTCGAAATGCGTCCCGACCGGCCGCGCCCCGATGACGCATCCGCCGGGATGATAGAGCGAGAACCGGTCAAACCGTGCTGAGAGCGACCCGAGAAGGAGTATCGAGGACCGGATCTTCTTCACGCGCTCCATATCCATCCGCGACGGGTCGATATCGCATGGAGTCACCGCGACGGTCCGTTCATCCTTCCATTCGACCGTCGCTCCCATACTTTCCAGGATTTCGAGCATACGGAACACGTCCTCGATGCGCGGGACATTGCGTATGACGCTGGTTTCGGACGACAGGAGGGCCGCCGCCAGGATCGGAGTCGTCGCGTTCTTCGATCCACGGACATCGATGGCTCCGGAAAGCGGTTTTCCTCCCCTGATTTCGAATCGTTCCATGCCTGACATTGTAGCCGAAACGACCGCCCGAGGCAAGGATACGGACCGTGTGAAACGAAAAAAAGAAAACCCCTCCAAAGGGGTCGTCTTGTATGAGTGAATGCCGGGACGCGATGCGTTCCAGACAGGAGGGAAGAGGATTCATCCCTTTCAAGGTTTCCGGAAGGTCGTTCCGGGTATTTGTTTTTCTTTTTATTTTCCGATATTTCAAGATACGTTCCGTCCTTTCGTTTCGGACGGAAGGGAACGTCCGGATACCGGACACTCCCTCCCGCCGGAAAGCGGGATGCGAATCACGGTCATCAGGAGAGATAGACGCCTTCGCGGGTCTCGCGGGCAAGAAGGAGCCGTGTATACAGGATCACCGCCGCGACCTGAGCAAGGGCGAGCACCGCGGCAGCGACCAGTTCGGCGACGCCGTACCGGTCCTTACCGACAGCGACCAATTCCATTCCGAACTCGCCGATATCCGAGAACAGGGGCGAGGACAGGAGTGCGATGCGTCCCGTCGGCGAAGGAGTCCCGCTCGCCTGCTCGACTGCGACACCTGATACCGATCCGACTTCCCCGCGACACATGGCGAGCGTGTCCTCCTTCGTCAGGCTGGTCGCAACCTCCTGTCCGGGAAGCGTGCCGAACATCTCGACGACAAGCATCGTTTCGCGACCTTCGAAGAAAATCTTTTTCACCGCGATACCTGTCTCGCGATACCGGGGGTCGAGGATATTCTGACAATGCTTCTCACTCTTCATCCACGCCGAGTGCTCGCTTTCGGGATCGGTGAAATGAATGGCGAGGTTCTCCCCTGCGTAACGATATCCGTATCCCGCGCTGTCCATGAACGACCACGGCGTAAGTCCCTGCGGCGACGTGTGGGCGAAGTATCCGTTCTTCTCCATGTCCGCAAGCTTCATCGCCGCGGCCTTGTCGAGTGAGGCGTTTTCGGACAGCGTGCCGATACCGCGGTCGGAGCGCTCCTTATTGGCAAGCGTGATCGTCTCCTTGACCCACGGCGATTCCATACCCGACGCGGAAACCCCGCTCGTCGGAAGGATGAGCGTCACGAGGATGATGGCGATAAGGAGGGACTGTTTCATAGTTTGCCTTGAAAATAAGAGAAAGCGGCTGTTTCACCCTTGAAACACCCGCTTTCTTCACTTCAACACCTCCATTATAGCACGAAAAAACGTGCCGGTCAATCGAACGGCACGACCAGGGTCGGATTGCCGGCGCCGGCGCCGCGGATGAAGTCGTACGCGGAGAGGGCTGCAACCGCCCCCTGCCCTGCGGAAATATTGTTCTGTCGGTACGGCTGGTCCGTCACGTCTCCGGCCGCGAAGATTCCCGGACACGTCGTTTCGAACGTACGCGGGTTGACGACGATCTCGCCGCCTTTCGTTCGCTCCGCGATATCGCGGACGGGATCGGAGTTCGGCATCATGCCGATCTCGACGAACACGCCGTCACAGGGAATCTCCCTATGCTCCTTCGTCGACAGGTCCTCGTACCGGAGCGCGGTCACCTTACGCTCGCCGACGATCTCCTCGGACTTTCCGAGTCGGACTGCCGTCACCTTGTCGGAAGCGAGCACACGCTCGCGGAGGACGGGGTCTCCCGTGAATTCCGGATCGATGGTAAGGATCGTCACCGCGATCGCGTACGGCAACAGGTCTTCCACCGCCTCGAACGCGCAGTTGCCGCCGCCGACCACGACGACTCGCTTGTTGCGGAAGAACGGCGCGTCACACGTCGAGCAGTACGCGACACCCTTGCCGCGGAACGTGTCCTCGCCCGGAACGCGAAGCGGCCGATGCCGGACACCCGAAGCGACGATTACCGACTTCGTCTCGAACGTCTCGCCCTTCTCCGTGGTCACTTCGAATATCGCGTCATCTTTCTTTCGGATGTCCGTGACGGCCTCGTCGGTCCGGATGTCGATCCCCTCCTGCGCGCGGAGATGCGTTTCCAGTTTCTCCGCGAAGCCGACTCCGGTGATCGACGGCTCGCCGATCCAGTTCTCGATGGTCGCCGATACGGAGGACGATCCGCCGATGGTGCCGGTCAGAAGCAGTGCCCGCATCTTCTTACGCGCGGCGTACACGCCGGCCGTGACTCCCGCCGGTCCTCCCCCGATGATGATGACGTCGTAGACCATACTCGTTGTTTATGAGAAAATTTTATGACACCGGAAACGCTACCGATCACGTGGCGAGGCGCTCAACCGCCTCCCGGAACCTCTCACCCCGGTCGAATTCGTTCCGGAACATCCCGAAGCTCGCGGCACCCGGGGACAAGAGGACGATATCTCCCGGTTCGGAGACGAGGACCGACTTTTCCACCGCCTCCCCCATTCCGGACACGCTCTCGGATCCCTCGAGGAATTCCGTGCCATATGGCCGTTTCCGGATTTCAGCAAACAATTTATCCGTCCCCTCCCCCTTGAGAAAAATGGCCGCCTTCGCCCTTCGGAGAATCTCTTCGGCCAACGGTCCGAAGTCGAGCCCCTTGTCCGAACCGCCGGCGATAATGACCACCGGACGATCGAATGACCGCAAGGCGGACACTGCGGATTCGGGAACAGTCGCGGCCGAGTCATTATAATACGAGACGCCGCGCCCTTCGGCGACGAGTTCGAGCCGATGCGGCATCCCGCGGAATGTCCGCAGTGCCGTCGCGATTTCACTTCCGGAAATGCCGGATACGAAGGCCGCGACTGAAGCGGCCAAGGCATCCTGACGAATGTGTTCGCCGGGGATTCGGATATCCGATGTCCGGAACAGGACCGTCTCGGTGCCGTTGCGGACGACCACAGCCTCCTCTCCCCGGAAGAATGCGCCATCGCTCGATACCTTATCGCCCAAAGCGGAATAAAGTATCTTCTCAGACGACGGATCATCTTTCCTGATAAAATCGAGTCCAGCTTCAGCGATCAGTACGTCGCCCTCATGCTGAAACGCATAGAGAAAACGCTTGTCGTTCCGGTACGCTTCGACGGAACCGTAATAGTTGAGATGGTCAGGAAAAAAATTCGTGAAGACAGCAATATGCGGACTCATCTGGATACGTCCGAGCGCGGAAAGCCGCCAACTCGACAGCTCGAATACGACCGTATCGTCAGGATTGAGCCCCTCAAGCGCGCCGAGGACCGGCTCACGGCTGACCCCAACAGGAACGACCTGTCGGCCCGATTCCCTGAGGATGTGCGCAATCAGTCCGGACGTGGTCGTCTTTCCCTTTGTACCCGTGACCCCGATAATCGTATTCCGACAGTTCTCGAAGAAGATTCCCGAATCCATCTCGACAGGAATCCCTTCCGACTCCGCCAGTTGGACGTACTTGTTCGTCCACGGTATCGCCGGATTCTTTACCACGAGATCGGTACGCGAAAAATCCTCGGGACGATGGCGCCCGAGGACATAGGTGATGTTTTCGTATCGGTCCAGTCGCGAAAGTGAAGGGGCGAGTTCCTCGCAAGTCTTCCGGTCCGTCACGATAATCTCGTGGACACCGGCACGCTCCAGGAATTCGACCGTCCCCACGCCTCCTTCATTCACTCCGAGTCCGAAAACCGTCACCCGTTTCCCTTTGAGGTCCTCATGCTTCATAACTTCCGAATCTATCCGAACAGCCCGTGACGTCGCGAGCGTATGACCTCCCCGGCGCGAGCGCCGGTCCACTCCCCATTCTCGGCCGCGACGACGCCGCCGACGATGACCGCACGGATCCCGTCCGGATACCGGAAGGGGTCGTCCATCGTGGCGCGGTCTGCAATCGTCTCCGGATCGAATACCACGATATCAGCCTTGGCCCGCTCCCGCAAGAAACCGCGCCCGTCGAGACCGAACTTGAGGGCAGGCTTGCCGGTCATCTTGTGCACCGCCTCTTCCCAAGAGAGTGTGCGCTTCCCGCGGACATATTCCGCGAAGACCTTGGGAAACGTGCCGAAATTCCTGGGATGGACCATATTTCCGGTTGAACCATACTCGGCGGAATACCCGACCCCGTTGGAACTGATGATGGAAAACGGATGTTGTACCGCCTTGGCGACGTTCTCCGGACTCGAGACCTCGAGCGACACGATCGCACGACCTTCGCTTCCGAGCAGGATGTCGACCACGACCTCCTCCGGCGACAGGTGCTGTGTCTGGGCGAGTTCCTCCACCGTCCTCGACCCCGCCGTCTGGGCGAGAGTCGAGACAAAAATCCTCATCCCGGCGTAGTCGAGTCCGCTCTCCCGCATATCACGCACGACCGACTGCCGGACCTTGTAGTCCCGGAGACGATGCAACATGGTCTTGCGCCCGCTCTCGGTCACCCAGTCAGGCAGGAACGTGTAGAGAACCGATCCGCTCGAGGTGTACGGGTAGACGTCGAACGTAATGTCGAGTCCGTCCAGCGCGGCGTTGCGGATGAGGTCGAGCGCTTCGCCGAACAGGTGCCAGTTCCGCTTTCCGACCGCCTTCAGATGAGAAATGTGGAGCGGAACGCCGGATCGTTTCGCTGAAAGGACGGCTTCCTCGGCCGCACGGAGCAGGTTTTCCCCCTCGTCGCGGAGATAGGTCGCGTATATACCCTTGCGCTTGGCGACCAGAGTGAGCAGTTCCGCGATTTCCTTGTCTTCGGCCAGTCTCGCATGCGTGAACTTGAGACCGGTCGAGAAGCCGATCGCCCCTTCGTCGAGTGCTCGGCGGAGAAGCAGCTTCATCGCGTCCAAATCGTTCTCCGACGGCTTCTTCGTCGGGTTGCGCAGGACGCCGCGACGGATGGTGCCGTGTCCCGCGAGCGTCGCGAAGTTGACGGAGAGCGGCCTGCGCCCCATCTCACCGAGGAATTCCTTCATGGACAACCAGTTGAAACTCACGGAATCGACGTCCGTCCACTTCTGGATGGCGCGGAGGCTCTCCGGTTCAATCAAGGGCGCGAGCGATGCACCGGAGTTCCCGCCGACGATCGTCGTCACACCCTGCAGGAGCATCCCGTGCTGGCCCGGATTACGGAATATCTCCCAGTACGTATCGGAGTGATTGTTGACATCGATGAAGCCCGGGGCCACGTAACACCCCGAGGCGTCTATGGTCCGCGCCGCCGCTTCTTGAAACCGACCGACGGCGACGATCCGTCCCTCCGTCACGGCGACATCGGCCCGGAACATCGCGTCCCCCGAGCCATCTATCACGGTACCGTTCTTGATGAGGAGGTCGTACATGACGGAAGTCGAAAGTGAAAAGTCGAAAGCCGAAAATCGGGAATCAGATCTGCTCCGCGAGTTCGACGAGACGGTTCGAATATCCCCATTCGTTATCATACCACGCCATGACCTTCACGAGGTCGCCATCGACGACCTTGGTGAGCGACAAGTCGACGATACTCGAGTACGGGTTCCCGATGAAATCCGATGAGACGAGCGGCTCACGGGTGACAGCGAGCGCGCGCGAATATTCCGCGTCCCGCGAGGCCTCTTCCAATGCGGCATTCACCTCATCGGCAGTCGTCTGTTTGGAAACGAGGAACGTGAAGTCGGTCAGCGATCCGACGATAGTAGGCACGCGGACCGCGAGTCCGTCGAACTTGCCGGCAATCTCGGGCATGAGACGCGTCACCGAGAGAGCCGCTCCGGTCGTGGTCGGCACTATGTTCTGTGCGGCGGCACGCGCGCGGCGTAAGTCCTTGTGCGGACCGTCCTCCAGGTTCTGGTCAGCGGTATAGGAATGGATGGTCGTCATCATCGCCTTCACGATGCCAAACCGATCCGCGACGATCTTGGCAACTGGCGCGAGGCAATTCGTGGTACACGACGCGTTCGAGACGATCGGCTCGCCCTTGTATTGACGGTCGTTCACTCCGATCAGATACGTCGGGATCTCGTTCTCACCCTTAGGCGGCGCGGACAGGACGACCTTCTTCGCTCCCGCCGTGAGATGCTGTCCCGCGGAATCCCCGTCCACGAACCGGCCCGTGCATTCAAGCACCGTATCGACACCGAGTTCCTTCCATGGAAGATTCTTCGGATCGGGCTCCGCATAGACCGGGTACCGGCGCCCGTCGACGACGATCGCATCCTTCTCGGACGAGACCTCGCGACGATACGTCCCATATGCGGTATCGTATTTCAACAAGTGCGCCAAGGTCGCGGCGTCGGTCAGGTCATTGATTGCGACCACTTCCGACCCCTCGCGCTCGAGCGCGATCTTGAACGCCGAACGACCGATGCGCCCGAACCCGTTGATAGCGATCCGTTTCCGTTCCATATGCTTTTCGTGTTACCGATGTTATGATTTCGATTTTTCACTGCCGACTCGATATCCTAGTTTCCCTCCTTACGACCGTTCACTGTCGACTTCCGACTATTTCGCTTTCCCCTCGCTCCCGAAAAGCCTGATCTTCCTCATGACTGTCTCTTTCACGGCATCGCGGGCTGGCTCGAGGATGTTCCTGATATCGGTCTTATCCCCTTCGCCGACCGCCCGGGTGACCGCCCCGATGAAGGCGAGCTTGATCGCGGTATCCACGTTGAAGCACGCGATGCCGCGACTAATGACTTCCGTCGCGCGGCCGTCCTCCCAGTCAGATGCCCCGTGCAGGACGAGCGGTGTCGACACCTTCGACACGATCGCGGAAAGCCGCTCATAATCGGGCTCCGGACGCTCCGCCGCGAACCCGTGCGCGTTCCCGATCGCAATCGCGAGCGTATCGACGCCCGTTTCGGCGACAAACCGGACCGCCTCGTCCGGATCGGTCATATAGTCGTCCCAATCGACCTCGCCATGGACTTCGGAAAGGTACGGGACGTTCCCAAGCTCCCCCTGCACCGATACGCCCTTCTCGTGCGCGAACCCGACGACCTTCTTCGTCGTGCGGACATTGTCGGCATACGTGTGCCGCGAACCGTCGTACATGACCGACGGGAATCCGATCTCGATCGCACGTTCGACGATCTCCATGCTCTTCCCGTGGTCGAGATGGATCGAGACCGGCAGATCCGGATGATAGAACTCGACCATGTTCTTCACGAGCATGAACAGCGCGCGACCGCCGGCATAGTCCATCGTCTTCTCGGTGATCTGGACGATGACCGGCGAGGAGAGTTCGTCCGCGGCATTGAGGATCGCCTTGGTCGTCTCGAGGTTCACGGTATTGAATGCTCCGACGGCGTATCCTCCCTTCTTCGCTTTTTCCAGCAGTTCCTTGGTGGTGACAATCATAGGTATCGGTTCATGATGTTGGTTCCGACTCGTTTTCGGGAAGTCCGTTCATCCCGAGTTCATGCGCCATCCGGATCACTTCGTGCGGATACAGGCTTTCCCGTCCCACCAGCACTCCGTCCATCCGCGGTTCGAAGCAGACCCGCTCGAGGAGCGACGCCTTTACGGAACCTCCGTACAGTACCGGAATCCGGTCGGCGACCGAAGGCCCGTATATCTCGGACAGCGCCCGATGGATGATGATCCGCATCTCGAATATTTCCTCGGATTCCGGGGTCACATCCGTCCCGATCGCCCAACGCGGCTCATATGCGACCAGAATCCGCTCGGCCATAAGCGGAGACACGTCGCGGAACGCCTCCGCGATCTGTCGCGTAACCGCATCGGCCTCCTCGCCCCTGCCGCGTTCCTCATCGGTCTCCCCCACACACAGTATCGGACGGAGATGCTCATGCAACGCGGCACGGACCTTCCATCCGACCTCGGCATCGGTCTCATGGGCATAGAGTCTCCGCTCGCTGTGCCCGACGATGACATAGGAAACCTTGAGGTCCCTGAGCATGCCGGGAGATACCTGTCCGGTATAGGACCCTTCCTTTTCCCAGAACACGTCCTGTGCACCGAGACGGATCGAGTCTGACAGGACGCGTGAAAACCGTTCGAGGTAGACCGACGGCGGAACGATGACCGTCTCGACGTCGTCCATCTGTTTACCGAACAGTTCCTTCCGAAGCGCCGCCAGATACTGTTCCGCCTCGGAGACAGAGCCCGGATTCATCTTGAGATTACCGATCAGGTATCGTTTCTTGTGTTCTTTCATAGGAGCGGTCTTCACAGGAGGCCGGGAAACAGGATGTCGACTATGCCTCGACGCGCGTCCGGAGATATTCTGCGGCTTTCTCCGGCTCGATCGTCGAGACCTCGATGCCGGTCGAGAGTTCGAATCCGGCCCAGATCGACGTCTTGGGAAGGATTTCGATGTGCCACCGATAGTGGGGATATTCCCTCCCGTCGCACGGGGCGGTATTGAGGAAAAAATTGTACGGCGGATTCCCGAGTCCGTGCCAGATAGCGGACAGCGCGTTTCGCATCGCATCGGCGAGCGATACCTTTTCCTCCTCCGTGATCCGCTCGAAGTACGGATTACCCGACCGCTTCGGCATGACCCACGTCTCGAAGGCGACGCGCGAAGAGAACGGGCAGAACGCGATGAAGTGTTCGTTCTCGTAGACCAGTCTCGTCTTCGTCTCCAATTCGTAATCGAGAATGGTCTGAAACACGTTCGCCCGGTGGTTGCGATGGTACAATTCCGCCCCCCGGAGTTGGAGCTCGATGTACGGCGAGATCACCGGGATCGCCATAAGCTGCGAATGCGGGTGCGAGAGCGACGCGCCGGCCTCCTGTCCGTGATTATGGAAGATCTGGATATACTTCACCGACTTCTTCGTCATGAGCGAGAGGTAGCGGTCCTGGTACGCGTCGATAACCTCGGCAACCTGCCACAGCGGGAGCTCCGCGATGCTCCGCTTCGGATCGCGGGTGATAATGACCTCGTGATACCCGACGCCGCTCATCGAGAAATACGGCCCTTCGGAAAGATCTTTCGGCATCCGACCGCCGCCGAACGCCGGATACAGGTTCGGGATGACCAAAAGACTCCATTCCCCGTCGGGTTTGCGATACGCAAGGACCGGATCCTTCTGCCCGCTCGTCAACGGATCGGCGAACGGATCAGGCGCATTCGGATCCACAGGGACGCGGTCACGCTTCGCGAACTCATCCGGGCGCTTCGCGCGGCCGGTCGCGATGACGACCCAATCCCCCGTAATGATGTCCTGACGGAGCTCGGACTGCGAGTCGGCCTGCTTCTTGCCTGGCTTCCCTTCCTCCCCGTCACGTATGTGTATGTTCACGACGTTTGTGTTCCTCCCTTTTATCCGACATTTTTCAGAGCTGTTCCTTCAGGCGATATTCGCCCTTCCAGAGCCTGACCCGGGTCTTCCACAGGTCGATGAGCACCTGGACGAACCCGTTCTTCCCCGTGAGCGACACGGTCGATCCCGCCTCGTTCATCCAGCGCACCGGCATCTGTTTCACCTTGTATCCCAGTCGTTCCGAAAGCGTCACCAGCTCGAAGTCAAACCCGAACCGGTCGACGACCATACGCTTCGCGACCGCATCCGCCGCCTCGCCGGTGAGCGCCTTGAACCCGCACTGCGTGTCCGGATATTTCCAGAGCCCGAGCAGGATCCGGATGGCCCAGTTTCCCATGTTTCCCATGACCTCACGATATTTCGGCTGGTGTACCTGGATATATGAATCTTTCAAATCGCGAGAACCGATGACGACATCGAAACCCTTCGCGAATTCCGGCTCGAACGAATCCCAGTGCGTGATAGATGTCGACCCGTCCGCATCGAGGAAGATGCGGTACTTGCCCTTCGCTTCGAGAAGTCCCTGTCGCACGACATAGCCTTTGCCGTGGTTCTCGGGATTGTCGATGACGCGGACATTTTGGACCTGCAGACCGTAGTTGCGGGCCACTTCGGCGGTATTGTCCGGAGACCCGTCCACGACGATCAGGATTTCGTAGGTGAAATCCTTGGACTTGAGGTACTTGTCGATTTCGAGCAGGTTCCGACCGATGCGCTCCCCTTCCTTGTATGAGGGGATGACGATCGAAAGATAAGGCACATTCTCAGCCATAGTCCGAATATGATTGATTATACTGATTCCAGTATAGCATGGATTTCGCGGCTTCCGGAAGCGTCCACGGGGAACCGTCATCCGCCCGGCAGGATCCGGGAGACGATCTGGTCGAGCTCTTCGTCGGAATAGTATTCGACGACGATCCGACCGCCCTTCCCGACCGGCTTCACCGCGACCTTGGTCCCCAACGCCGACGAGATGCGTTCCGCCTTCTCCGCTATCCACGGAGGAAGAGAAGGGACATGCCGCATATGGGTGCGGATCTGCGTCTCATGGACCTTCGCCTCGGCCTCGCGTACCGTCAAACCGGATTTCACGATCATCTCGAACAACGCACGTTGCTTCTCCGGATTCGTGAGTGAAAGAAGCGCCTTCGCGTGACCCTCGGAAATCTTGCCTTCGGAGACGGCTCGTTGTATCTCCACCGGAAGTGTCAGAAGTCGGACCGTATTCGCGACCGCGCTCCGGCTCTTGCCCATCTTCTTGGCGACCTCTTCTTGTATCAGGCCGAACTCGTCCATAAGCCGTGCATACGCCCGCGCTTCCTCGACCGGATCGAGATCATGCCGCTGGATGTTCTCGATGATGGCCAACTCGAGTTTCTGTCGTTCATCGGCATCACGGACGATTACGGGGATATCGGCGATACCGGCAAGCTTCGTAGCCTGCAATCGACGCTCTCCCGCGATAAGTTCGTATTTCCCGTCGGAAAGCGGTGAGACGATGATCGGTTGCAGCACGCCGTGCTCGCGGACGGATTCAGACAGCTCACGAAGCTTCTCTTCGTCGAACCGGAGTCGCGGCTGATGCGGGTTCGGAAAGATATCGCCGACCGGGACGCGCGTGCCGGGTACGCCAACCGACGACACGGGAACGGACGGAGCGGACTGTCGGGGTTCCCGGGAATTCGGAGAAACGGTCCGAATCTCCTCGACAGGAAGACTCGGTGTTATGAACGCGTCCGTCGGCGTACGGACCTCCGAAACATCGATGCCCTGCGCGGCCATCGTCTTGAGCGCCATGTCCTTGAAGGGTGACTCCTTCGTATCGTCCTTCTTCGGAGGAATAAGGGAAGAGAGCCCCCTTCCGAGTCCGTGCTGCTGTGCCATATCGTTGGACGAATCAGGAATAAGGAATTACGGTTCAAGCCGACCGGCACCCGATTCCGCATTCTCTCTCCTTTATTCTTTAGTCTTGATTCTTTATTCCGTCCGCTCCCTCGCGATGATCTCCTTCGCGATCGACTTGTACGCCCGTGCGCCCTTCGAAAGCGCGTCGAAGTCGAGTATCGACTTCCCATAACTCGGCGCCTCGGCTAGACGGACTGAACGCGGGACGACCGTCTCGAACACCGGTCCCGGGAAATGCGACCGGACCTCGTTCACTACCTGCTGCGCAAGCCGGTTCCGCCTGTCAAACAATGTCAGGAGTGCGCCCATGATCTTGAGATTCGGCTGGAGACGCTCCCGGACGAGTTCGACGGTTCCAAGTAGCTGTGAAAGCCCTTCAAGTGCGTAGTATTCCGTCTGCACGGGAATGACCACCTCATCACTCGCGACCAACCCGTTCACCGTAAGGAGACCAAGACTCGGCGGACTGTCGATGAGGATATAGTCGTAGAAAGTTCTGAGCTGGCGAAGCACCGAGTACAGGCGGAATTCGCGGGCGTCGATATGGACCATCTCGATTTCGGCTCCTGCGAGGTCCTGCGCCGCCGGGATGATATGCAGGTTCGGAGTCGAGGTGGAGAGTACGATGTCACGCGGGGTCGCCGTGCCGATCATGGCGTGATAGAGGTTCTTCTCGAGTCCGCGCGGATCGATGCCGAGTCCCGATGAGGCATTCCCTTGCGGATCGAGATCGACAAGCAGCACTTTCTTCCCGAGGTCGGCGAGACATCGGGCCACGTTAATCGTCGAAGTGGTCTTTCCCACCCCGCCTTTCTGATTCACGAACGCGACGATCTTGGACATTGCTCTGACGGAATAATGAATGAAGAATAACGAATCAAGCCTGAAGCCGGGACACCGAAATACTGTGCGGCTTCATTCCTAATTCTTGATTCCTTCTTCTTCTCCCATTATATTCCATTGACACCATCTTTTCAATCGCCTATCGTAGGCTTTGTACGGGGCCGAAAACGACTATCCGGGCGGATGGCGGAACTGGCAGACGCGCTGGACTCAAAATCCAGTGATGGCAACATCGTGAGGGTTCGACCCCCTCTCCGCCCACCATAAAATCATCGTGGAACTCGAAATCCCGGTTAACGATAACATGAGCGTTCGAGTCTCTCGGCACAACCTGAGTTTACCGAACTATGGCGGAGTACGACCCAATGACCGGAGACGGAAAATGCCTGTTCTGTGAGATCATCGGCGGACGATTTGAGACGCCGGGCATTTTTTGGCAGGATGATGAATTCATGGCCTGGCTCGCGATCGACCCGAACACGGAGGGATTTTCCATCGTCGTCCCGAAACGTCACTACGGGAGCGACGTGCTCCGGATGCCGGACGACACGCTTTCGCGATTCGTCCTCGCGGCCAAGAAGGTCGCGGACATTCTCGAGAATCATTTCGACGACGTCGGGCGCGTCGGACTCGTGATGGAAGGAACCGGCATCGACCACGCACACATCAAGCTCATTCCCCTGCATGGGACCGGCTACATGAAGGAAGGGACCTGGAAGCAGATGCCGAGCGGACAGGAACAATATTTCGAAACCTATGAGGGATGGATCTCGTCCGCCGGAGGACCGATGGCCGATCCGGCGGATCTGAGAAACCTCGCGATGCGGTTGGGGAAGACGGTACGAGAAACCTGAATGCTGACTCCATACGCAGAACGATTTTTTTGGGTATGAAATAAAAAAACGACGTGTCACCCACGTCGTTTTCTGATGTCCCCGACATGCCTTACATCGCCAGCATCGCCGTACGGCGGAGAAGGCAGGCGACCGTCACCGGACCGACGCCGCCGGGAACGGGAGAGAGAAAAAGAGACGAGTCGTCCCCTTCCGCGGAGACGTCGCCTCGGACCTTGCCGTCCTTCTGGGAAATCCCGCCATCGATGACGATGGTGCCCTGTTTGAAAACGTTACGCGGAAACCGCTCCGACTGGCCGATCGCGGTCACGACGATGTCGGCAGCGGCGATATCGTCCGTCTTCGCGTCGATATCCGCCGCCCGTATGACCGATGCCGAGACACCCTCGTCACCGAGTGCTTTCTTCATGATCTCGCCGAACAGGTCCGAATTGGCGATGACGATTCCGCGTTTCCCCGAAAGCGGTTTGTCCGCGGACTTCGCCAGTTCCATGATCGCCGCGGGAAAGACCGGCAATGAATCGCGGTCGCCCGAAAGGAACCGCGCGACCGTCTCGGGATGGAATCCGTCCGCGTCCTTTTCGGGATCGATCGCCGCGATGATCCGGTCCGTATCAAGTCCTGCCGGAAGCGGCAGCTGGACGATGATACCATGAATATCCTCGTCCCCGTTCAGTGTTCCGATCACCTGGATGACCTCGTCCGCTGTCGCGGTCGCCGGCAGGATTTCCTTACGGAAAGAGAACCCGAGTTCCTCCGCACGGTGTTCCTTGATACCGACATAGATACGCGATGCCGAATCGTCCCCAACGAGCACCACGCCAAGACCAGGGCGGACAGAAAGACCGGAGGCGATCGTCTTCGTCTCCTCGAATATCCAATCGGCGACTTTTTTCCCAGAAAGGATCATATCATGCATATATCTGATTCAGCCCTTCAACCCATCAGCAACTCCTTGTATTCGGATTGAGCAATTCGTACTCCGCCCGTATTTTCCTTATAAACATATCCCTGAAAGTCTCGTGTTCGTTCTCGGGATTTCTATATTCGTTCGGATCCTTGAACATCCACACCATAGTCTCGATGTGTTCTTTCTTGAGCTTGTAATAGTTTTTAAATATGCTTTTCCATTCCGTATCACTCAGAGATTCCATCTTCAACGGCGATACCATTCTTCTTTTATTATATTCGTTCGTCAGCAAAATCGACTCGTACCGTTCGTCAGAAAGCGCATCAACCAAGGCTGTTTCGACGTATCGGCCATCAGCGGAACGCAGTTTTTGAAATCTTCCGATGTTCTCATAGAAAGCAGACTTCGTTGAATCGATATCACCGAATTGCGCTGAGGCAATCGGCCGTATCTTTTCATGAAAATACCCCAAACGCCCCGTTTCAATATCTTTTATCAATTCCCAATGATGAAATTCCCGCAAAATATACACCTCAATTTCCCAGTTTATTAATCCCGGATTGATATCGGGCGTATCAAACCTTCCATTCGAACTAAGTGTCTTTGCCAAATCATTGTCAAATGATTCTTTGTCCTTCGCGCTCAGGAGTTGATGGATAACTCTGCTCGTCCGACCGTTTCCATCACTGAACATGTGTAATGCGTTAATAACGGCAGGCAACATGTATGAGACGTCTTCACGACTCATGTCCAAAGATGATTCAAAGGCAAATTCCAACAACTCTCTTTTATCCTCTTCCCGAGGGGGTAAAACTGTCTCTCCTAACATCCCGCCTGAAATCTCCACATGTTTCCCGTCAATATTTCTTTCATATAACGGCATATCACGTGCTATTCCATTGACCCTTATGAGAAATGATTCAAAATCCGCAAAAGCGACTGTTTGCTTATCTACGTTTTGAAAAAATTCAAAGGCGTGTATCTTCTCCAAGAACGCTATCACTTTTTCCGCTCTTTCCGGACGATGTAAAGACTCCTCTTCTTGGAGTCTTTTTACTGTTTCCTGATTTAGCAACTCTCCAAAACTCATATGTAATATTCACGGTCACGAATTTTTCACCCTTGTTCCTGATATGATTATTA
>DATMYW010000035.1:0-23832 GCA_035560715.1 Candidatus Fimivivens sp. | reverse complement strand
CAAAGAGAGATTGATGTTGTGCTGTGAAGCGAAGCAATGGAAATACTTTTGTCATAGCAATCCCTCCTTGCCAAGAGCGTCCTTGATTTATTCGTCCTTCCCGGATATGTTAGCGATAAGCTATGAAGTACATCATCTACGCCCGGAAATCATCGGAAAGCGAGGATAGACAGGTCTTGTCTATCGATTCTCAGGTGTCAGAAATGCAAGAATTGGCCCGTAGGGACGGTTTGACGGTAGAAAGGGTCTTCGTTGAGAGTATGTCCGCCAAAGCTCCTGGAAGGCCCGTTTTTGATGAAATGATGGCCTTTATGGAGACTTCCGGCACCGAATACGGGGTCATGACCTGGAAATTGGACCGATTAGCCCGAAATGCCATGGACGGCGGAAAGCTCTCTTGGTTCATGGACCGCGGAATCATCAAGGAAATCCGAACCTGGGAGAAGGTTATCCGGAACATATCCGACGACAAATTTTTCATGAGCCTTGATTTCGGGATGGCCAAGAAATACGTCGACGATCTCAGTGTCAATGTCCGTCGTGGATTGCGGGCGAAACTGGAACGGGGCGAATGGCCGGGCATTGCTCCTCTTGGATATCTCAACGACAAGGCGACGCATGGGATTTTCGTCAATGAGCGGTTGCGCCCGTTCATAATCCGGGTATACGAGCTCTACACGCAGGAAGGCAAGAACACTAAGGAGATCGCAGACATCCTCTATGGTGAGGGATACCGAAGTGACTCCGGCTCGAAATTATGGAGAAGCAAGATCCACAAGATTTTGATTAATCCGTTCTATCACGGGGTCATGGTACGCGACGGGAAATCATATGTCGGGAATCACGAGCCGATCGTTTCCAAGAAAATGTTTGACGATGCCCAATCGGTCCTTTCCGGTCGTATCAATCCCCGATCGAAACGTCTGTTCTTTCGGTTCCGCGGTCTCCTACAATGCAATGTCTGCGGATGCGCGCTCACGGCTACACGGAAGAAGGGTCACGATTATTACTTCTGTACCAACGGGCGCGGGCACTGCGAACAGCACAAGGAATATATCCGCGTCGAAGAATTGGACGAACTTATTGCCCCAATCCTTGACCAACTCACGCTTGATGAGGAACTGATCGAGATCGCCTACCTCGCCAAAAAGGAAAACTCGCTCAACGAAAAAAGCACCGTCGATACCGTTCGGGATAATCTGCTTTCGGCACTTTCCGTCTTGAAACAAAAACAGGAAAAACTGCTCGATGCGTTCTTGTCTTCCATGATTACGGAAGAAGCGTACCAGGCAAAACTGCAAAAGCTCAACCAAGAGGAAGCGGGAATCAAGGCCGACCTCAAAAATATCGGACTGGATTCCCCCGCAAGGGACTCTGCAACTTTGGAACAGGTAAAAGATATTCTTTTGATCGCTCACAAAGCAAAAAAAGAGTTCCTCGTAAGGAACCCGGAACGCAAGCACGAATTGCTCCAAACACTGCTTTGGAACCTGAAAATCGAAGGAAAGGAAATCGCAGATGTAAGCCTCAGGATGCCCTATTCAGTGATCGCAAAAGCGCCGAAAATAATGACTTTTGCTCAAATGCTGGGGAGGTAGGGATCGAACCTACGCATGGCGGGACCAGAACCCGCTGCCTTACCGCTTGGCTACTCCCCAAAGTTAAAACCGGGACTCCGTAGTCCTCGGATACGATATCATCCGTTCCGGAAAAAATCAAGGCTTGGAAATGTCAACGGGAAATAGAAATATCACGCATATACAACGAAGAAGCCCTTGTACATAGGATCCCTTCAGCTCCGTTTCAGACGAATCCTCAGATCCGCAGGTACCGCCGAATGGCGATAAGACTCGAAACGACACCGAGAACGACACCGATAATGACGGTCACCGGCGCAAAGAGCCAGAAAAAAGAGAGATAGACCCGGAAGAATGTCTTGCCGCCGAGAATCTCGGTCAGGAACGGGCCGGCATTTCCCGAGAACGCGTATGCCGCGACGGAAAGGACTATGATCGTCACTGCGGCCGCGGTAAGACCGTAGAAAACGCCCTCAAAGAAGAGTGGCATGCGGATATAGAGGTTCGAAGCGCCGACGAGACGCATGACCTCGAATTCCTGTCGTTGCGAATAGATGGTAAGTCTTACGGTATTGAACGTAATGAGCACGGCGATGAGCGTGAACGCGATGCCGAGGACGAGTCCCATCGCTCGGGCGCGTTTCGTGAGATTATTAAGACCATCGATGCGTTGCTTGTTCCTGGCGTAATTTACCTGCTCGATGTCGTTTTGATAGGTCGAAACGGTCAACTGGGTCGCGATGAGATCGTAGTCCTTCGGATCACTCGCCCGGATGATGAGCGACGACAGGAGCGGGTTCTCGCCGATTTCCTGGACCGCGTCCGCCACCACCCGATTTCCGGTCTTGAGGAACTCGTTCAGCGCATCATCCTTGGAGACATAGGTGACGGACGAGATTTCCCGGTATTTCACGAGCTCGTCTCGGATCGCGAGTATCCTCGACTCGGACACGCTCGGCTTGAAATTGACGCTGATACTGATCTTACCCTCCAGGTTGCGAACCGCGAGTCCGCCGGCAAATCCGATCAGTGCCGTCAGACCGATGACGAACAGCGAGAGCGTGAGCACGGAGACGGTCGCGAACGTAAGCCAGCCGTTGCGCCGATAGTTCTCAACCCCTTCCTTGAAGGTTCTCCACAATTTGATCGTTTTCATAGGAATGCTATACGTTCTTGCTGCCATACGCCTTACGGTCCGGTAGGACATAGCGTCCGGTCATCTCGTCACTTACGATCCATCCCCGATCGATCACGACGACACGTCGACCGATCTTGTCCACGAGCGCCTGATTGTGCGTAGCAAGGATGACCGTCGTTCCGAGTTGATTGATCTCAAGCAGAAGGTCGATGATCCCTTCGGCCGAGACCGGATCAAGGTTCCCGGTCGGTTCGTCAGCGATGATCACCTTGGGCTGAAGGATGAGCGCTCGAGCGATGGCGACGCGCTGTTGTTCCCCGCCGGAGAGCTGTTTCGGAAAATTCCCGGCTTTTTCCCCAAGTTCGACGATTTCGAGTATCTGCGGTACCTCGTCGAGAATATCCTCGGTCGGCTTGCCATACACTTCGAGCGCATAGGCCACGTTCTCGAAGGCGGTTTTCTGCGGAAGCAGCTTGAAGTCTTGAAATACCGTTCCGATATTGCGGCGGTAATACGGCAGGTGCTTCCGATTGATGGCCGCCAGATCGCGTCCATTAAACAGGATGGCTCCTTCAGTCGGCGTCTCTTCGGCATAAATGACCTTGAGAAGCGTCGACTTTCCAGCACCGCTCGCACCCACCAGACAGACAAATTCTCCCGGCATGATATCCAGATCGATATTCGAGAGCGCCGGATATCCTCCGATAAAGGTCTTGGATACGCCATCGAAGCTGATGATCGGGACCAGGTTCGAAAGATCGGCCGAAGACTCGACCTCGGGCGCGAATTCAGAAAGGTCTTCGTCCTTCATAGGCTTTATCGAAGCCGATCGTTTTTTGTTTTTCGTGATATCCATAGATTTCAGTCTTTATGTTTGCGACGAGAGATCGCTTCTGAGCGCGCTCTCTATGAAGTCATCCAGTCCGCCGTCGAGTACCCCCGCCGTGTCCGCGGTCTCGACCTTGGTCCGATGATCCTTCACGAGATTGTACGGATGCAGCACGTATGAACGTATCTGATTCCCCCACTCGGCGCTCTTGTGCTCGCCCTTGAGGGCTTTGGTCTCACGCTCCCGCTCTTCCAACAACCGCTGGTACAGTTTGGCACGTAAGAGCTTCATCGCCTGCTCGCGATTCTGCAGCTGCGACCGTTCACTCTGCGAACTCGCGACGACACCGGTCGAAAGGTGCGTTATCCGCACGGCACTGTCGGTCTTGTTCACATGTTGGCCTCCGGCTCCCGACGCGCGATACGTATCGATACGGAGTTCGTCCGGCTTCACGTCGACTTCCGCGGTATCCTCGAGAACCGGCAGCACCTCGACGAGCGCGAACGACGTCTGCCGAAGCTGGTTCGCGTTGAAGGGTGAGAGTCGGACCAACCGATGGACACCTGCCTCGGTCCGGAGATATCCGTACGCGAATTCGCCGGACACTTCTATGGTCGCACTCTTTATCCCAGCCTCTCCTCCTCTCGATTCGTCGATGACATGTGCCTTGAATCCCTTTCGCTCGGCATAGCGCAGATACATCCGCACGAGCATCTCAGCCCAGTCCTGGGCGTCCACACCTCCCGCGCCCGCATGAATTGACACGAGCGCATCACCGCGGTCATGCTTTCCGGAAAACAACAATCGGAACTCCCACTCGCCGATTTCCTTCCCGAGCGCGGAAACCTGTTCCCGGATATCAGCCTCCTCCGACGGCCCCATATCCGGCAGTCTCGCGATCTCATCGAGATCTCGTAATCCGAGGTCTATCCGTTCCAAAGAACCGAGCTCCTTCTCGATGGCTTCGAATTCCTTGAGGATTTTCGCCGCATTCGAGGGATTGTTCCAGAGATCGGCACGTTCGCTCTCGGCCCTGAGGGCGTCGCGCCGCCGCTTTTTCGCCGCGACGTCAAAGATAGTCCCGCAGACGCGGGAGTTTGTCCTTGAGCTCGGCGATAATCACTTTCAATTCTTCCATAACGCATTCAGTATACCATGCATCGAACAAAACGGAAATGTGTCCGTGACACGAAAACGGCGACCGGAAGGAATTTACCTATCCGGTTCGGCGGAGTTGCCAAATCCGCCGATTTCCGCTATCCTGTCTCCCGTATATGCCGATGTAGCTCAGTTGGTAGAGCAACGCACTCGTAACGCGTAGGTCGCCGGTTCAAATCCGGCCATCGGCTCAGCATCAATGACAGAGAACATGATTCATATCACGATGAACAGAAAACGAGGATCGGAATGGAATCTACGGGAAGCATGATCAATGGTCGGTGCCTGAGACGGCAGAGGAATTCGAAAACGCCCCGTATGGGGCGTTTTTTTGAGCGGTACCGATGAGAAATCTACTCGGCCAGCTTCGCGTCGATCGCCGCCTTCAGATCCGAAAACTGTATCGCGCCGGCATAGTACTGATCGTTGACGAAGACACCCGGCGTCCCATCCACACCGAACGATGCAGCTTCCGCGACATCGGATGACACCTTGTCCGCGAATTTCTTTGTATCGAGGCAGGAATTGAAATCACCAGCTTTGAGTCCGAGGATCCTCGCATAGTCCTTGAACCGCTGTGTTCCCTGCGAGGCTCCCCACTCGGCCTGCCTCGAAAACAGCATTTCCGCATACGGAGCGAATTTTCCTTGCTCGTTCGCGCACTCGCTCGCGAGTGAGGCATTGTCGGCTTGGAGATGAAACGAGAGCGGCAGCTGCTTATAAACGAACTGCACCCTGTCACCGTACTGCGACAGCATCTGTTTCACCGACGGATAGAAGGCCTTGCTGTACGGACACTGGAAATCGGAATATTCGATGACGTGAACCTTGGCGTCGGCCGGACCTATCGTGATCGCTCCTTCGCCGATCTCCGGCGTCGAAATATACTTCCCCGGCGCAAGTCCGAGTCGGGCCGTATCGAGGACATAAGCTCCGTCCTTCTGGGTAAATATCTCGGCCGCGGCACCGTAGAAGTCCGTACTCGCGACCTTGTCGGAAAAAATGAATGCGGGAAGCGTCTTCACGCCGAATTCCTCCACTAACGCCTTTCCCTGATCGGAAGACGCTTCGACGGGCGTCGCCTGCATCGTCGGCAAAATCCGACGGAACCATACGAGCGCCTCGTCCGGAACGCACTTCTGACACGAACTGTCCGTGATCACCTTCACGTCCACGCGGGGGTCCGTATAGGCTACCCAGGTCTTTCCCGCAGCCTCAAGAAGATTACTCTCCCGCACGGCGCGACGAGAGTATCCTTCGCGCGTGACAAGCTGTGCGACATCGACAAACAGGCTTCCGACAAACAGTCCTGCGAGCAAGATCAGAATCGAGGTCAGGTTCTGGATCTTCATGTCTTTCACATCCGCCGGGGAATCATCACTTTCACTCCGTGTCTCATTCTCGTTCATAACGAATCCGTTCATTGCTTAGCCCTCCTTCCTCCTTGGAACCGAATCGCGCTATCGGCAGGATCCTCCGGACGGAGTCACGGGCTCATCCGACTCCGATGATCCCCCAAGCGCCTTCTCCGCGACACGACGCTGTATCTCATTGAGATCATACGCCTTCGTCTCGGTCTTGAGCGCGAAGTCCTGGTATCCGATCGTAACGGACCCCGTCGCAACCGTCTTGACTCCGAATCCTATGACGAGCCCTACCGCGAACAGAATCATCAGCCGCTCTTTCACCGTCATTCGTGAGACGATCGAACGGACATACAAACAGACCGACCTGACTGTCCGCCGTGTCTCGGCCAGCGACCGTGTCGCCATCGGAGCAGCCTTTTCCCGCAGTTTCGAAATATACTCCTTCGGATTTTCAATCATATCTTCATGGATTATCGGTTTCGGCCCTGTATCATAGCATGACCAAAAAATCGCAACAATTGACATCCGATTCGTATTCGGCTATAATCATTTCGATGTAACTTAACGAAATTCCAAACAAGGAGGTGCCAATGGCACACGGAACGCATGGGTGTCTCTGCGTCGAATCATGCGGGACATGCTGTCAATCGGCAACCGCAACAGCGGACAGCGCCTTTCCCTCGATCGTGGATGTCGTCGAAAGTATCATTAAAAACGTGCTCCGCACGGTCGCGAATTCGCTCGATTTCGCGACGGATGTACTGACGATCGTCAACGAATCGCTTACGTTGGTCTCCCTTCTGTCGCGGATGATTCCCGCATTCGCGCCACGACTCGCCCTCATTTTCCTCGGTTAAGACGACGGGATAGACGACGTCGCTTGCGACCCGTGCGGTGCGTGAACGTGAAAAAAACGAAAAGGCTGCCCGGAATCGCTTCCGAGCAGCCTGTTTTTTAACGCGCGCGGCTACCCGCGATGCGCGATAGAGTCGAGCAACGCGCCAAGTAGCTCCTGGCGACCCTCGCCGGTCTTGGATGAGTAGCGTATGACACGCGCATCCGGGAAGTCTTCCTTCGCCTGACGGATATGGTTCGACACGTCGTTGCGACGCCCTTTGTCCGCCTTGTTGGCGAGGATGAGCACATCCCGACCGGCATCCCGAAGCACGTCGATAGTCTCACGGTCGGAATCCTGCATTCCCCGCTCGGCGTCGATGACGACCGCGGCGAGCGTGATGCGTACCTCGGCGGCTCCCGCAAACCAGGACAGGTGCTGGGCGATCTTCTCCATCTGTATCTTCGGGAGCCGTGCATAACCGTACCCGGGCGTATCCGCCAGATGCCAGGAATCGTCCACGAGGAAATAGTTGATTTCGGTCGTCCGCCCCGGGCGCGAACTCGATCGGGCCACGTCCTTGCGACGTACCAGGGCGTTGATGACGCTTGATTTGCCGACGTTCGAACGGCCGAAAAACGCCACCGTCGGCAATTCCGGCTTCGGCAGACCTTCGGATCCCGTCACTCCCTTCAGGAATTTCACGTCCTTGATTTCCATAGGCGCATGTCCTTCACTGTATAGCACGGCAACATCGGAAAGGAAAGATTTGACACCGAGACGACTTTCTCTCAGAATATCCGATTGTCAGGGAGATTTCGGTTTAAACTTTGCAACATTACCAACAGGGAGGTATGCTTTGATAGTTCAATCACAATTCGTCTTCCCAAAGGGAGCCATCGTAAATCAGCCACAGCACGTCCACTCGTCAGTGTCGGTACTGACTCACCTGCTCCTCCTGCACGTATCAGCAGCCGTCAAAACGGTCACGATCGTCCTCGAGGCGGTGCAGGCGCTCTTCGGCGGGACGAATTCTATACCCGGTAACCGCCGGATCGAACACGGTAACCCGAACGACCTGCTCGACTGAACGAAGTGAGTCTGAGATACTCGATTACCCGCGCTTTCGTGCAAACAGGCTAGACCGAACGGCTAGCCTGTTTTTAATTTCGAAGCCCGGACGCTCAGCGATGGATTCCGGTAAGCGCTTGCCCTCCTCAAGCATGTTCAACGGTTCACCTTTTCGTCCGTATGTTCCTCCGCCAGCGCATACAGCCATTCGAAAGGGTTCGCTTCACGGATACGTTTCGCCAACAGCTTCGCGCTCTCCGTCATCAGTGATTGCTCCGTGTGTGCCTGCCATGGCTCCCGATTCACGGCATCCTCGAAAAAATATTCCTGCTGCAAAATCATCTGGTCCAACAAGTCGGCGTCCTTTGCGACGATGCTCTCCCTGCTTTCGCGCTGCTCATACTCCCGCATCAGACGAAGGATTTCCTCACCGATCGGTAGGTCCTTCATCTGATCCATCCGGGCGCGGTCTTCATGCGATTCGACGTACAGCTTATTGATGAAGTTCGCGTCCCCCGTACGTGCTTCCACGAAATCATGAAAGAGGCACATTTTCAATACGGAATTCGAATCACAGTTTTCCAATTCAGCCAGCGTCATCCCGATGACCGCGACACGAAAACTGTGATCTGAAATATTGTCATCAGAACCCCGTATCAGCTGACGATGAGATCGGGTCAAGCGCCGCAACGAGGCCAACTCGAAGAAAAAGTCCGTTATCCGTTTCTCATTCATAGGGAATATCTAGTTCCCGCAGGCCGCCCCTGAGGACGCGCTGCCGGACGACGCCGTGCCGTCACCGAAGCCCGCAGACGGGGCCGTCGATGACAATGACTGGTCACATTCCGATGGCGCGGTATCGAACGCCGCACAGATCGCCTTGAGGAGTGATGCGGGATCGCGTTGCGAATCACTCGTCACGCCGTTGATGACCAGACTCGGCGAACCCTGCACCGAGTACTTTTCATTGTCCGCCTTATCCACGTTGAACGGCGGATAGTTCCCCTGATACGTGCTCTGATCGTTGAAGTTCTTGGTCACGTCGAACTCAGTATCGGCTGCCTTCATGCAAGCCGCATTTTGCGACGCGTTCACTCCGGCAGTCCTGAGGCACGCCGACTCCGTTCCCTGGCCCTTCTTCAGGAAGCAGGAAAGGTACGCGGTGAGTTTCGAGGGTTCCTGCGTCCGGATACAGTACTCACGCAGGTTCTCGTCAAGTTCCTTCCGGTCATTGGTCGCCTTGTTGTTGTGCATCGCGTAGTCGACGAACTCGAGCTTGAAGTCGATCTTGTCGCCGAGAGCGGCCAGAACCGGAAGTATCCCCTTTTCTATCTGCGTCCCATACGGACAGTAACTCATGACGAAAAGACGGACGTCCGGCTTCGAACTCTTCGGAACTTCCTTCGGAGCCGCCGCAGCCTTGGCTTTCACCACCGCTTCCGAATCAATGGCGTTCGGGAAAAACGTCGCCCCATCGAGGGAGAGGTACATCGGATAGTCCTTCTTCTGGATGGTCACGGTCGCCTTGTAAAGACCGGACTGTCTGATCGGCTCGGACACGGTGACCTCGATATTTGCGGGTACGCCGAGTCCATCACGGACGAAGGACTGCATATCAGCCCTTGCGGCTACCGGGCCGATATCCCTGATCCCCAGCACACGCTCTCCGATACCCGTCCTTGCGACCAGCAGGTACCCGCCCGCAACAAGCACAAGCACCAGTCCAACGACGACAGCCGCACGGACTATCCGCGTACGACCGATGTCACTAACCTGTTTCCGGCGTTCAATGGCGTTCTCTTCCATACGTTTAGCTGATGGCTCGGATTACAAGTGATATTACTATTTCGGAACCGACCGGTACACCGACATATTATCATACGCGTCAAAGATCGGAAACCGAGTCGGATTGAAGCTCTTGTCGCTCCTATTCGCATAGTCGACCTTCGTATTGTAGATGATGATACCGTTCGGATCGTTCTTCAATACGTCGAAGTCGACCACTTTCCGGAAGCGCGCACCGCCGATGGCCGCCCAGATGCTCGAATCGTACTGCGGCCAGTCGATATTGAATAGTACGAGCCGATCGGGACCGAAGTAGTATTTCGCGATGACGTAGTCGAAAGAGTTGAGGACATAGATCGTCTTGCCGTCGTACTTCGACAGGTTCGCGAAGATCTGATTGTATCCGGTCGAGTAGCCCGGTGGCGTGATCAAAAGGAGGATCAGCACGTAGGTCGACAACGCGACCGTCGACTTCCGTAGCGAAAGTCTCGACAGCCAGAAGCCGAGCAGGATATACAGGAAGTAGGCCGCGGGAATGACGTACCGTGCGACGAGGTAGTGCTCCCCGACAATGGACAAACCGACCAGGATCAGCATGAAACCGAGCGATAGGACCAGCAGCACGGACGTCGCCTGCCGGTCGATCCTCCATACCCGAATGACGACAAACACGACGAAGACCGCGAGCAGGAGATACATCGTGGAATTATCGAATCCGGCCACGACGGAGGGAGACGGCATGCCGGCGTACCGTCCTCGCGGTATGCCCACGAGGAATATCTGCAGATTGAGGAAGATATCGCTCAGCTTCGCCGGCTTGATCCAGTCAAGATCGCTCGCCGTGATATGACCGACGAACTTCGTTATCCACGGCGAGAAGACCAGTACGGACAGGACGTATCCGAGCAGGATGTTCCAGTCCCCGACAAACGGCTTCATCAGACCGGAACGGGTCCGGTACCACCCGGGGTTCTGCGACATCCTTCGGACGATCGCGACCGCGTAGAAGAGCGGTGAGAAGACGATCGCAAGATAGTGCGTCAAAAACGAGATGCCCAGGAGCACGCCCCATGCCGCGAAATATGTCCGCTTCCCGGTCTTTATCCCACGGATGAAAAAATAGGCCGCGAACACAAGAAGGCAGCTCAGCATGGCATACATGCGGGCCTCCTGCGAATACTGCACGGCGAACGGCGATACCGCCACGATCAGCGCCGCATACAATGCCGTCTTTCGGTCGATGAGCTCCTTCGCGAAGAGATAGATGCCCCAGATTCCCAGCACTCCGAAAATGAGCGAGAACAGTCGGATTCCGAAGACGGAATAGCCGAACGGCTCCGAGAAGACCTTTGCGGCGAAATAATACAGCGGCGGATGGACGTCCTTGTCGATCATGACCAGCATGTCCGAGAACCGCTCTTTGAGAGCTACGCCCGTGAATGCTTCGTCGTACCAGAAATCCGGCTCAGCGAGCTTGTAGAACCGCAATGCCGTACCGAGCGCTATAATGATCCACGAAGCGTACCGACCCGAATACTCCGAAACCACCCGCACTCCCCTCTCGAAGGATGCCAGTTTTCGTTGCATAATGATCCAGTAAATTTTTCGTCGGTCGATAGGATGTCTACGGTATCATTTTATCACATCCCGGGCATTCCCTCACCTTGGCGCTGCCGAAATCGATGATGATTTCCGTGTCCGCACGGCGCGCGGGAACGCATGTTTCTGCTACGTATCGACGACTCGGCATCATGCGACACGTTTCTGGCCATCCGAACATTGCGAAGCAAATGGAATGATGCAAGAAGACGGAGTTGACAGCATGTTCTTGGTATGGTATCGTAGTTACAACGAATATCAGCAGGCTTACCAAAGTAAATGGAGATATCATGGATATCGATGGCGACTTCACACGCGGGCTGCAGGTTCAGGATGGAAAGAGCGGAATCCCCGTAACAGCTGATATGAAAGTATATGGGAAACTCACATATCTCGCCACACTGCAACCTTCCCGGTTCATCATGATGCTCGAGACGCTCGTCTGCCTCATGGGCGGCATGTCAGAACTCTCGAGTCTCAGTCTCTCGGCAAGGCGCGAGTGACGGATGTCACCGATAACGCGCGCAGTCACGCACGATCTTTGCGAAACATAGGCAGGCCCCAGCGACCTGCTTTTTTGTCGCTGAAATGGTCCGCATGTGCGCTTATTACACGACAGCCGGATCATGCGGAGCCATCTTTCCTGACCATCCCGTCGAACGTGAGTTTCCGATAGTCGTTCACGTCGATGCCGTACATGTGGTAGATCTGGTTCGCGGAACAGATCTTCCGGCCATCTTTCCGAAGTCCGAGCGCCTCAATCGCCTCATCTATCCCCTCCCAGGAGGTCGCCTCTATCTCGAGAAACGTCGGGATGCCCGGCCACGTGTCGATATCGAATTCGACCTCGCCATTCCGCCACCGTGTCCGTTTCTTCTCGGCCTCGTGTTTTTCGATCAGACCGATCTTCGAGAGGAACAGCCTGGTCGCCTCATAATCGTTCACGATCACTTCGACTTCCTCCATCCCCTCGTCGTTCGTGCTCCCGTCCTGTGACGTGACGCCGAGCCGCTTCTTGTATGCCAGGACGATCTGGCCACCCTCGTCGCGAAGCCGTATCCACGCGTTGTCGGCATTCAGCCGATAATCGGGATAATCGAACGATATATGTCGATAGAATATATCACCGATCCGTTCGGCACCCATGTCCCCCAGTCGTTTCTCGATGACATCCCGGTCGATTTCCAGGAATACGACCTCGATTTCTTCGTGATTCTTGCTCATATTGCTTTACACATCAGTCGATAATGCCCTGAAATTTTACGGCGCACATCCAGTATAGCCGGTATTTCACTCATTCTGGAAATTATTCCGATGCGATTATGAGTAAGCGCCTGCATTATTGCACAAAAAATTGACAGCAGAGCAGTAACGTGCTATAAAGTGTGCGCTAACGATTCGTCCTATGAAACAGCCCGTTCGCCAGTTGAATATCATCGCGATGACCGCCAACTGCGGCGAATTTCGGTATGATTCCGAAAGTCGAAACCACTCCCGCTCAGCTGCGTGCATCGGAACGAATCGACCATAATTCCCGATTACGACGACTCCTCTCGGATACACCCAGCTGAACGGAAGCTGGGTGTTTTCGTTCGGTCAGTTCATTACCATCAACAATCAGATAGGAGTCGCCATGCCTACCTCTCTCGTCTCGGGAAACATCTGGAAGATCGCCGTCATCCGGACGGTGCGCAGCTTCCTGCTCATTATCCCCGTAATCGTGCTCTTCTTCCGGGAAAACGGTCTGTCACTCCGGGAGGTGTTCATTCTCCAGTCGCTGTTTTCAGTCTCAGCCGTCGTGCTCGAGGTACCCACGGGATACCTCTCTGACCGCTTCGGAAGAAAGAATTCGATCATCACCGGATACCTGCTCGGCGTCGTCGGTCACGGAGTCTATTCGTTCAGTCACGGTTTCCGGGGTTTTCTCCTCGCCGAGACCCTGCTCGGATTCGGTGCAAGTTTCATCTCCGGGTCGGACTCGGCCCTACTGTACGATTCCCTCGGAGAACTGTCGAGACTACGGGAACACAAGCGGATAGAGGGAAGGAATACCAGTCTCTCCTTGTTTTCGGAAGGGACGGCCGGCATACTCGGAGGCGTACTGGCTATGGTCAGTCTACGTCTGCCGCTGTACGTGGAATCGATTGTCATGTGTGCGGGCATACCAATCGCATTTCTGCTTGTCGAACCGCAACGCGAACGATTGAACGCCGTGCACACCGCCCGCCATGAAATGGTACGGATCATCCGGTACGCACTGCACGAGCATGCCGAATTACGGTGGCTCATCCTGTTTTCGTCGGTCGTCGGTGCCTCGACGCTCACGATGGTGTGGTTCATCCAGCCGTACTTGGCAGCCGCGGGCTTACCTCTCGGCTACTTCGGTGCGGTATGGGCCGCCTTCATGTTCATCGGATCGTTTTTCTCATGGCATGCGCATTCCGTCGAGCGGTCGCTCGGCAGGACGTTCTCGCTCGTCTCCCTCATCGCGATGCCAGCGTTAGCGTATCTCATTCTCGGGACCTCCGATGCGCTCATGGCGGGATTTGTCATAGTTCTCTTCTATGTGACGCGCGGCATTCATAACCCCGTGTTGGCGGACTACATCAATCAACTCGTCGACTCCGATATCAGGGCGACGATCCTGTCCGTAAAGAACCTCATCGGTAGAAGTATGTTCTCGATAGTCGGTCCCTTCGTCGGCTGGGCAAGCGATGCGTATTCGCTTCAAACGGCGCTCCTCCTCTGCGGAATGATCTTCCTGGTGTCGGGCTCCGCTACGCTTCTCGGCCTGACGCGCGCAACGTCGCACTGAACCACGGGGTTCGGCAATCGCCGAACCCCGTTTCATTTTCCTGAAAACCGTCGAGGAAGTCGGTCATTTCCATTGACGTCTTCCAATTCGGGACCGCAAAGCCAGCTGCATACAAAACGGAGTCGCTTTGCCTGACATTGACACAAATATGATGCAATCTGATGCCGACGACAGTTTTTGACTCACTTAACAACCGGACGGAGACGACATGCAGACAAACACAACCGAAAGCTTGCAAGCGGAAAGAATTGAAATGAAAATGGATCCTCTGTTCTTCGCTCTGACCGATCCGCAGGTCTATCTTTTTCCAAGACATCTACATGACATTCGGAAGCGGGGACGGATCACGAACGAGCTATCATATCGAGGGATACCTCAGAGATGGCGATTTTCTCAGCAAACTTTTCTCGATACGATCCGCACCGGATACCATCGAAAAGGTATCGCAGCCATCCTTTTCTGCAGAGCTCATTTCCATAATCGACTGCTTACGAAAGATGCGGGTCGATACCGTCCGAACAGGCGAGATTTCCGTAGGTGGATTTCTCGGCGTCGGCTACAGCGATATGGATGACGACTGTGACGACGCTCCGATGAGATGGTTAGTGCCGCTGTCAACGGATGCCATTTCGGCAATTGTTAACGCCGGGATCAACGTCATCTGCATGAAGACACTCTCCTGACCGAACGACGGGTTCCAAACGGCGCACACGACTCCCATCGGTGCGCCGTCTTTTTGAATCTTTCACCGTGCGAACTTCCGGGAAGTATCACGGATGCGGGCATGCGGTTTTTCCCTATCCCCTTCCGGCCGTCGGTCCGGTGCTGGCGAATGTAGAGTCGGCCCTTGACGACATATCATTTCCATTTGCGCTTTCGATATGAAGGAGTATACTCTACTCACCAAACATCGGGGCATACCCGATACGCTTGAGAAACGACTTCCGGACCGCGAGCCCTCGAGTCGCGCAGACGGAGACGAATCGGGCTTCGGTCTATCGGACCGCGAGGAGGACGGTCATCGAAAGGGGTACGCGCAAGTGAACATTTTCAACCGTTTCCCAATCATCATAACCTGGAAAGGTGGTGAGAGATATGACGGAAACAATCAGTGAGAAGACGACGAACGATTCCGCATCGCGTCCGGTTCGGAGTGCGACGGGAGCGACGGCGTTTCAGACGATCGAGTACCTCGTCTATTACTTCTTCGGAGTGTTGGAGGCGCTCCTCGTGTTCCGGCTGGTGTTGAAACTGGCGGGAGCAAGCGCGGGCAGCGGATTCGTTCGGTTCGTATACGGCATGACGGGCCTGTTCATCAGTCCGTTCGAGGGGATATTCCGGCGTGGGTTCGCTCCCGGAGCGGAAACGACGTCCGTATTCGAACCTTCGACGCTCGTCGCGATCATCGTGTACGCCCTTGTTGCATGGGGCATCGTGAAGCTCGTTCGAATAGGATCGCGGGATCGGCAGACATCCTGACGACAGCGCGAACGAGGTTCGCGTATCACTAACGACACATAGTATGTGGACCATCATTTTGATCCTCGTAGTCCTGTGGCTCCTGGGATTCATCACAACCTATACGTTCGGCGGACTTATCCATATCCTGCTCGTCATCGCCATCATCCTGGTCGTCGTCAACCTCTTGCGGGGTCGAAGGGCCATCTGACCGCGACGATCATGCGTCAAGCGCGACGGCCAGACACGTATTCTTATTAGACATGTGCATATGAAAGGATTCGTAATGAACATTGAGCGCGAAGCTGTGTCGAACACCGACTTCCGCAGGGTTCTGTATACCGGAAAACACAGTCAGCTGGTCCTGATGTGTTTGCTCCCGAACCAGGAAATCGGTACGGAGACCCATCCGGACAACGACCAGTTCTTCCGCTTCGAAAAGGGACATGGAAAATGCGTCATCGACGGGAACGAATACGAGTTTTCCGACGGAAGCGCCATCGTGGTGCCCGCGGGGGCACGACACAATATCATCAACACGTCCGACACGGAAACCCTGAAACTGTACACGATCTATTCCCCTGCCCATCACAAGGACGGTATCGTACGTTCTACCAAAGAAGCGGCAGAGGCGAACAGCCCCGAATTCGACGGAACGTCAACGGAGTAGGTTTCAGTGAAATCGGCAAAGCGGTCGGCTACCCGCGATTACGGAAGCGGTCAAAAACGCTCCTTTTGATCGGTCCCTGAAAGCGGGCAGTCGCATGGTTTTTCCCGAAGAACTTTCAGTTGTGCTTCGGGAGTTTCAAGAAATACGTCCTGCATTCCCTTCCCGACCGCCAGTCTATCATCGAGTGGCGTACGGTGATCGTAGCCCCGCCGAGCAAACTCATGAACCAGCTCCTCGTGTCGGGCATACAGCGCTTTCGTTTTTCCGACCCATCGAAGCGTCTCCGGGTGTCGCGAATACCCGCCCGCTCCTTCATGAACGGTCAGGATATTCCAAAGTCCGTGCAACTCCCTATGTTCGGCAAGGAGATGCTTCCGGCACAGATATGTCGGCTCTACGTCCCAGATACGCATATACGTATGAAATTCGAGAACATGAATCTGACCGTCGACGCTGCTCTGCTCTTTTTCAGGTGACATGAGCGGACGACCGTCATCTCACGTCCCCCTCATTTTCATGATGATACAAGAAATGGCGACCGCATTTTTTGTGTCGTGATCTTTCACGAATCCATTACGAGAGCGATTCGGCTCTGACGCGAAGCGCGTTTCCGACCATATGTTCCGGATATCCCGAATATATCGACTGGTCGGGCACATTGGATTTGATCCCGTCCTGAAACAGGTCCGCGACTTCATCGATTCCGAGACATTTCCGGACCGAATCCAGACTGTAGGCGACTCCGCCACTGATTCGGACGGGATCCACCCCCTCGCTCTCCATGGTTTCCATCACCTCGTCGACGATCCCGCTTACGACATCGCCAATCGTACCTCCGTCCCGAAACGGCATTGACGCGAGAGTTTCGGTAGTATCTATCGGATCAGCGAACGAATCACCATTCGCGGCCTCAAGAATCGAATACAGACGACGGGGCAACGCTATGATACGATCGCGATAGGCTTCGGTCTCATCCGAACCAGGGAACCGCACCTGCATACCGGTAATGGCATGGATGCCGGTCGCCGCCACCCGTGCCCGCTCAAATGCCTCGACATCTTCGATGGCCGTTTTTCCGCAAGCAGCTTGCCGCTCATAGGTCGCGAATCGCGCATAATTCAGCATCACGGTCAGGAACACCTTTTTTGCTGCTTCCTTCGCAGCCTCATCGCTTTCCGGCTTTCGGACCGTTTCTCCCATGACAATCCCGAGCGTCTCGGGGTGCGCCGGGTCGATCATATCCGGATAGATACCCACGAGCGTATCGAAAGAGAACACGAATGCATCGTCGGCAACGGAATCAACCGATTCCATCTTCGCCTTCGCGCAGGAATCCATGAGCATGGTATCGGCCGTCGACATTCGGAAGACCGCGGCTTCTGCCGAATCCGGCGCCGGGATCGTGGTCACGTTTTCCGCGTTAAATCCGATTTTTATCAGTCCCTCCCTCCGGACTGCCGACGAAGAAGCGAGATAGACCGGCGTCGATTCGAACCACCGCTTCAGCAGTTCCTGTGCACGTTCGTGTCGTGAGTGTTGCGCTTTGTCATCCGGATGCGCCGGAAACGATTCATTCATAGTCTGTAGTCGTCGATTATCAGTTGTGGAACCGCCTTCAGTATATCAAATCGATCGAAATTCAGTTATAGGCGTACATACGTTCCATTTTCCGGCCATTTCGTTCGTGGCACGAACTGACGACCGCATTATTATGCTACGTCATCGAATATCGATACGGAGACCATGCCACCCGGGTATGTATAACGAAAGAGGGTCATGACGACCCGCTTTCGTAACGTTTGCGTTCAGCTTCAGATTTCTCACATACCGACCACGTTCTTGTTTTTCACGACTTCGCTTTCTTACTTGATCTCGATGGTTTCCGTCGACTTATCGGAAATGAACGGTGTGGGTGCCGTCGGCGCGACCGGTGCCGCAGCGACCGGTTCGGCTGGGGCGCTTGGCGCGGCGGGCGCCTCCTTCAGATCCTCATAGAACTTGGCGGTGCTTACCTGGATATACGGGATGAGCCAGAGGAAGCCGATGCCTGCGGTCAGGATGCACAGGATCGCCCAACCGAGGAATCGCAGCTGGAGACCGAACAGCTTGCCCTTATTCCCCCGCATCATTTCCTTGCTCCGCTTGAGCGCATCGGAAGCCGAGATGGTCGGATTGTCCGCGATAATATAAAAAATCATCGAATAGGAAAACGCGGCAACAATGCCCGGGACGATCAGCAGCAGCGACCACAGACATATGAAAACGATCATCAGGAGATAGGCAACGAAATAGATCCCGAACCGCTTGAATCCGTCAAAGAGCTGTTCGAACTTCGCCTCACGGTTCCTCGCGATAGTCAAAGCGAATATCGCGAGTCCGCCGGCGAACGGGCCGGAGACGAGGAACGACGCGAGCGGACCGACCTGCTTGGCGCTTTGCAGCGCCATGATGATCACGAGATAGACGACCGTGACACCGATCGCCAGACCCCACTTCCCTTGGAGCGATTCGCGTGCCGACCGCATAAGCTCCGCATTTGCCGTTTGCATAGGTTTTTCTTACCGGTTATGAAGACCGCGATTACGCTGAAATCATAGCATTTTGCAGCGAATACACAAGAACCGCCCCGGGATGTAGTCGGCTCCGCGAAAACCGACGAAGAGCGAAACGATATTTTGTCCTCTCCGTGGAGGCATTCCTGTCATTAGCTACACTTGACAGAATCGTTATTCGGGTGTATCATACATGGTTGCACATTCACAAAATCATAAAACCAAGGGGCACTTATGGACGCAATCAAGGAATTTCTGATCGAGTATGTGGCAGTTCTTCATGAACTCGCCACTGAATCGAATTTCGGGGTCGCACTGGTGATAGCGTTCTGTGCGATATTGATCTTCGTATCAGTGTTCTGGCTGTACGAGCTGTTCGTGACCGGTGATTGTCTGTTCCGTAAGCGATTTATCGGGACAGGAGTCATTCTAAGCCTTAACATGACAGATAGATCAAATCTGCTCCTGTTCGGGCTTCCAGTCGGCACGATGCTCATGCCGATCCCACTCATACGATCCGAAGAAGAGTGGAATGTCGATATCGGCATCGCAGGCCGAACCTACTCGCTCGAAGTAAGCGAGAAGACTTACGAGAAGTTGTCAGTCGGCGCGACTATTTCGGTCGAGTGCGTGATAGGTCGCATCAGTGGAAAAACCTACGTGCTCGGACCGGTCGCCCACTAGTGCAGTGACACGATTCCAACAATCAACGATCAGCATCATCGCTGGTCGTTTTTTTATCCGATTCGCCATTTATGCACATATCGCTCCGTTTGTCCGTCCCGACGTAGGAGTTGGTGAATATCGACCCGTTGTCCGTCTTCACCGACCGCATGCGGTGCGGGAAGACGGAGAGAACCGACTCCAGGAACCGTATCGAGTTGGTGATGTTCATTTCCTCGTACGCGAGCAGATACCGCCACCGGGAGGCGCAGTCGATGGCCGTGTATTGGAAATTCGCCCTGTCTTCAATGGTTCCGGGTACATACTTCACGTCGATTTCCATGAGTTCCCCCGGCCGAAGGGGAATCTTCACGTACTTCGTCTTCACCTTCCGGATCCGGTATGTCCGGACCAGGCCTTCCTGCTTCAGTATCTTTCCGACAAGCCGTTCGTGTATCACGATTCCTTCCTTTTCCAGTTTCCATGACAGTTTCCTTGCACAAAGCCCGGCCTTCTTCCGGAGCGATACGACGCGCTCCTTGATATGGATCGGGGTCTCCCGGGGCGACGTCTTGGGTCTCGTCGATCGGGGTGTAAGCGCTTCCTTGCCACCATCGCGATATGCCGCGGCCCACCGCTCCAGGGTCCGCTTCCCGTATGGACAGACCATCGCGACGTCGCACAGTCTCAATTCCCCCTCGACGATCGGCAGGACCCACCTTAACCGTTCTTCCTGAATGGTTTCCGACATATGGATGGACATATTTGGCCAGGATGAGGGGTGAACCCCAGAGCCTAGCAAAACCGCCATATGTGTGTACACATTACCACCTACTGTTAACAATACGTATATTTGTAGTACAATAATGAGTTGGTCCAAAAAAATCCTTACTGGGAGGGCTTCTCAGAAACAAATAATGAAAGGAGAGTCTAATGACGAAGTATTTTAAAAATGTAAAAGCAGCATTTCCTTCGGCGATATGGAAAAATGCCGACATCCTGCCCGTATACGTCGCTCGCCATGGTGCTCTTGCCGAAAATAACGTAGCGAGATATTCGCCTGATTACCCGTTCATCGGCAATGCGAAGTACTATGACCTCGAGAGGTGTAGCGATGGGGCGTGGAACGAGCAGCTTGCCCCGTGGCCATGGTTTGTCATGTTGGCAGCAAAACCGGATGATGGCATAGCATTATCAGACGTCTTGGACGATTCCGATCGTACTAAGTATTTCTTCCTGATTTATGCGGACGAAAACGGAGTGGTTCCATTCCGAATTGAACGCGAAAAAGAGGAGGAACTGATTCGCGGATTCGAAACACTAAAAAGAAAAGATAATACTCTCGCTATGCCGCCCGTATTTAAGCCGGAGCGGTGGGATGACGTATCCGATGAATTATGGCAAGAGGCTTTAATAAAGGGAACAGCAGTCTCGACCGTCGGTTGACAAGCGATTCTGCCAAATCAAGTCTGAGTGATGTAAAAATTACTCAGACGTTTATTTATTTAAAACCGTCGCGACAGACATATCCCTCGTCATGATCTCGCTTTTCACTCCGCAAAAAAGCTATCAAGCACATTCTTCTTCGGTTCTGCCATATCAATTCGATTTTATGCCGTTACTTCTTGAAAAGATGCCTGACCGTTTTCAGGCTGGGTTTATTTTTTTCGTATTGCTATCACTTCCACTTCAATATCACAGCCTTCCTTCACGGTCTTATTGATCTCGACTAGCGTGCTGACCGGCTTGCAGTTCGCAAAATACCTATTTCGCACGGTAGATATTTCCTTGAAGTCGGAGATGTTCGTGACATATATCACGGCCTTGACCACGTCATCGATGGAAGAACCGCCCGCTTCCAATATCCTGACGATATTCTGAAACACGAACTCCGTCTGCTTGACGATATCGTCGGGCGCAACCGGATTGCCATGTTTATCCATCGCGATCTGACCGGTAACGAAAATCATTTCCGAATCCCCGATATCAACTCGGAGACCGTGAGAATACGCTCCCATGATCTCGGTAAAATTTTCCGGATTGATTTGCTGTTTCATATTGTCTTCAGATTATCAATTATGCAAATAATTGTATACGACCCCATTCTGTCCCGAAGAGGGGTCAGGAACATTGTTGAGGCCTGTTTTTTCCCGAAAATCCGATTCGAGTTTTAGCGCGGTCCTTCCGATTAGAATGATATGGCGACGGCAGCGATGTCGTCGTGCTGTTTGAATCGGGGGTACTTCCAGCATTTCGGATCGGCATCTTCGAGAGTTCGTACATGGTCACGAAGTCCTTCCAATGTATCCTTCTCGAACATATCGACGAAGCGATGTAAATCGTCGTCTGATGCGGGATCTTCTTTCGGCATCACGAGTCCGTCCGTAAAGAGAAGAATGTGACGCACATTTTCAAGTGACTCCGTCCCATGTTCCAGATAGCGTTCTATATTAGGATCGCCGTCCAGGTCACCATAATTAGCTTCACCGTTGCGCGCCGCGGACATCGAGTCCGACAGTGCCTCACGTATATTCTCAATCCCCTGATCGGCAAGCTTTTTCCATTCGATCAAGACCTCCCGGTCCTGCCCATGCCCGCTTCCAAGAACCCTGCAGGATCCGTCATTCATAACCACCATCACGACGCTGTCCCCGATATGGAGCCAGTCGAACGAACCGTTCCCGATACGGATAACCGACGCCGTCGTCGCCCATTGTGCCGTCTTTCTTTTCCAATCAATGCCATTCTCCTCCATCGCCTTTCGGATAGCGTCATTCGCTTGAAGAGCCGACTCGACCAGGGCACCATCCCTAGATGAGAAGACATTCTTCGCGGTTCTTGAAGCGATAGCCGCTCCGGTCAGCCCGTCCTCTCGTGGCGCCCCGGGCTCCAACACGGAAACGCCGTCGAACACACCAAAAATCGGATCCGCTACCAAGAGCGAATCCTCGTTCACCGGCTTTAATCCCTTATCATAGACGGTCTGGATTTCCATGAATTCATCTTACGGCCTAAACCGATCGTACGCAAAATCGCAAAAGAATTATCCCTCGTCGCGATCGTTGTTCAGGCCAGAAATGAAGCCATCAAGCACGCTTTCATTCTTGAGTTCATCCATAACGATATTCAACTGTTCATTCGGGCTTGGATTTTTGCCACTTTATCAACTTTCCCCATACTTTCATATTCTTTCAATTCCTGTTCGAGCGTCAGAAGCGGGATTTTCATTCCCTCATATTCCATCATGATGATCTCGTTCGTCTGATTGGGCGTCGACCATGCTCCGTCGGATAAGCGGTACTGGAATTTTCCCATAACCTCGACACCTACGCCCTCGATCTCATACTTTCCGAAATATGATCGGTATTTCTCCGTCTCCGAATAGTCCGGCCTCGATATCCTATATTCAGACAATAGCTCGTCGATTTGCTCGGCGCCGGACTTGTCGGTAAGGATATCGATATCATTGTTGATGACAACATCCACACCCCGTATCGCCAAAGCGGTGCTCCCGCTCAAAATCCAATGAATGCCCTTCCCATGAAAGACCTCATATAAACGCTTCAACGATTCAATAATATTCCCTGGAACCATACCAAACTCTAAGGCATCAGAGGGTAAGAATATTGTAACATCAACTGACGACCGCATTATTATGTCACGTTTTTTCGATAGCATTAATAATCGAAATGGACATATCCCTCGTCGCGGTCGTTCTTCTAGCCGGAAAGAATAACATCATGAGCATTCCCCCGCTTCGATTCATTCGTATCGGTGAGATGCTCTATGTAATATTTTGAAAAAAGGTACCCGACCCTTTTTCCGGCTATAATATACCGGCTCGAATGAGGGCATCTTCCAAGTATTCTCCGGGTTGCATGATGAGCTTTTCGTTCGGCTGGTTCATGAAATCCTGGAAATCGCTCTGAATGTTCGTCTCGATTCTTTTGACAAATTCTTCATTCGCGCCTCTCTTTCTTGCCCGTGCAACATACTCTTCCTTGCACGTCGGATCCGGATACGCCAATACAAACTCTATGCCATAGTCCCGCATCTCCGAGAAAGGCATACATGGCGCGATAAGAATAATGTCATGTTTCCCGCTTTCTACTTCTGTAAGAATCGCATCGTAATAATTGTTCGGCCAGGCGGGATTAAGTTCCCTATTTGTCGATTTCAGGCTTTCTTTGTTCACGACGGCCTTTTGTTCTTTCGTCAGAATATACTTGTAGTCGCCGCTCGGTAGCTCAAATATTTTCGTATATTTTTTCGTCAAATACGTTTTTCCCGCACAAATCCACGCGCTTATTACGAG
>DATMYW010000034.1:0-88556 GCA_035560715.1 Candidatus Fimivivens sp. | reverse complement strand
GGTCGCGGATACGCGCGACGGTCTCAAACTCGATTTCCCGGAGTATTGGGTGCATTTGCGCGCCTCGAATACGGAACCGATCATCCGTATCTATACCGAGGCGAAGACGGCCGGGGAAGCGGAGCGTATAGGCGATCTGTTTCTGAGTGAGATAAAAATCAAGCGTTGATTTGACCATCTCATGATTTGGCGTTGAAAAGCCGTTAATCAGGTATTGACATTTCGGTAGTAATCAGCTATACTGTACAAATGACTGGGTGCACGCAAGGTTCTTCAAAGTCCGTGCTTGGGCATACCAGTCGCCCGAAACGGACACAACAAAAAAAGGAGCTGTCATGAAACCGCTTCGATGATTGAGGATTCGTCCTCATAAGACATTCTGATAGCGTATTAACACGCTACAACATAGATTGTCGACCCTTACCGCATCAATGCAGGGAGGGTCTTCTTTTTTACCTCATTACGGTCATGAAGGAAGAACGAGCGACGATAGGAGGGGAGGGGAACGGCGGTATCATCCTGCCATCGCTTCATTACGGACGGGACGCGCTCGTCGGCATCGCGATTTTCGTGACCGCGTTCGCCGATTGGCGGGCGGGGAGGTCCGACTTGGAAGAGAAAACGCTTTCGGCGTTCCGAAAGACGTTTCCCGCATACTTCATGGCCAAGAAGAAACTGGAGGTCTCGATACCGAAGGAGGAACTTGCCGGATTGTTCGCGAAGATCGCCGGGTCGCATCCTGATGCGGTCGCGGATACGCGCGACGGTCTCAAACTCGATTTCCCGGAGTATTGGGTGCATTTGCGCGCCTCGAATACGGAACCGATCATCCGTATCTATACCGAGGCGAAGACGGCCGGGGATGCCGATCAAGTGGCGGATGCGTTCATGCGGGAAATCTCATCCGTTCGTTAGCGCCGGTACCGTTGACAGGGAACGGGTCTTGTGCGACCATAATGACAAATGAGGCTTCGTTCTTTCTCTTTCGTGCCGGAGTGATTCCTGCACCTCGATAACGTTCATAACGTTCCGGAGAATTCTCGACGAGGGGGTGATCGGATATGTCCTGTGGGCCGCTGCCGTGAGTGCGTAGCGGTCCACTATTATATTCAAAACGCTCAAACGAAAAGCATGACCACGAAGGTCATGCTTTTTGCGTGTATATCACTCTTGATATCAGCGGAGGTGATCCCGAAGGTCGATGACTTCGTCTATCCGGATGCGTGCGACAAAGTCGGGAACGTGAGAGACGAAAATCATCGCGCCCTTATAGGCGTCGAGTGCGTCCGCGATCACGGGTATGTGCCGGAAATTGATGTGGTTCGTGGGTTCGTCGAGGATGAGGAGGTTCGGCTGACGCAGGAAGAGCTGCGCGAACATGAGCAGTCCCTTCTGCCCCTCGGATAAAGACGCCACCGGGTGCTGAAGCAGTTCCGCGGGAATGAGGAATCGCGCCGCCGCCTTGAACACGTCTTCCTTCGTGCCGATGTCCATCGCGGATTCAAGTTCCTCGAACGCGGTCTTGTCGAAGTCGAGCGTAGAGAAATCCTGGCGGTAGTATCCGATCTTCGCGCTCGGAGCGATATCGACGAGGTCGGAATTCCCGGAGACCAATGCCTCGAGCAGGGTGCTTTTTCCGATGCCGTTCGGTCCGGAAATCAGCAGGTGGGTATCCTTCTTGAGAACCAGATTCACGGGCGATGTCTTCGGTCCGTCCGGCGTCATGACGGAGACGGACTTGATCGTGATGATGGGTCCGACGGATTCGGTCGCCGGGATCTCGAACGGGGGAAGGGTCTTGTCTTCCCGTTTTACGTCCACCTTGTTATCCTCGAGTTCCTGCGCCATGTCCCGCATGCGCTTCGCGACGGATCGGAGTTTACCTCCCTTGTTCGCGAAGACGTTCGCCTGGTCCTTCTTTTCCTTGATGGTGTGCTCGAGACGGGCATTCTCGCGCTGCTCCTTTTCGATACGACGGGAAATCTCCTCGACCACATCGTAGTAGGTTCCCGAATACTGTTCGATTTTGTGTGTGTGGACGTCGAGGTAGAGGACTCCGTCCGTGAACGCGTTCAGGAAGTCGGCGTCGTGGGAAATGACGATAAGCGTCTTGTGGTACGCCATGAGAAAACTCGTCAGGTGCGCGATGCCCTCGTCGTCGAGGTTGTTGGTCGGCTCATCGAGGAGCAGGATATCGGGGTCCCTGATGAGCGCGGATGCGAGCAGAAGGCGCGCCTGTTGGCCGCCGGAAAATTCACGGAGCTTCTTGTCGAGCGGGGGGACGGGCAGGTTCACGACCTCGAGTACTTCCTTGATCTTGACCGGAAGCTCCCATTCCTTCCCTGGGAAACCGTCGGCGAAGAAGTCGTGTATGGTCTCGTCGAGACGATCGCGGGGGATGACCTGTCTGCCGATCGCGACGGTCGAATTCGAATCGATGGATATCCGTCCGCTCTCAGGTTTTCGCTCATCCATGATCAGGCTGAACAGCGAGCTTTTCCCGGCGCCGTTCTGACCCATGAGGGCTATCTTGGTGCCTCCGCGCACCGAAAAATTAACCGCGTCGAGGACGGGTTTGCGGTGCCGATATTCGAATGAGACCTCGCTGAACCGGAGGACGATGTTGTCTTTGGCCATTGTGTACAAAAAAATGCCGTTCTGCTTACGGATCCGGCTTCATGACCAGTATAGGCCGAAAGAGGGGAATTGTCGAGCGTTGGAATGCGGTTCAAAGGCCGAGCGAGGAAAGAAACTCGTCCTTTTCCGCTCCCTTGAGGTCTCGGTAGGCGCCGGGGGCGAGACTGCCGAGCGTGATGTTCATGATACGGACGCGCTTGAGCGCGATGACGGTTCCGCCGACGGCCGAAAGCATGCGTCGTATCTGGTGTTTGCGACCTTCCGTGATGGTCATGGAGATCATACTCGGGCCTTTCTTGACGATACGGCAGGGCTTCGTCGGACCGTCTTCGATGACGATGCCGCGTTCCATCGCCTCGATCATTTCATTTTTCAGGTGTTCCTGAACGGTGACCAGATACTCTTTTTCATGATTGAAGCGAGGAGAGAGAAGCCGCTCCGTTATGCGACCGTCGTCCGTCAGGATGATGAGGCCTTCGGACTCCTTGTCGAGGCGGCCGATCGGGTAGACGCCGGAAACGGGGAATATATCCGCGATCGACCGATCATGATGCCCCTTTTCGGAATGCGTAAGGATGCCCCGCTTCTTGTTGTAGACGATATACCGATACGACCTCGGTTTGTACCCCTTCACGACGACCTCGTCGCCTTGGAGCACGCGATCGGTCAGGACGGCGACGCGGTTGTTGATGGTCACCTTGCGTTTCACGATGAGTTCCTCGGCTCCGCGGCGCGTCGAAACGCCGGTCAGCGCGAGGTATCGGTTGATGCGGACAGGGTAGGGGATATCGTCCTTCTTTTTCGTCGAATAGGTCTTTGCGGGTACGATCGGTGCGGGCATGTCGGTGGCGTGATTATGAGACGACCGTGTCGTCGAATTCCTCGACGTCACGTGATTTCTTTATCGAGAGCGAAACGGATTCCTTGTCCGGAATCTTCGCCGCCTCGACCGCCTTTCGTGCGGAGACGGGGAGTACGGGGAGAATCCCCCGTAACGCTGTCCCATCAATCTTCCTTATTTCATCCCATTTGTCAAGGGGCACGAGGACCTCTCGGAGCTTGTCTTCGTCGTATTTCCAGGTCCTTCGGATCGATTTTCCGACTATTCCGGAAGATCCGAATACCCGGTCGACCTGCTTCCCTTCCATGTATCGGAGAAGCGTTTCCTGGAGCGCGGCGAAGCGCGTCTTGTCGCTCTTCATCCTGTCGCGGAGCGCGAGGATCTCCTCGATAGAGGTCTGCGCCTCTTCGTCTTCGACGGCCGTTTCCTCCTGGAACTTATGTTTCCAGAACGGACACAGTCGCTGAAATCCGCAGTAGTCGCAGAGTGGGGAGAGTATGGGATCGAATTTTCCATCCTCGATGTTCCGTATCGTTTCGAGGAACTGTCGATCGAGATCTTCGAGCTGTTCCCTGGTCCGCGTCGAAGACAGTTTCACTCCGTGGCGAAGGTAGTAGAGGCTTACCGTGATGCGGTCGAGATGCGCGGTCTCCTTCGGATATCGGTCAAGAAATGCGCGGAGATAGATGGAGAGCTGGAGGTCGTTGTCGACCTTCTCCTGTGAGGGCATCTTGCGTGCCGTCTTATAGTCGATAATCTCGAAGCCGTCCGGAGTCGCATCGATGCGGTCGATGATCCCGGCGATGACATGCTTGCCGTTTTCCTCGTCTCCGATCTCGAGCGCGAAGCGGCTTTCCAGGTCGACGATGGTGAAATCGGCGGGGTTGTTCTTCGCGTAGTAGTCCGAAATGATCCTGACACCCTGCGTGAACGCGGCGCGTTCCTCCGTCTCGTCCGCGTAGGCGTCCCCGTTCCACGACTGCGAAAACTGGTTGAGTGCGGCATCGAGCGACGGCTGCATGGGTGCCGGCGTGTGAATGTATCGCAGTACGGAGTGCACGATGGTACCGAAGATCTGTTCCTTGGACTTTGGTTCTTTTATCTTGTCGATCGCTTGGAAGCGATACTTCAGCGGACAATTCTTGTAGGCCTCAAGTCCCGAGTAGGATATTCTCATACGACGTCGAAATGATGGATAGGTATGTTCATTGTAGCAGAATCAAGCGTATAAAACGCATTTGACAGATATAAACAAGTGTGACGAAGTAATAGTTACCGCGGTTTGACGGGGGAGGGGCCGAGAACGAGTCCGCGGGGAGCGTGATACGTGATGATACCGGATGCATCCAGATGCGGTTGCCGCGAGTTTTTGTTTCCCCGGGAACATCGATCACGACCATGCGGAATGTGAATCGTAAATACTAAAATATTTGTATTTATCAAAGTCGGTATTTATGGGCTTACGCTATTCATAGTATGTCGCCTTATGTAACTTATGCGACATGCGGTAACGAACATGTGTCTAAAACAAGAAGCCAATCCGATAACCGATGATGACCTCGGAACGGATTTCGAACTTGTCCTATTTCCTTCTAACGAGTGTGCGTCTCCCCGTATGCCATGAACGTCCATCGCTCCTCGACGACGTCTTTCAAGGTACCGGAGCCGTACTTGAAGCGTCCGGTCCAAGGAGCCAAACGGAAATTCCGTGTCGCGAAATCCCGATGCATGTCACGCCAAGAAACGAAGGTGACTGCGAAAGCCTACGAATACACATTGCACAAACGTCCACGTTCGCAATGATTCGGACATGACTGATACTCCCCTCTCTCCCATTCCGCATTTTTCCGAGTGATGCGCCTGAATGCACGAAGTACGAATATTTGTACGTCGATCTCTGACGCACGCAATAATTAGGGTCGATTTGATGTTCTGGGGTGGTACCTGATGTACCCCGAAGACGCTTCGATCTTGAATAATTTCGGTTATGCCGCCGTATACGGTGACGAAAAAGATTTTTTGGCAATCAGTTTCAGTGCCGTGGTACTGCCGTTGTATTCTACGAGTACATACTCAGCGCTTCCCCGAGAAATTCTTCGTGGATCAAGGTAAATACCACTCAGGATTCAATGCGGGACTTTGTACGCAATGATCGACGCGAAAACGGATTGCCGAAGATTCTACGCGAGTCACTCCCCTCGTCTTACGGTATGCAAGGGGATGACGAGAAGCGAAATCATTTTATGGTTCGTCCGTTGCGCAGGAGTCTGACCGCACTACATTCGAACCCTATCCCTGGCTACGGGGCGGTAAAGAAAACCGGCGCGGTATCGGCGCCGAAGGGTGCGAGCCCCCGGTCGGCCTTGATCCGCTTCCGTTCAGCGGAGAAACCGTCCGAGATGCGTGAGAAAGATCGCCTTGGTGCGATAATCGCAACGCCGCGCTCGTGTCGGCCTGCGGATTTGATTTGCGTCCGTATCCGGCGCGCTTCTTCAGGTCTGCGACCGTTTGCGCAGTCGGGATGGATTCCTTGGCGTGTGTCGGGGCGTGATCATGGCCGATCTTGTAGAGTTCGCGGATCTGCTGCCGCTTGAATGATCCGACCGACTTTGAGACACTCATGACCTGTTTCCCGATCTCGATCGCGTCGTGACGCGACATCTTTCCTTGGTCTGCCATCAGTTTGACTTCGCGCAGCAGCTCGCCTTCGGTCAAGCCGAAGAAATCCTTGGATTGCGAGGCATATTTCACGCCGCCCGCTTCGGCGATACGCTTACCGAACTCCTTCCGTTCGTCGTAGTGATTGATTCCCGCCTTCAACGCCGGGAATCGCCTGAGTATCTCGTCGGCTATCCTATAGGACTTGCCTCCCTTTGCGAGTTTGCGGACTTCATCGTGCGACATGACGGTCAGATCGCGAGGCGTTCTTTTTCCGAGTGCATAGGAACTCATAGGCTTGCGTTTACGGCGAATTCTCGAATTTACTACCATCCGAGAACGCGGTCGATAAGACGTTTCTTCACGACCGTCGATCCGGAAGTGTCGTGTTCATCGGAATCGTTCTCCGATCGCTCATCACGTTCTCGTGCGATCTTTTCGGTCCCTGATCCGTCCTGTGTTTCCGGTTGTACCTGATTCGTAAAGTACTTCGGATCGCGGTTCTCCGTCAGGAGCGCGTCGGCGATCCGTTGGACGCCTCCCTTCGAGATCGTCCGGGCGTCGGCATACAAATCCCCGAGGATCTTCCTCAGCGTATCCGTATCGAGTTCTCCGCTCTCACCGACATTCGCCCACATGACATCGAAAAACTCGCGTTTCCGTCGGTCGTCGAGCAACACCGAGGCGACCTTGCGGTTTTCAAGGAGTTTGGCCATGGCCGGGCTGGTCCTGAAGTCTCGGGCGGCACTCCCCCTGAAGCATCCGCGGTCGAGGATGACGACGTTTTTCATACGATGGCGTATCAACGCTTATAGATGATCATCTGGTCCACGGACGTCGCGCTCGTACTGCCGAGCTGACCGACGAGCGCCATCGATGTCGACAGGAACAGGTTCGCGCCGAAATACGGGTCATGAACCACATAGCGTCCTTTGGAATCCTTATTGTGGATGACCACGTAATGACCGCCGCCCCGATTGCGGGCGATGTGAACGATGACGGGAAACCCCTGCCCGATCGTCGAGTCTATCGTCGACCAGTCGACGTTCCCGTGCGAAGTCGACGACGAGATATCGATGGAACCCGAAGACCAGGTATCGGGCCAGATGATGAGGTCTTTCTCGAAGAGGCTGTTCTTGTTGGCCAGCGTCCCGGGCGATACCGTGAAACCGAGTTTCGTGAAAACCATGGCGACCGATGAGACGGCGCAGCCCCAGTATTGCATTTTCGACTTGGTTCGTCCGATCTCCTCATTCGCCCAGCGCGGATCGCGCTGCGAATAGTACCAGGAAGTCGAGGCCTGATACTTCTTGTCTGGTTTCGGATACGTTCCGACGCTCCCGAAGACGGATGCGAGGTTCGAAGTCGCTGAAAAGTCGAGCAGTTCAGCCTTCTGTTCCATTACATTCTGCAACATGTCCTCGTACTTCGCCTGGTCACTCTGGGTCTTCAACAGCAGTGAGGCCTTGGTCTGCTGAGCTTTCTCGAGATCGTCATTTTTTTGACTAAGTTGACCCCTCAGGCTGTCCACCTCGATCTTCTTTCCGGTAAGGGACGTCTGATCTGCCTCGAGTGATTTCTTCGTGGCGGCCATATCACGGAGGATCTGCACGACCCGCGCGTTAGTCTCTGACATCCAGTCCTCCCGTTTCATCAACAGGTCGGACTCGTTCCCCGTCGCCGCCAATAGGATCCCGGTACCGTCGTCGGTGTCAGAATACAATTCCTGCACGAGTCGCGACAGTACGCGCCGTTCCTGTGCGATCGTACGTTCCTTTTCGATAATGCGCGTGTTCGTGTCCGACAACTGCGAGCTGACGTCGGTGAGTTCCTGTTGAACCCGGTCGATTTCGAGTTTGAGCTTCGAAGTCTGTGCGTCGAGGGTTGCGATCTGATCGGAAAGAGTCGCTCCCTGCGCCTTTTTCAAATCAATGATAGCCTGATACGCCTTTATTTTCGCGTTGAATTCCTCAAGCTGCAGCTTGCGTGCCTGTGCCGCATCGGCCTGTTGCTGTTCCAAGGTCGATATGCTGTCACTTCCGTTCGCGACGGACACGATGAACATGCCCGAGAGCGATATTCCGGTCACAAAAACAGCGAAGAGATCGGATTTTCGTAATCGTGACTTCATGGATGCAGTATACCACGAAAATGCCTCAAAAATAAGGTCCCGATATGAAAAGATAACCTAGTTCGCGAAGTCACCATCGTGCTCGAAACGCGCTTTCCAGGCCATATAGTTGATGTAGAAAAAGATGATAGAAACGATGGCAAGGAGCGATATGCGACGGTGGTGATCGTTCACGGCGTTCTGTGCGAAAATATAGGTCATCGGAAACGCGATAAGCGGATACAGGATATCCGTCACCCTGTTCCGCATGCTCTCGATGATGTGACTCCGGAACTCGAACAGCTCCCAGAAAACAGCGAGTACGAAGGTCGATATGAACATTGTTACCGAAGGCAACGCGAAAACGGAGGCGATGAGGGCCGTTACGGAACCGAAAAGAAAGTGTGGAATCGACCAGAAGTCGATCAGTTCCATGCTGCTCCGGACGCGTTTCGACTTCATAGGTCGTATGTTTCGATCCATTTAAATCCTGCCTTATCGAACTCGGCTCGGAGCCTGGTCTTGATGGATACAAGCATGGGCGACAGCTGTGGGAAGGCTTTTACGGCGGCATCGGCGTAATTCGGGATCAGTTCCGGCCGATCATAGGTCTCGTAGCCGCTTTCGACAAGCTGCGTCAGTGTCTCGAGTTTATCGATGGCTCTCACGTAACGCGCGATTTCCGTCTGACCCGCCTCGTATTCATTCCAGACTGAGCACAGATCATCGCCCGACTTCCCGGAAAGGGTCTTTCCCAGTTCGGATATCGCTTTTTTCTCCGCATCGTGCTTCCCCTCTTTCGTCGCCTCGCCGTCCGAAATGCGGACGAAATCGATGTCTCCGGTCAAGGACTCGGCAATGTCATGGATAAGCGCCATCCGAATCGCTCGACGGATGTCGATATCGATACTCAGCTGCTCGGCCACGATGAATGACATCAACGCCACCCGCCATGAATGTTCGGCTGCCGACTCCTGCCGGCCGCTCGTCGTTTTTCCATACCGAAGCGCGGACTTCAGTCCTTCCGCTTTCCGGAGAAAATCAAGTACGTCGTCTATCCGTTCCATGGTCTCGGTATCAGTACGTTATTCGTCAAGCGATTCGATCACCCGATGAAGTTCTTCCAGGTTGGAGATGATCGCATGAGGTTTTCCTTTAAGAAGCGTTTCTCGATCGTGGAATCCGGTATCGATGGCGATCGTTCTCACACCGACCTCTCTTGCCTCAAGGATATCACCGAGCGTGTCCGTGACAAAGACGCAGCCTGATGGATCCGCGTCATATTTTTCGAAAATCGAATCGAATTTCACGCTCTTCGATCGGTCATGTTCCCAGCCGAGTACATCGCCGAACCGTTTACGGACGCCGTTACCGACAAGAAAATCTTCGACAACCTTACCGCTTGCCGATGTTATGATATGCAGGGAGTAATCGGCCGCGAGCGCTTCAATCGTATCCCTGATCTCAGCCCGTAATGGCAATAACGAGAAACTCATGCCGATATGGTCAGCATATGCTCCCCAATCGGCGTCTTTCAATTGTTCTGGGAGGGATTCGAAAATATTTCCATTGGACATGTCGCGTAACTCCCGAGCCGTCAGGGTCACACCGAAAAACGTCCGCAAATGTTCCAAATGAAAGCAGAACGTGTCATGGATAACCCCGTCGAAATCAAAGATGATCTCTTTCATGGCGTAACTATGACAGGATTGCCATCGCGGAAGCCACACGCGAAAGGGTCGATACCTTCCCGATGACCCAAGCGATATCCTGGGGAGGCGGAGACTGCTTTGCTCCCGAAAGCGCGACCCGGAGAGGCCACAGAAAATCGCCCCGTTTCTCGCCTGCGGCTTCCAGAAGAATTTCGCCGAGTCGTTCGCGGGTCCAGTCCGAATCCGATACATCGGCAAGCAGTTTCTGTGCCCGTTCAAGCGCGTCTCGAGTATCGTCGACGGTATTCCCCTTCCACGGAAGCAGTGACGGATCGACGTCCGGCTCCGCAAAGAGAAACGCGTGCTCATCGCCGATCGCGGAGAGGATGATCAGTCTTTCCTGTCCGATCGTAACGACGCGATGGAGGTAGTCATCGGTTTTCCGTTCATCCGGTGCCGATATGAAGTACGTCTTTTTTCGAAGGAACGGGAGCGCCTTCCGGGTGAGTTCTTCGACCGTCATCGCTTTTATGTATTGGGCGTTCAGCCAGTCGAGCTTGCGCGTGTCGAATACGGCGCCGGCCCTGTTGACCTGGGCGAAGTCGAACGCCTCGGCGAGTTCGGAAAGCGAGAATACTTCCTTCGTGCTCCCCTGCCCCGGATTCCATCCGAGAAATGCCACGAAGTTGATGAGCGCCTCTGGAAGATATCCTTTGGCAAGATAATCCTCGACCGCGACATCGCCCTGTCGTTTGGAAAGTTTGGATTTGTCAGGATTCAGGAGAAGTGTCAGGTGGGCGAATATCGGTGGCTCCCATCCGAAGGCTTCGTAGAGAAGGACGTGCTTCGGGGTGCTTGGGAGCCATTCTTCCCCGCGTATGACATGCGTCACTTCCATGAGATGGTCGTCGACCACGCTGGCAAGATGATAGGTCGGGTAGCCGTCCGTTTTGACGAGAATCTGGTCGTCCACGTTGTTCGCATGAATGCATACGTCGCCACGCACCAAGTCGTGGAAAACGATATCGCCGCGATCTTTCGGAACGTTCAGCCGCACGACCGACGGTTCGCCTGCGGCAATCCGATCCGCTACCTCTTCGGACGAAAGTGATGCACAGAGTTTGTCGTATTTCGGAGCCTCGTGATCCGCGGTCTGTCTTTCACGCAGCAGGTCGAGTCGCTCGCGTGAACAGAAACACCGGTAGGCGTGACCGGATGCGATGAGCTTTTCCGCGTATTCGGAATAAATATGGAGTCGCTCGGACTGTATATATGGTCCGTGCGAACCGACTTCTGACACGCCTGGGTATGCGTCGGAGTGACGCGAAACCACCCGTTCCGAAATATGCCGATCTCCCAAAATCATGACGCCTTCGGTCGGGACGAGTCCGATGCCTTCAAGGCTTCGTACCAGACTTTCGAGCGCCCCGTCAACGAACCGGCCGCGATCGGTGTCCTCGATGCGGAGTATGAAAGCACCTTGATGCTTCATTGCGAAGAGGTAGTTGTAGAGCGCGGTCCGGAGACCGCCGACGTGAAGATATCCCGTCGGAGACGGCGCGAATCTGACACGTATGGGAGAAGTCATAGAGCAATAAACAGTAAACAGTAAACGGAGAACAGCCGACAGTAAACAGTTACCATGGAACAGGTATCAATGACATCAAGGGTCTACAATATCTTACTAAAAATACTATAGGCCTTGTGATTTATGATTCGTCCCGCCTTATGTTATCTGCTATTTGTTCACTGTTTCCCGCCTCTCATCCTATCAGATAGGCACAAAAAAGGGAAAATGACGACCGCGTTCCAAATCCTCACGAACCTCTTCGGTTGTGTGACGAGCCTGAAAAGCCATTCGAGGCCCATGGCGCGTATCAATCGGGGTGCCCGACTCCGCTTGCCGGTAAGGAAATCGAATGAACCGCCGACGCCCATCGCGAGACGGATTGAACCTGGCGTATGCCGAAGGGACTCAAGGAAATATTCCTGTCGTGGCGCGCCGAAGTTGCACAGGACCAGACCCGCCTCGCGGATATCGTCGGGAATCGCTGCCTCCGTTCCGAGCAGATCACACCCGGAAAGAATCAGGTTTGGAAATATCCTTCGCAACGAATCATGGACGTCGACATATGACGAAAGTCCGTCCCGGTTCACCGCCAGATACACGGGAACTTCTTCCCGTTCGGCTATCGAAAGGAGGAATGTCATGAGGTCCGCCCCGGGATAGCGGGAGACGCCAAAACCCGACAGCAGCCCGACCAGAACGATCCCTGATCCATCGACGATACGAATGTCGGCGCTCATGAGACACCTCGCGAAATCGGGATCGTTTTTTGCCAGGACAAGGAACTCCGGGTTCACCGTCGCGATACGTCGAAACGTTGTGCCGCAAAGATACCCGGCGATGATACGTTCCAATTCTCCCTGTGACCGCGTATCGAAGGGGATGCCGAGTATCTCATCATGACATCTTTCACTCATAGCCTCGCTTATGATGGTTGTCGGGATGAAGATTTCCGATGCTGTTTCGCGTCCCGTTCCCGATACCCGTTTACTGATTGTTGATCCTATCCGAGCGGAAACTCGTCCATCTGCAGGTACTGTTTCTTCGCCCCGTTCCCGATGCTTTCATAAAGTACGACCGACATGACCGGTTCGGATATGGAAATGTCCTGCGGGAATATCGGGAGGCGATCCGGCGACAGGGACGCGAACTCGTGCCGCTTGACCCGTGCGAGCGTCACGTGCGGACGGAAGCATTTCCCCTCGGCCTTTTTGCCGAGCAGTTCGCACTCAAGCGCATTCTGAAGCCGTAGAAGCGGTTCGCTCTCGTCCCCGACGAGGTGAATTATCTTCACGGGTCCGACATCGGGAACCGTGACCGCCGTACGGAATGTCAGATCGAACGGTTCATGCTCCGAACAGATATCCGCGGCGATTTCGGCGATCCACACCGCGTGCTCGTCGGTCACGAACCCGAGAAACAGCACCGTCACGTGAAGGTTCTCGGGACGCTCCGCGAAGACCGGCAGATCGCCCCATTTGGCGACCGACTGCACGATCCGCGTCTTCGATTTCGGTGACAGCGGGATGCCCAAGAAGAGCTTTCGTTCGTTCATAGTCTGATGATATCGTAGGCAAAGCGTAGCAGGAAAATGCGTAAGATGACAAGGAACAAGAAACCCGACAACCGCAAAATAGTGTTGCTTATACCGTCAAAGTACGGCGGACACAATCATATACGCGGCATAGAGCGTCGCGATATTCTCAAACATGAGGAGCGGAATACCGATCAGGAAGTGCCATTTCCTGGTCTTGTGACGGAAGGCGAACATGCCCGCATACACGCCGAAACTGCCGAATGCGGCTGCCAGGAAAAACAGCATCCCCTCGGATATGCGCTCTGCCCCGTCTGAACGCGACCGACTTTTATCGAACAGCATGATCAAGAAAGATGCGACATTGATCAGTATGAACGCGAAGACGAGAATGTACTTCGTATCAGTCATATACTATCCGTTCAATTGGTCCATCCAGATGGTCTTCATTTCCTTCCCACCGACGAAGGATGAAGCGTTGACGATTTCGTCGACATCCGCCCGGGAGAAACGGGGCGTGCGTCCGGAGGTGTTCTTCTCGTCAATCCACCGGGACAGCAAATACTTTTGTGAAACGGGATCGAGATTGAAGACGGCCCGGTCGGGTGCGTCACCGCCAATGAGTTCGAGTGCCTGCATGGCGCCGACATACATGAGACACCGCGTCAATACGATATCGTCGTCCGGGGTCGCGTCCTTCTGCCGATCAAAGTTGATGGGATATCCGCCGTTCAGGATATCGATCGTCAGGCGCTCATGCACCGGTATCGATACCGTCTCGAACGGCTCCGACCGATGCGGCGCCAATTTGAGCAGTGAGGAAAATTCGAGATCGGCAGACGACGCGCTCGCGAGCGTCTTCTTGCCGGTCGTGACCCGTTCAAACGGGAGGCCCTTCAGTGCGTCCGTTCCCGTCGTTCCGACGATGAGATCACATTCCTCAAGAAGCACGTCCAGAGAATCGCGTCTTCGAGGAGAATCAACCGGCATCACATGATAGACCGGATCATAGAAGAGCGGGTCGATTCCCCTCTCCAGCAACGATTTCTCAACTGCCGAACCGATACTGCCCATGCCGATGATGCCGACACGTCCCGATGACGTGAGGATTCCGAGATCGTCGAGCTTCTTCACGACGGAAACGCCGATGAACTCGGACTCCACGTTCTTCTTGATGCCCGATGATGCGACACTGACGATAGGAGGAAACCGTTTCCCCGTTCGCTCCGCACGGGCGATGCCTCGTTGTGTCTGTTCGACTGCGGCAATAGATACGCCGGAAAGGTCGTCCCACGGAACGGACTGCCATACGTCCCCGCCGTCGTCGATGATGAGAATCTTCCGGTACTGCCGCCGCTTCTGATCGTCGATCACCTTGTTCCAGAGGACATCGAGACTCTTGGAAACCGCGAATTCATACGGCAGATCAGCTTCCATCCGGACCGGGATAACCTCGAATCCCGCCAAGACAAGATCGTTGAGCGCCGATCGGACCGTCGAATACGGCTTATCCATGACGTAGATCCTTCCGAAATCGACCAACGAAGAAAGATGTCTGAACAGCGGCAGGTTATTCGGAAGGAGATGGGTGTGTGCGATGATGGCGCAGTCCCGGGGACGAACCTTCATCGTATGACTCGCGACCCAATCAAGCAAAGGGAGCGTCGTGATCGGCTGTGGGACGTGATCTTCGCGCGCGAGGCTGACGAGATGTGTCCGGAATTCGGAGGCCGCCTCGGATTCATCGGTAAGCAGGGAAGGACCGAAATAGAAAACCATCGCTTCGCCGGATGCGACCAGAGACCAGTCGCCGATCTGCCTTTTCTGACCGGTCTGTATCCAATCGCTCGTCTCAAACAGTCCCAAAAAATCTCCTTCACCGAGATTTTTCATGCCCTTTCCGTCCTTGATGACGGTGATGTTTCCGCTGACTATGAATCCCAGTGGGACGAACGAGTAAGAATACTCACCTTCACCAAGCGGTTCTTGATCGCAAATCAATCCGTTCGTGACGATATCGTCGCCGTTCTCGTACCTGACGCAGGCAAAACGGGCGCTCGCGGCACCGAGCGAATCGAGGAAAATACTCACGGCCCGGATATTCGATTCGGGAATAGCATGACGTCTACGGTCAGAGGAGGCAAGTTCTCTCACGGTATTGCGAATTGCATCGAGACCGTTTTCAGAGGCTGAGGTCATACTGGCTACGCGAAATTGATATTGAATACTGCCGGAGTGAGCTGATAACCATATAGTAGCACTCCGATATGACCTGTCGAATTATCAGGTCATATTCCGCGTCCGTGTCAATATCGCGGTGCGGGTCGGGAACGGCTACAATGGACACATGAGTCCGGAATCCCTCTATTTTTGTGATATCGTGCCGGTCGTACCGATTCCCCTCCGGAACCGGCAGCGGTATTCGTATCTGTCGGAATCAGTCATTCCGCGCGGTTCTCTCGTCATGGTCCCCTTCGGACCGAGGACGGTCAGGGGTATCGTCCTCACGTGCGAACGTATCGCTCCGGCAGAACGTCCGAGTGGGCGGTTCAGATATGTGAAGTCGATCATCCGCGAATCGTTCATCACCGACGGACAGATCGTGCTCGCCGAGTCGATATCGGCCGAATGCATTACCCCTCTCGGGAAAACGCTCGGGCATTTCCTTCCACATACCGTGAAGGAACGGGCGAAAACTCATATGACTGATACCATTCCGAGTCAGACCTTCCGTCTCACTCGCGACGAATCTGACGCCGTGAAGACGCTTCTTGATCCGTCTGACGCGAAGCCGTTCTTCCTGGAGACCGACATTACGACATCGCTACGCATAACTTCCGGCGCGAAGCGGGATATCGGGCGGCGATCGCAGGTTCTCGTGCTTGTGCCGGAATTGATCGCTATCCCTTTCGTGGAACGCGAACTCCATCGATGCTTCGGCGCGGAGCGCGTAGCGACGCTCTCCGGCTCGCAAAGTGACGGAGCGTATTTCGACGCATGGGAACGGATCCGATCCGGTCAGGCGGATATCGTCATCGGTACGCGTCAGGCGCTGTTCGCTCCCTTCAGGAAACTCGGACTCGTCGTACTGCTCGAGGAAGCCGAGGCGGTGGGATACAAACAATGGGACATGAGTCCGCGATACGACGCACGCCGCGTCGCCATGACACTGGCACGGCTCCACGAATCAAAACTCCTTCTGGCAGGTTCGGTCGAGGGACTCGACACGGCACTGCGGGAACGAATGGGCGAGGTCAGGGTTCTGCGTTTCGGCGAAGGAGTTCCGGATCCCCCGGCGGCACGAATTTCGACCGTCGATATGCGCAAGGAACGATGGAAAAAGAACTATTCTCCGATTTCGGATGAACTGCGTGACGCCGTCATCTTGGCAAGGAAAGACGGAAGACAGGTCCTGCTCATCGTCAGCCGTGGCGGATTCGATTCGTTTTCGGTCTGTGTCTCGTGCAAGGAAGTGCCGCGATGTCCCGACTGCGACCGGGCGCTTCGGTCGACACGGGAAGGCGGGTTCAGATGCCCTTCGTGCCCCTATAGGACGGTTTCATTCCCTCGCTGCGCGAAGTGCGGGTCACTGGAATTCCGTACCGTTGGGACCGGCACGGAGAAGATCGAGCGTGAGGCCGCGAGGCTGTTCGGCGGCGCGACAATGTTTCGGATAGACGAGAAGACCTTCCGAAAGGCCGACCGATCCAAGTCGTACGAGGCGGCGCAGTCGGCCGGCATACTGATCGGAACGCCTTCCGTCCTCAATATCGGCGGGTTGCCGAAAGCCTCACTGATTGCTATCATGGACGCGGACAATTTCCTCTCGTTTCCCGATTATCAGGCCGACGAGCGGTTTCTTCGGGTCATCTCCCGAGCCAAGTCGCTCATAGGAAGGGACGGCACCGTCATCGTCCAGACATACCGACCGGAACGGCAGCTGCTGCAGCACATTGCTCAGCAATCAGTCAGCGAGCTGATGGGTCAGGTCTCCCGCGATCGGGAATCGTTGCGATATCCGCCGAATTATCGACTGTTCCGAATATCATTTCGTGATACGATTGAATCGGAAGCGAAACGGGCCGCGGAAGATGCGTGCGATCGATTCAGGGAATTCGTCAGCGAAACGAAGACCGTTCGGATATCATCCCCCATGAAGCCGCTTATCCCGAAGGTTCGTGGGCGGTATGAGCGCAGCGTTCTGGTGACGGTGCCCCGTGAAACGCCGTTTCCCGAACCGTTGCGAAACGTATTGCTTGATATCAGAACCGCCTGGACGTTCGACCCCGATCCGATTTCACTGACCTGAACACGATATGCTGGACATCCTCACTATCGACAAAGACACTGAAGGCGCACTCCGAAAGAAGGCCGCCCGCGTTTCGGATGTCAAAACGTCGGAAATGCGCAGGCTGGTTACCGACATGATCAGTCTGATGCGCGTATCAGACGGCGTCGGACTCGCGGCACCCCAAGTAGGCCGTCCGCTGCGGTTGTTCGTCATCGAGGTCGACGGCCGCGTATCCGTTTTCTTTAATCCGGTCTTCACTATGTTGTCGGATGAGACGATGACGTCGGAAGAGGGTTGTCTGAGCGTTCCGGATCGGTATTATGTCATCGATCGGTCGAAACGTGCCACGATGGAGTACATCGATCAGAACGGGGAACGGAAGCGGATCGACGCCGAAGGGTTTCTCGCCGCCGTGCTCCAGCATGAGTTCGACCATCTCGAAGGCATCCTCTTTACGGACCGCGTCAACGAAAACGATGTCGATAGGCAATCCTCAGATAAAAACTATGCACTCTGATTCGGTCAAGACGGATCCGACGGATGTTCCCCCGGTTCCAAAAGTCCGAGTCGTATTCATGGGCACTCCGACATTCGCGGGTGACATACTTTCAGGCATTCTGGATCGCGGATACAATGTCGTTGCCGTCTATACCAGACATGACAAACCGGCGGGTCGGAAGCGTGAAATCGTTCCCTCTGCCGTCAAACAAATCGCCATCGACAGGAAGATTCCGGTCGAACAGCCCGTTCGTTTCGATGAGAATGCCGTCGCGAGACTCAGATCATACGAGCCGGACCTCGTTATCGTCGCGGCGTACGGACGCATCCTTCCGCAGGACGTACTGGATATGCCCGGTTTCGGATGCGTGAACGTTCATGCGTCGATGCTGCCACGATGGCGCGGTGCCTCGCCGGTTCAGAACGCGCTGCTTTGCGGCGATACCGAGACCGGTGTCACCGTCATGCTGATGGACGAAGGCGTGGATACCGGGCCGATCCTTTCCCAGGTATCGCTCGTCATCGATGACGGCGATACGACCGAAAGTCTCCTGAAACGCATGTCCGAGGATGGACTAAGGCTTCTCGACGGCGTGATCCCCCGCTGGATCGAAAAACGGATCACACCGAGGGAACAATGCGGATCGGACGCTACACTGTGCGAACTGATCGAACGCGAGGACGGTCGGATATTCTGGAATGATACCGCCATCGCGATTCTGAACCGTTATCGAGGACTTCATCCATGGCCGGGCATATTCACGTTCTGGAGACGTGAGGAAGGGTTGCTCCGTCTCAAGCTGACAAAGATATCAATTCAGAAGTCAGATCCCTCGGTGGAGAGGAAATTCGGAGAAGTGTTCGAGATGGGTGAGAACGTCGCCGTGCGCACGGGACTCGGAGTCGTGTTCATCGAGGAAATTCAGCCGGAAGGAAAGGCGCCTATGCCGATTCGGGATTTTTTGAACGGTCGCCCGGAATTCATAGGCGCAATACTCGGCTAAGTCGTTGTCTCGACGTGCTGTCGGGCTCCAAGAAATCATGAAAAGGTGATATACTGGGCCCGAAGGGAGGATGCTCCCGAATGAACACGGACATGAACACAACAACGGAAACTCGAATGACCTCGAAACAAGACTCGATCGCGATGCTGATCGGTTTCGGTCTGGTAGTGATCGTTCTCGGATTTTTCGCGATAAAGGGTTCCGTGACACGACAGGTCACCGGATCGACCGGCGATGATACGCGGTCGGCATCGGAGAAGCGGTCTCTCCCCTCGCTTTCGGTGAGCGATCTCCGGTCGATGCTCACTGCGGGTACTCCCGTCATCGTCGCAGACCTCCGATCGGATTCTGAGTTCGCTCTCTCCCATGCGGCTGGATCGATCGATATCGCGTCTCCCGATCAATTGGCCGGACTTGATGTTCCCGAAGGCGGAACCGTACTGCTCGTATCATCAGGCGACGCATCGAAAGATGAGGGCGCTTCGGAAGCTCTTTCGAAAAAGGAGGTGCCGTACGCGTTCGTGGCCGACGATCTTGGCGGATGGATCCAGGCAGGCGGGTCGGTCATCACTGCGCCGAATTCATCCTCGCCCATTGATCGTTCCAAGGTAACCTTTATCGACGCCGCGACGTGGAAAAGCCTGATTTCCCAGGGGGAAATCTCTTACTATCCCGTCGATATACGGTCGTCTGAGACGTCGGGTAAGGATCGCATAACGGGTGCGCTGAACATTCCCTATCATGAAATCGAAAAACGACGAGGGGAACTTCCCGTCGCTTCGAACATCCTTCTTTGCGCAGACACTGCCGATGACGCATTTAACGGTGCCGTACACCTCTTCGATCTCGGTTTCTTCTCGGTACGGACGCTCAAGGGTGCGTGTTCGGATATCCGATAGTCGACGTTCAGCCCGACTTCTTCAGTGACGAATCGAAAGCCGGACAGTTTTGATGTCCGGCATGTTCGTTAACGCGATATCGCATCGCGGGCTATTCTAAAGATTTCCGCCGCGCCGCAGAGCAGGACGATATACTGCCGTATCGACGGATGACCTTTGGGAAAAAGCAGGACATAACAAGAAGGCGTGCGACTGACAGCGCGCTCGAGAAACGTGCCCTTTCCATCCGGACAGCGAATCCGCACGAGTCCTTCCTGAGAATCGGCTTCGATACATTCCGTTGTCATTTCAGAAGTTCGCCCCAGGAGATCGAGTACTTCGCGCATCGCGTTCGCGGGCGACTCGTGCCGAGAATAAGTGTCAGGAGAACCGCTCCAGAACGTACCCACTGCCGCTGGGAATGCGACACCATACGCGTACGGACTATCCCTTCCGGTCTTGGAAATGATGGGTGCGGCATGCATCCCTGGAAGATGCACGGGTCTCGACGATCCGTATGATCGCAAAGCATCCGAGATGTTTGCGAGAGTCGAGATTACGTTTTGCAGGGATTCGGTTGACGGAGCGATCTGATATGACCAGGTGAACGAATTCTTTTCCCGACCCGAAGAATACGGCATTTTGTAATCGGGAATGAATACTGATCCGAAACCGAGTCGGTCATGCTGACTCTTGGGAACCGAGAATGAGGCTCGGAGTCCCAAAATATTCCCGTACGTATCCGCGGGTCGGGTGAGATTCGGGATATCGGATTCCGAGAGAAAGCGGAATGCCTCCTGAGTCAGCGACAGATACAGTTTACCATGGCAATATGCCATCTCACATGCCGACGTTTTCTCCGGATGCCCCGTACCTATTACGGGTATTCTCATGGTACTGCCCTCCTTAGGGTTGATGTATTGGTAATGTGATTGACTCACGGTACACTCAAAAACGACCGGTGTCAATCCGATTACATATTCGGGAACCCTATAGAATGTATACTTTTCCCCCAGGACAGCGCGCGGTAATATGCGGGACTACTCGACGATCGCGAGCACGTCCTTGAACGGAACAAGCAGTCGGTCCTCCCCGTCGATCTTGACCTCTGTTCCGCCATAGCGTGTATAGATGACGGTCTGACCTTTCTTCACGGAGACGGACTCGCCATCACCGACTGCAAGTACCTTGCCTTGCTGCGGGCGCTCTTCGGAAGCACTGTCTGGGAGATAAATCCCCGCAGCCGTCTTTTTCTCCGCCTTTTCCGGAGCAATGAGAACGTTTTCTCCAAGGGGTTTTACGATCGTCTTTGTCATAAGTCGATTCAGTCAAGAATTACTAACCGAACCATATTTTACAGATAGAGTCGCTCCTGGTCAAGGCGCTACAATCCATCACTCGCCAGAGATCCTTCCTTGTCCGACACCCTAACGATGGAGGCGCCCGGTCAGTACTTCGAGCGCTTTATCCATCTGCGGATCGCGTCCGGCCTTTATATCGTCGATCGTGATAGAAACCTCCGTATCCGGTGCAATTCCCTTGTCGTTTATCTGATTGCCATCAGGCGTAAGCCATCGCGCTATGGTCACTTTGACCGACATGCTGGTGCCGAGCGGCACGAGTTCCTGTACGGAACCCTTTCCATAAGACTTTTTCCCGACGAGTTCGACGTTGTCCCTATCCTCACGAAGCGCGCCGGCAAGAATTTCTGATGCGCTTGCGCTCCCCTCATCGATAAGGACCACGGTGGGAATTTTCGAGAGTATGTCCCCGCCCGAAGTCCGTTCAGCGGTTCGGTTTCCCTTGGCATCTTCCTCCCAGACGACCGGTCGTCCCGACGGAATCATAAGGCTTCCCATGGCGACTGCCGCATCGAGCAATCCCCCCGGATTGCTGCGCAAATCAAGAACGATGCCGGTAGGATTCTTTCCGGCGACGGTCTCTGCTGCGTTTCTGAACTCCTTTTCCGTCGTATCCCCGAACTTGCTCACGCGAATGATCGCGGTACCGTCATCTCGAAAATCGGTTCTCACGCTTTTTACGTTGATTATGTCGCGCACCACGGTAACGTCGCGTGCTTCCTGCCCGCCCTCGCTGAAGATGTTGAGGCTCACTTCAGTACCCTTTGGACCGCGAATCATTCCGACTGCCTCCTCAAGACTCAGGTTCGTGGTTTTTTCGCCGTCAACCTTCAGGATCTTGTCATTCGGACGGAGTCCGGCTTTCTCCGCGGGAGAAGCGTCGAGCGGTGCTATGACCGTAAGAACGCCGTCCCGCATGCCCATTTCGGCTCCGATACCCTCGAATTTCCCAGACATGTCCTCGTTGAACGATTTCTGCTCTTCCGGATCGAAGAAGGTCGTATACGGATCGCCGGTCGCCGCAAGCATACCCTTGATGGATCCGTAGAAGAGTTTTCTGGCGTCCAGATTGGATCGATCGACGTATTTGTCCTTCAGTATATTCCATACCCTCCAATAGAGCGAAAAGTCAATGGTTTTGTCGCGTGACTCCGAATTGACGAATAACGCTTCTCCGGGCCGGATCAGGGCTGATCCGTCGACGGTCGGTGAATCCGATCTGCCGCGCTCAACGCCGAACTGATACGCGAAGAATGCTGCGCCGAGAACGAAAAAGACGTATAATATCCGCTTGATGAGCATACGGTTTCTTTCTTCATTCTCCACCGGACCCGGCGTCGATACGCGGTCCGCCTTCGTCAATCCGTCAGTTGGTGCCGATTCATCCATGTGTAGATTCTATTGATGTTTCGGAAGCGGTTTTCCGAGATATTTGAGAAAATATTTCGCTGCGCTCGAAATATGGTACCACGTAAGCCGGTTCAGGAAGAGCGAACGCAGGAAACCTCCTTTCGCGCTTCCCTTGCCGTGATAGTGATATACGGTGACGTTGGGCTGATGTACCACCTTCCATCCCGCGTCCCAGAATCTCCGGCACCAATCGACGTCCTCCATATAGAGAAAAAAACGTGTATCCATAAGCCCAACGGCATGCATTGCCTCTCTGCGGACGAGCATTGCGGATCCCATGATCCAATCTACCGATCTCGACGTGTCACGATCGTAATCGTTCATGAGGAACCAGTCAAGGTGCTTCTTGCCTATCGGCAGTCGGCCGAGCAGCGTCCGACGATACGCGATCGTCCAGGGCCGATAGAATCTGAAACAGGATGTCTGCTCGCTGCCATTGAAGTTGACCTGACGCGGGCCGACCATCCCGACATCAGGGTGCGATACCATGAATCGCAGTAAAGCGTCGGCCGAACCCTCGGTCAGGATGATGTCGTGATTGATCAAAAAGACGTATTCGCCCGTCGAGCGCTCAAGCGATTGATTGACGAGAACGGGAAAACCGACGTTCCTCGTATTCGGCTGAAAGACGATCTGTGGAAAATCCCGAATTACGAGTCGTGTCGACTCCTCCGTATCGCTGTCCGTCACCAGCACCTCGAAATCGAACCCGCGTACATGGCGATACACCGATTCGATACAGAGACGAAGCAGTTCCGGATTGCGGTAGCTGCAGATGGCGATGGAGAGCTTCGGTCCCATGATATTTATGCGATTTACACGTCTCCCCGAAGACAGAATACGCCGACGTTTGTCTCATCAGACACGCTCAAAGCCGGCGCGCTACGGGAGACTCGAAAACAACGCTTGAATCTTTTCGTAGCTGTCGCCGATCGGAAGGAGGATATATCCGGCGGTAGGATCACTGTTTTCCGGATGATAGAGGAGTCCGCCGTCCGATGTATCGAGAACCTTCTGTGCGAGAGAAGCGTTCCCGACCGACTTATAGAGATCGTAAAGCCGCTTTAACTCCCATCCTTCCATATCGGTGCGGACATTGTCACCGAGGCTGTTCATTACGCCGTCAATTTTGGAATAGTCGGACAGGAGACCGAGCGAGAGAGCCTTCTCCTTTATCTGTTTGATGACTTCCTGCTGACGACGTGCCCGGTCGAAATCGCTGGTCGCGTCGCGTGAGCGCGCGTAACACAGAGCCTTCGCGCCATCAAGCACATTGTCGCCCGCATTCAGTTGGAACGTGCCGCCACACTCCTCGTCCTTGTTGTAACAGAGAAGGTAAGACTTGGTGAGTCGCTTCACGCCCGTGGAACTGGTCTTGTATTTGTGCTCGTATTGCGCCGGCTTGGTCGGAACCGTATAGACGTATCCGTCGCAGACCTGCGGCTGATGGAATTGGACCCCTTCGGTGAACGCCTGATCGAGATGAACGGTAATCCCACCTAAGGCGTCGATCAGCTGCTCGAATCCCTTGAAATCGATGGTTATCGCGTAATGAATCGGTTGCCCCGTCACTTGTGACACGATCGTCTTCATGTTCTCCATGCCTTTTCCCACTCCCTTCTCCTCTCCAAGCGCATTGACCGCATTGATCTTGCGCTGTTCCGACGATCCAGGCACTGTCACATAGAGGTCGCGGGGAATGGATACGAGCGACGCCTTCGGCGCATCTTCCTTGCCGTCTCCGGGATGAACCGAAAGCACCATGATGGTGTCCGTCAGGAAACTGCCTCCGTCGACACCGGCACCGCGTTCACCCAGAAGAAGAATATTGATACGACCAGCATCCTCACCCTCGAGCTTCGACTGCGTTCCCGGAAGCGATTTCACTATGTTTGAGAAGATGTTTCCTTTTCCCATCGAAATCTTTTCCATGACGGATCCGGCCCTCCAGGCGAGGATGCCGCCGATGACCAACAGCACGGCGGCGATCGTTATGATCGCGATGCGTATCCGATGGTGCCGATTCTGTCCCGATAGAGAGGGTGTCTTATGATTCTGCCCGAATGGATTTCTCATATCGTTTGTATTGGACGGACTGCGCCGTCGCCGATTAAGTTCGCAGAGGATTACGCCTCGTCCGAAAAAGACTGATAGCACGAAACCATTGCCTGAGCACTCTTCTCCCAGGAATATTGCGCGAGTCGTTCATTAGCGGCCCGACCGCGTCCTTTTTCGACTTCGTTATCGTCGAGAAGAGTATACAATGTTTCCGCGCAGGCGGCAACGTCTGTCGGACCGAAATAGGCTATCGCCTCACCCCCCACCTCCCGAAAGGGAGGGATATCGGAGGCGGCGACCGGAATTCCGGCGGCAAAGGCTTCCAATATGGGTATTCCGAATCCCTCATATCGGGAAGGAAAAACGAATCCGCGTGCGAGACGGAATACGCTCGGCATGTCCTCTTGGGCGACATATCCCGGAAAGATGACGGCGTTTCCCAGGTTCATTTCGCATAAGGCGATATCGATATCGTGATCGTACCGTTTTCCACCGCGCCCACCGACCAGCACCAACTTCATTTCCGGAAACCTGGTATGGACATCGGCGAACGCGCGGATAAGCAGGGGGATGTTCTTGCGGGGTTGCATAGTTCCGACCGAGAGGAAAAAGGCATCCGGAAGACCGTTTGCCGAGCGGGCACGTTCAAGTTCGTGAGAAGACGGTTCGACCAGAAAAGACGGGTCGACCGCGTTCGGAACGACCACTATGCGTTCCGGGGATACTTCGTACAACTTGACGATCTCATCCTTGGTGAAGTGCGACGGGGTCACGATGACATCGGATCGACGCATGGTCCGTGGGATGAATACTGAAAGAAAGAGCCGATCGATAGCGCCGATAAGGTTCGGAAACGCGCGGAACGACACGTCGTGGATATGCGTCACGATCCGCGTACGCCGGGGAACGAAAGCCGGCAAAATGTATTGCGTATGGAAGATATCGATTCGACGATGCCGAAGGAACGAAGGTACTGCAAACAGGTTCCATGAGAACCGGTTGGATGAATGAAGATACACGACCTCCGCATTCTCCCGCAGACGCCCCGATTTTCCGAGGTCGGTGTGGATACGTTCAATCGTCTCCCGGTCACTCCGATCCGTCAGCAATAGGTATCGGTCGGTCCGGTCCAGCTCGAGCACTGACCGGACGAGATTCCGAAAGACCGCCTCATCACCGGTCCTGTCCCTCCCGATGAGACGGATATCGATCGCGATGGTTTTCATAGCGTTTCGGAGAAATCGGATTCATGGAACAGATACGATCCGGCAATACCGAGGAGCGCCCAAAAGAATCCGAGCAGGATTCCGGAATTGAAAAGGTTGAACGTGATGATTCCCGCGAAGGATGATACCATGAAAAATGAGAACGCGCCCCTGAACATGACGAAATCTCGGACCGAACGGTATGCGAGAACAATAAGAAAGCCCGTCAACCCGACGAGGCCGAGGAGGCCGCTTCCGAGCCACGTTTCAAGGAATATGTTGCTCGCGTTCAACCCGGCGCCACGACCGTCCTGCCCAAGAAAGGCGGTGATGCTCCCCCACCCGATTCCCTGAATGGGATGTTCGAATCCGAGTGAGACGGAATGCGCATAAATTCGTCTTCGGATGGATACGTTCGGGTCGTTTCGATCGATTTCCGTGACATATCGTCCGGCAGTCCGTTCACTGTCCACTTCATCGAGGTCTATATGTCTGCATCCGTAGAGGGCGAGTGATTCCGTCGATATGACGGTATCCGGCAAAGCCGTCTTTCGTTCACATGATACCGTAATGGACTGTAATCCCGACCCGATGCTCGCGGCACGACCGAATATGTCGAAATCGGTCAACGGAACGGCGAATACCAACAGCAGCGCGAGGGTTCCGGTCGACGCTATCGTCATCAGGAGGATCGATCCGACCTGGCGCCTTCGGGAAATGAATATGAGCAGGAAGGCCGTGAGTACCGAAACTGCCGTTCCGAGCCATGCGCTTCTGCTCATGGTGACGATCAGCGCGACAAAGAGCGATGTCATGCCTAGAAACAGGTATACGGAACGTTTCATTCGAAAATACTCACGGATGGACGTTGAACGTGACGCTATGAGATATCCCGCCGTTATCAGGATCGAACATGCCGTACCGAGAAACATACCGAGCCAGTCCGCTTCGGCAAAGGGGCCGTTCGGCCTTCCGGGCATGACTTCGAAAGATTCCCTTCCCGATAGGAAGAGCAGGTTCTGCGATATCGACCAGACGGAGGTAAGAACGGCGGAGAGGATGAGAAACGGCAGAATTTTCCCGACGTCCGCCGAAGTGCGAACGTACATGCGAAAAAGGAAATAGAGCGCGACGAATGAAAATAGAATCACCGAAAGATGGAGCGAGACGTTGCGATCCACGGCGTTTGGTATGGCGAAGACGGCTCCGATCGGAATCAGGAACACGAATAGGTCGCCGATGTGGAGTCGCGGCCACCCTAAGAGCGGGCGCTGAGCGAATAAACGGACGGCAAGACCCGCATAGATCGTTATCATGAGGAATTGATACGGGCGGATAGCGCTTCCGATGGCTGTTGGAGCAAGATTGACGATTTCGAGAGGCAAAACCGAAACGAGGAGGAGGAATGCCCAACCGGGTCGATATGCGGCTGCCAACGTGGACATCAAGAAAAGGAACAGAAAGTCCATCATGCCGAGGGATGATACTCCGACGTACGACAGTATAAGAAGCGCCGTGGTCACGACACCGCTCGCGAGCAGAAGGCTCTTTGCGATGAGGGACATCGAAATAGTCGGAACGAACGTGCGTATGTTCATATGTGTAGAGACGCGATTAGGGAAACCGTTGCTAAGATGACGAGGTTTCCGAAAGATCGGACTCGTTTTGGTCGTCATTTTTCAGGGTTTCGTCGAGTAACGCCTGGGCGAACTTTTCCCAGGAAAAGTCCTTTACCCGCTCAGTTCCCCGTTCCGTGAGTGTATCACGGAAGGACGCGTCGTTTATGAGCCTTTCCAAGCCCACCCTGATGGCCGATATGTCCTGCGTCTCTACGAGCAGGGCCGCATGTCCGGCAACTTCGGGGACGGCGCCCGCGGTTCGTCCGGCCAAGATCGGGGTCCCTTCGGCGAACGCCTCCAGGATCGGTATGCCGAATCCCTCGTAGAGGGAAGGGAAGACGAAGAAAAGGGCCTCCTTATACAATGCTGGCAAATCCTCGTCGGGAACGAATCCGAGAAGCTTCACATGATCCTGGATTTTCAACTTTCGAATGATGCCGACGACATCCGTCGACATGCGGTTGCGTCGGTCGTGTATCGTTCCGGAAATAACGAGCGGCGGCACATCTCCGTTCCGGTCCGTCAGTATTTCGGCATACGCCTGCAGAAGGCGTTCGGTGTTCTTCCGGATTTCCAGTCCCCCGCCATGATAAATATAGCCGGATGTGAGATCGTATTTTCCGAGAACCCGGAACGCGTCGTTTTCGGGAATCGGTTCCCGGAACCGATTCGAACAATCCGGGTACGCTACCGCTATCTTCTCCGAGGGAATGTCGAGATTGAGTTCGAGGTCGCGTTTCGTCGTGTTCGAAACCGCCAGTATCCGCTCCGCCTTTCCTATCGCGGTCATGATCGCTCCCAGATGAAGCCGGCTCGTGAATTTCCTGCGGTACGCCGGAAACAGGACGGGAACGATGTCGTGCACGACCATGAGGTGGCGTATACCCTCCGATCTGGGTATGGTATACGGGAAAACGGTCGCTGATTGGGACAGACTTATGAACGCGTTACAACCATCCTCCACTGCCTTGGTCGCAAGCATCCGCTCCCACAGGTAGCGTCTCGGGATATCGTCCCGCCTCCAACTTGGCAAAAAAACGTGCTTTCGAAAGTTTCCGGGCAAAGACGACGTATCCGCATATTCTTCGAGGTAGAGCACGAATTGGTGTTTAGCCGATTCAGGCAATAACGCCAAAACCCGGAGCACCTGTTCCGTCACCTGCCCGATTCCGGTCCCGGGTTTCCGCAGAAATGAGGCATCTATGCCTATGACCATAGTTCAATTATAGCGTATATGGACAAAAAAAGAAGCCTTTGCAGAATATCGACCTTCCTGATTCCAGTCATAAATAAATAGCCCGAGAGACCGTACAGCCTCTCGGGGTTTTTCGTACCGATATCGGGATTCATCCGTTGACGACTTTCCGAAACAACAGGTCCTGTTCATCTCCGTATGCCATGACGACCGCGCCGTTGAGCGAGTCGCTCGTGACGATGGCTTTGGTGACTTTCACGGACATCCTGGCCGACAGGTAGTCGGTGAGGCGTGGATCGACATGTCCAGTCCTGACGAATTCCTGGAACGCCTTCGTCTCGATCGCCAGCTTGTTCACCTTGAATGCCAGTTTCTCTTCCACCGTCTTCGCCTGCAGCAATGTGCATTCCAGAGTATCGCCTTCGGGCGTATCGAAGTTCATCTCCGTTGCGAGATACGGACGGATTGGGTTGTCACGTTTCGCGAAGGTGCATTCGACTCGTCTCACCTGCTTACCCTTTACGTATGAGCTGTTTGTATGAAGCAGCACGTCGAACGGGACCGACGGGTAGCGGAGTGACTCCGTGATGAAGGCGGAAGAATTCACTTTGAGCGGAAAATACGGGTCAATCAGATTGGCTTTCGCCTGAGCTTCCTTGTCGATGTAGTCGAACCAGGAGAGCCTGGCACTCACGTGGATGGAATCAATCTCCTGACGGCCCGCATGCACCAGGGTATGGAACACTCCGGTCGGATGAACGGATTCGTCTTCCAGATCGCCGGCCGTCGGCCTCGGATCAAAGAATCGGTTTTTTCCCCACGAGGCCTCGCCCTGGATCAGCACCAGGTCTTCCGCAAGCATGCGTTCGATCAGATGCATCAACGCGGGCGAAAAATTCATCAAGAAAGCGGTAAAGATGTTTGCTCCAGTCCTCATTTTCGCCTTCTGCACGTCGAGCACGCCGTCCATGTTCAGTGCCAGCGGCTTTTCGCAGAAGATCTTCGTGATCCCGTGTTCCATCAGCTCGACGAGGAGCCGGTGATGACTGGGCGTGTTGGTGCACAGGAACACTGACTCAATTTCGAACACGTTCACAAATTCTTTCAGGGGTCGACCGGGGATGTTCTTGACAAACTCGATGCCGGCCGCCTGCGGAACCTTTTTCCGTACGAGATCAAACTTGCTTTCGTCGATATCGACACCGATCATGGTGGCCGGATCAATGCCGATCTCAAGCAGCTTCTCGACATAATTCAGACCCATCATTCCGACGCCGAGTACCAATATCTTGCTGTGATTCATGACCTATCCCTCCTGGACGAAGCCGGATTTTGCCAAAATGGCGTTGAGAAAATACATTTTTTTTAAAGATCGCTGTCTTAAATAAGACTCGCAATGATAACATATTCTAAAATTCCGTCAACCCCAGCCAAGAATATACGGCCCGAGCTAACTACCTCGAACCGTTCAGGAATTCGAAATGTGCAATCGCGATTATCACCGAGCAGGTCGATGAAAAAAGTCATTGCGATTCAGGTTACAGTATCGAAATAATTATCGCGCCGGCGACCATGAGGACGGCACCGGCAAGTTTCTTGAGGATGTCCTTGCGTTCGCGGAAGTACGTGATGCCGATAATGAAGGAGAAGAGCGGTGCGGTTCGCTTGAGCGCCATGACCGTCGCGACCGGTGCCATCGTCATGGCCGTGTTGGCGCTGGCGTTCTCGATGAACGTGAGCACGGCGGTCACTAAAATCGCGACCAGCGTGACGCGGTACCCCTTCTCGGTCAGCACCGAACGGAGTTTCCCGAACTTCCCGATACAGACCGATATGATCATGAATCCGAGCCCGATAAGCATGAAGACCACGAACGAGGCGAACAGGGGCGTGCTTTCCTGTATCGTGACCTTACCCAGGGTCGGCGTGAACGTGAAACACCCCGCAGTGATGAGCAAATACATGAGTCCTTTCCTGTTGTTCCGGCGACGTTCGTCTTCACTTTCGCACACCTTGTCCTTCCGCTTCCTCCGAAACGTCATGACGGCCGTTCCCGCTATCACCAGGATGATACCTGACAGTGAAGCGATGCTTGGGAATTCACCTAACAAGAATATGGGTGGGATGGCCATCGTCAGGCTGGTCAGGGTCATGAACGGCGCAAGAAACGTAAATTCCGCCAGGTCGAGGGCCTTGTATCCGTACCACGAGGCCGCGATATTGAGTCCCGCATAAAAAAACATCGCCTCCCAGAACCTCGCCGAGAGACCGGGATGCCAGACCTGCCCCGAATGGACGTACATCGCGATAAAAAACAGGACGGACGCTCCCAAAAACGACACCGTCCCGATGACGACGTTCGTATCGGCTTCTCGAAGGAGCTTTTTCTTGATGGCCGCCTCGACCGCCTGTAACGCCGCCGCTATCAGCGCCAGATAGATCCAGAACATGAGCGGCGCGGTTATTTGCTGAGCACTTCCAGATACCGATTCGCGATGCCGTCCCACGAGAAATGCGCCGCCGTATAGATCCGCGCCTTCTCGCCGAAGGCTGCGCGGTCGAATCCGTCCGCGAACGCGGCACGGATTTTCGCAGCCCACGCCTGCGAGTCTCCTTGTGGCACCATGAACCCGTTTTCGCCGTCTTGTATGGCGTCCTTGAGCCCCTGAAAATCGGCACAGACGACGACCCGCCCGCAGGCGGCCGCCTCAATCGCGTTGATGCCGAATCCTTCCATCGACCCGGGCACCTCGATATTCGGCGACACGTACGCATCGGCCGTGTTGAACAGTATTTTCAGGTCGTTCTGCGCGACGTTCGGCAATAACCGCACGCGATTTTCAAGTGCGTGTCGGAGCATGGCGTCTTCGGCATCGGCGTACGCGTCGCGGTCGCCCACGGTCTTCCCGTTGCGACCGCCGGCGGCCACGAGCACGAATTCCGACGGCAACAAGGGCATGACCGAATCTATGAACCATGCGACCCCTTTGTGCGGGACGAAGCGTCCGACGCGAAGGATGACTTTCTTGCCGGTGAGGTCCATCCCCGTCAGGGCCTCGAGTTCAACGCGGGTATGAGCCTCACGAAGTTCGTCCGGAAAAAGGCCGTTCGGTACGAAAACGCATCGGTTCCGATCGACGCCCACCTTGACCGCCTCGTCGATCGTATGTCGGCCGACCATGATCAGTCGGTCGAGCGTCCGCAGCGACGGGATGTTCACTGCGCGATAGATGCGGCCCATGAGCGATTTCTTCTGACAAAAGGTCACATCCAATCCGTGCACGACCGCGACGACCTTTTTACTCCGAAAGAAAAACTTCGCCACGACCCCGAGCGGTGCCTGCACGCCGTCGCCGAACAGGAGCACGTCGTGGCGCGGCAAATCGAAGATGATCCGTATCATCGCGTACGTCAGGAATATAGGCAGGAATTTCTTGCCACGGGTGTTCGCGACGATCGTGATGTCGGCGATTTTTCCGAGTGATCGTCCGAGTTCGAAGTTCTGCCGCTCGATCCCGCCCATGATCGGCGGATAGGCCCGCGAAACGAAGAGGATCTTCATATCCTTAAAGTGAAATGGAAAGAGGGGCGCCACGGGCGTCCCTCGGCCCGAACGACCAGACATTATTTCGCGTACTTGTCCTTACGCATCTTGTAGAGGATCTCCTCGTTGAGCTGTTTCGTTCCACGAACCATGTCGGCAATCAGACCGAACACGACCAACTGCAGCCCTATCAAAAACGACGCGAGTGACGAGATAAGATAGTTCCGATACGGCGTAATCTTCATATCCGGGATATAAAGCGCCACGAAGATAACGAACAGGATCACCGAAAGTCCCATCAAATAGAAACCGGGTTTTGCGAAAAAAGTCATCGGACGAACATCACGGAACGCCCGGATAATGATACGGGTAGAACTCGAGACATACTTCCAGATCGTCTTCACTACGCGTGACTTGCGTCCCGCGAAGTAGGTAACTTTCACTGGTATCCATGTCAACTTGAGATTCTTACCGATAGCATCGATAATCGTCTCCTGAGTATACGTGAAGCCACTCGGATCATTCAGTCTCAAAAGCGTCTCACGGTTATGGCCGCGGAACCCACACGTCAGATCGACGACCGGTTTACCGAGCGCCTTTCCGACCGCCCACGCGCCGAGACGGTTTAAAACGTCTTTTATGAACGGTATGTTTTCGGCTGTACTCTTCGAGAAACGGTCCGCGATGACCATGTCCGCCTTATGCGCGAGGATCGGGTCGATAATTTTCTGAATATCGTACGGATCGAACTGTCCATCAGCATCGATATTCACGAGGATATCGGCACCGTTCTCGAGCGCGCTCTCGCGCGCCGTGCGGAACATGACGCCGAGCCCCCGATTGCCGTCATGCGAAAGAACGATATCCGCTCCGCCCTTCTTCGCCTCATCCACGGTCCCGTCGGTCGAACCGTCATCGATGATCTGCACCAATACTTCGTCAATACCCTTGAACGTCCTCGGAACGCGACGGATCGTCTCCGCGAGCTTCTCCTCTTCGTTGAACGCCGGCATGTTTACGATCAGTTTCATACGGTACGCATGATGTTTATGCGGTTTACACCCGTTTCTTCCACAATCGTATCGTACACCAGTTTTTTCCAGCCGTAAAGAAAAACCCCGGGTAAATCCCGGGGTTTTTGTCTCAATCATGCCATCGTCTACTGCCGTCCGATGCCTCGGTAAACGATACCCTCCGCCTTGACGGCGTCCTTGTCGAGACAGTTCTTGCCATCGACGATGACCTGGATGCCGTGTTCCCGGAAGAGCGCCGGGTCGATCTCGGTGAAGGCGTCGTGATTGACCGTGAGCAGGATATGGTCGACCTTCTTAAGGAATTCCTCCAGGGTCTTCGTATCGCTCTTATCGGGTATGTGCGGATCGAACGTGATCACGTCCGCCTCGTGCCGCTTCAGGTGTTTTATGATCTTGAACGCGGGCGATTCACGGAGGTCGTCCACGTTCGCCTTGTACGCGAGTCCCATCACGCCGATCTTCTCGCCCTTCATCGGTCGCTTGATCGAATTGAGGGCGTCCTGCATCCGCTCGACGGTGTATTCCGGCATGAAGTTGTTCACCTCCCGGGCGCGTCGCATGAACTTGTGGTCGAATCCGGCCTTCTGCGCCTGCTCGATGAGGTAGTACGGGTCGACCGGGATGCAGTGCCCGCCGACTCCGCAGGACGGATAATGCGCCAGGAAGGAATACGGCTTCGTCTTCGCACCTTCGATGACATCGAGGACGTCGATATCGAGCATGTCGAAGCACTGCGCGATCTCATTGATGAAGGCGATATTGATGTCGCGGAAGGTATTCTCGAGAATCTTGACCGCCTCCGCTTCGCGGATAGACTTCATCGGACGGATCTCGGCATCGATGATCGAGCGGTAGAAGCCGAGCGCTCGGCGAGTCCCCTCCTGGGTGAACGAACCGACAACTCGCGGCGTATTTCCGATATGCCACCCCTTGCTGAAAACGGACTTCCCGGGGTCGATGCGTTCCGGTGAGTGCGCGATCTCTACGTCGGTTCCGATCCTATGGCCGCGTTTCTCGAAAATCGGGCGCACGAGCTCCTCACAAGCCCCGGGATTGACCGTCGATTCGAGTACGACCAAGGCTCCGTGCTTGAGATTGTCAGCAGAAAGGGTGGACGCCCCGACCACGTAGTCATAAACCGGGTTCTGCATCTCGTCTACGGGAGTCGGCACGGCGATAAGCACGACATCGGCCTTCAAGAGTTCCTTCGGATCGGTCGTCGCGGGGAATCGGTTCTCGGTAAACTTGCTGACGACCTTCTCGTCGTCCGGAATCGGACAAATACCCTCATTAATCTTCCCGACCAGTTCCGCGTTCACGTCGAAGCCGATCACCTCATATCCGCTCTCGCGGGACAGGAGGGCGAGCGGCAACCCGACATAGCCGAGACCCATGACGGCTACGGTTTCCTTCGGGTGAGACTGTCCCTTCGATTCGGCTTTCGTATCGCGCATAGTGACTCTTGTACGTATTACGAATGGCGGTCCTTTCGCGCTCATTCCCAGATATGATACGACTCCGACGAGAAAATGCAAGAATTCTGGCGGGCATCAGGTGCCGTACCGGACAATTCTGTGATATGATGTGTGAAGTTACGCCTATGTTCAGCCTTCTTCGTTTCGCCATTTGGATTACCGGAATTCTGACGCTTACCGTCCTCGGTCTGCGATATTTCGGGTATGAGCCGAACTGGCAATACATCGCGGATCAGAAAGCGCGCTGCGATACGATGCTGTCGTCATGTCGCGGCACGTTGATTATGACCGGGGTCAAAGGAGCCAAAGACGGCTGTCAGTGGAACTGCATCGATCCCGGGATTCTCATACGGAAACAAGCCGTGAAATGAGTTGCGCCGACCTATGATTACTTTCCTTCCGTTTCTTCTGGTCACGCTCGCGATTCCCGCTTTCGGGCATCTTTTGATTTGGGGTCTGTTCGGTCCGTCCTTCCGTCTCTCCCCTCTCGAACGGCTCACCTTCTCATTCGTGCTCGGAATCGGTTCGCTCGATTTCTCTATGATGGCCATCGGCCGGGCCGGAGTGGGACTTACCGTTCCCGTCCTGCTACTTGCCCTGACGGTCGTACCGATCGCCTCAGCCGTCCTAAGACTGATATTTCTACGTTTCTTCATCTCGAAACGGACGCCGATCAACTCTCGCCCCGATACTTTCGGATCTGCAGTCCGATTCTCGGACACGGAACGCGCGGTTTTCTTGTTACTCTTCGGTCTGACGGTCTTCCTGAAGACCTTCTATCTGTTCGATGCCGGTCTGCCGACCGCCACGGATCTCGGTCATCACATGTACTGGTCCAAGGTCATCGTCGATACTGGAAGGTTGCCGGACTATTCCAAGCGTGAGATCGTCGACAGAGGCGACGGTCACACGTCGCTCTCCGCCCCGGAACCGATATCGGACTTCATCATCGGCGAACACCTTCCCTTCGCGGCGATCGCGAAACTGTCCGGCTCCTCCTTCTTCTCCGCATTCCCGATATCGTTCCTGCTTCTCGTGAACCTGCTGTCGATTATCGCGCTATTCGTCCTGTCGGTTCGTCTTTCGGTACCGTTATTCCGCGATCGTGACATTTCGCCGGTCACTGCGGGACTCGCCGTACTCTTTTTCGCCGGACCGCTCTTCACCCTGGCATCTCCCGAGACGAAGTTCGTTTCAGGCGGCGTGGTCGGTAACCTATTCGGGAACCTGATGATTCCGCTCGTCATCTTGTCGTTCTTCCGGGCGTTCACGGAGGAAGACTCACGTTTTCTCGGTCTCGGTCTGCTCGTTACGCTCACGCTCGCATATACGCATCACCTCTCCGCGTTCGTTCTCGGGTTCTCGATTTTCGGTACGGCGATCTCCCTCATCGGCATGTCATTCCGTAATCTGTCAGGACTTCTGAAAAAATTCCTACGGTTGTTCATGTCTCCGTATCCGGCTCTTGCACTCGTCTTCGCTGGATCGTTCTTCTTCTTGATCGCCATGCCGACTTACATCGAAACCAACGCCGTCACGACCGCCGTCGGCACCCCGTTGAAATCTACGCGGACCGGCCTCACGTTCCTCCAGGCGACGCAAAGTACCGGGACCGCCCGTATGGCGATCGGCATCGCCGCACTCGTCCTCGCGGCAGCGATCCGGCCGCTCCGCAGATCCGTCACGTTTCCCTTCCTGTTGGGTTGGGGTGGCATACTGCTCCTCATGACTATCCGTCCAGGATGGCTGTTTCTCAATATTCCCTCGGATCGTATCGGCACCTACCTTTCGTTTCCCATGACCATCCTTGCCGGACTGTTTCTCGCGGCGTTTCCGTCATATTTCCGCAATCCGGTCGGCAGGATATCGGGTGTGTTGCTGCCGGGAACGGCATTCCTGTTCGCGTCACTGATATTGTTTTCCTTTCCGGCATGGGACGGTTCGCAGGATAATCAGTCGTCACTGCCTGGATCGGTCAGGACGCAGGATGCGATCGAGGTATTCGACGCATCGATATACCTCTCCGATCATGCGCTGCCAGGCGATCTCCCTCTCAAGGACCATAATTATCTCGCTGCCGATTCGTGGATGAAACTGCTTTTCATGAAGGGGTACTCGTATCCGCTTTCCAGAGGGCTCTTCAAGCGGTATGAGGACGAGACGAATCCCCGCGAACAGTGCACGCTCCGCATGATTTCCGCACCGAATCTGTCGGATGGGCAGACGTGCTTCGCCGACCTTCGGGTGAACCTGCTCGCCGTCAATCCACGATACGACTCGTCTCAATTCGAAAAATCGCACGCGTTCTCCCGTATTTTCGACGGTACATCCATACAAATCTATGAACGGAAACAGTAATCGCGACACCGACACGAGCGAAAGGAAGCTCGTATCCCTTGCCCGGCTCACGGAAAGCGAGTGGGGGCCGGCTTGTGCGACCATCGTCATGTTTTCGATCGCCGTCGGCATATTGTTCTTCGGGATAGAACGCGCCTTCGATCCGGATCGCGGGAAAGACTGGTGGACACTCTCCTTCGAGACACGCAATGCCGACTCGTCGTCTTTCCTGGTCACGAATCATTCCAAAGCGACCCGCTTCACATATACCGTAACGCGCGGAGGATCGACGCTTTCGACCGGTGATCTGTCGGTCGCCAAGGGAGATACGAGGCTCGTGACTCCGGATGTCGTACCGGATTCGGGCCGCACGAGCGTCTCCGTATCGGCAGATGACGGCACGAAGAGGGAGATTTACCGGGAACGATAACCGCCAAGAACGACATATGCCCCAGAAAAAAAACGTGCTCCTCGTCACTCGACCGCTCTGTCCCCCGTGGGACGAAGGATCCAAGAACTTCGCCTATTTCCTGGCGAAGTCGCTTTCGGGCATTCCGGCTTCGATCCTCACGAGCGGCACGATCGACGCCCTTCCGGGGTCCGTCTCACAGGAACCGATCTACTCTTCGGGACGATTCGACTTGCGCGCAAAGGCCGAGCTCTTCTTCTCGCTGTTTCGATTCCGCAACCGGTTCGACGTGACCCACTATCTCTTCACGCCGACGAAACTCAACTCGTGGATCATCCGAAACCTGGTTCGTCCGACCCGCGGCAAGACCATTCAGACCGTCGCCACGCTGCGCGAGGACCTCTATTCCGAGGAAGACCTGAAAAAAATGCTCTTCGCGGACCGGATCATCACGTATGCCGATCGGTCGAAGCACCGACTCGAGGAGATGGGATTTGCGGGGGTGGAGCGCATATATCCCGGAATAGACCTCGACCATTTCCGTCCGGCACCCAAGAATCCGGAACTGTTGAAACGTTTCGGATTCACGAAGGATGACTTCATCGTGTCGTACGTCGGTGAATACGCCCGATTGGGCGCGACCGATATGCTCGCAGACGCCATGATCAGATATCATCGCGAACACCCCGATTCCCCCGTTCGATTCTTTTGGGCGCTCCGTCTGAAGAACGAAGCCGACGTCGCGAAGAAAAACGAGGTCATGGGGAAATTTAAAGAGGCGGGTCTCGGCAACCGGTTTCACTGCTCCGATACCTTTGGCGATGTTCTCGGGTTGTATAATCTTGCCGATGTGATCGCCTTTCCGGTCGGCGACATGAAGGGAAAGTTCGATGTTCCGCTCGCGGTCATCGAACCGTATGCCTGCGCCAAGCCGGTCATCCTTTCCGACATTCCGCTCTTTACGGAATTTTCGGCTGCCGATTTCACGATTACCATCCCCCGCGGTGACGGTGACGCGTTCCTGACGGCCGTCCAGCGATTCGAGAACGATCGTGCGTTGGTCAAAACGATGGGTTTGGCTGCCCGCGCCTACGTCGAGCGGGAATTCGATCTGAAGGAAACCGCGAAGCGCTATGCGAAAGTTTATGAAAATCTCTGATTCATGAATGTGTCTGGTGTTTTGATTTATCCGATACTCAATTATTTGCGTCAATAATCAAACGAATATGACCGAAACATCGAAGCCCCAGTCCCATATCGCGACGGTGACCATTCTCGTGAAGGAGCGCGAGACGCACGCTGGAAAAATCAACGAGATACTCTCCAGGCACGGGAACAACATCATTTCGCGCCTCGGCGTGAACCTTGGTCGGACAGGGCTGCGGAATTACAGCGGTCTCATCACGGTTGTCATCGAGGGGACACGTGCGGATATCAAGACGCTGACCGACGAGCTGGACGGGCTGTATGGAATCGTCGCATTGGCAAGCATTCTGGATTAGAGTCCGTAGTCGGAACGACTCTGGGACTCGGGCGTCCGTGAATCGGCAGAGCGCTTTTTGAGGTAGTCCGTCATGGCATTCCTTGGTGATACGTCGTGGTTTTGATCCGACATGCTTACAACCCCCTTATGTCCGAACTCCGTTTCCTCGGTCACGCCGCATTCGAACTGAAGATCGGCGGAAAGACAATCCTGTTCGATCCGTGGATCGACGGGAACCCGCAAAGCCCGCTCGCGTCTCCGGACGATATCGATTCGGCGGATATCGTACTCGTCACACATGATCACGCCGACCACGGTTTCGACGATGCCGTATCGATCGCGAAGCGCGCGCGGGCGACCGTCGTAGCGGTCGCTGAACTCGCGAACCGTTTCCGCGACGAGGGAATTACGCAGGTCGTTTCCGGAAATATCGGCGGGACGATCGGAACCGGCGGAATCCGCATCACCTTCGTTCCGGCGATCCATTCGTGCGGAGTCGGCGTGCCGTGCGGATTCATCGTGCGACACCCTGACATATCGCTGTATCATGCGGGCGACACCGCTCTTTTCAGTGATATGGCGTTCCTTGCCGAAGAAAAAATCGATGTGGCTCTGTTACCTATCGGCGGTACGTTTACAATGGACATCCGTGCCGCCGCGAGGGCGGTCGAGCTTATCCGACCGAAAACTGTCATCCCGATGCACTACGGCACTTTCCCGGCTATCGTCGCGGATACGATCGAATTTTCCCGACTGGTCGGAACCCGGGCAAGAACAAAGGAACTGGTTCCTGGATCAGTATTATCCCTTCGATAAGCCATGGTGTATAATTAAGCATGATAATCCAACAGTGAACGAGTATGTCAAACCCGGAATTTCCAATGTGGGATGGTTCATCTGAGAAGGAGTCTGAAAATCGTTTTTATGCGTCACTCGAATCCTTTCTTCGAAAGGCGTATGTGTCGTCGGACAACGTCGAGTCGGCTTCCACGGACGTATCCGTGATACGTGGGATATTGGATAATCACGCGAGAGACGAGAACGCGGACCCGGACGAACTGCCCACGATGGATTTCTCGGCATCGGAGTTGACTGAAGTGACCACTCCGGAGCACGAGATCAAACGAGCGCTGTCCCTCGTACTCTCCGAGTATGCGACGTCCGTCCCGCCGGAGACCGCGGAACGCTTGCGGCGTATTTTCGATTCGATCGAACCGGACGTCGAAGACTCAGACGATGCGTCCTAAGGAGCCGATCCATGAATAGGAATATGATCGACGAAAACGATTTCACGAGAACCGGCGGCTTTCGGAGCGAGATGAAGACCGACCGGATGAAGGTTCCGGTCGTGTTTCATGTGCAGGATGAATTGCTGCCGGCCGACAGCACGCTTGCCCAATTGGAATGCGTCGCAAGCAATGACGGCCTGTTTCGTCATGTCGCCGCGATGGCAGATGTCCATTCGAAGCCCGGACGAAAGAACGCGACCGGTACGACCATCGCCTCGGAAAAATTCATACTCCCCCAGGTCAACGACACGGATCCGGCCTGCGGAATGCGACTCATTCGGACGAACATGACGGAAAACGACCTGTCTTCAGAAGATATCGACAAGCTGTTTCAGAAGCTCGTGGAGCGAGTTCCGACTAAATCCCTTATCGGCACGGTTCTTCCCTTCCGTGTCATCGTGGATATCTGTCGCAAGGGTGTCGGTGCGGCAATAGATCATCTTGGCATCGAAACGAAGTTTGAACGGGAGAATTCCCTCGATCGTGGAAACTTCTACGGCAAGGAAGTCTCCAGAAAGAGCATCTACGAGGTCATCCCGAGACTGTTTCTTTTTTTCGCCAAGTTCCGGTCAGGCATTCTCGGCGCCGCAGGAAATCATTTCCTCGATCTGATGAGGGTGACCGATCTCGAAGATCCCGTCCTGGCGCAAAAACTCGGAATCCGAAAGGGGCAGTATCTGTTCATGGTCCACTGCGGGTCCGGCATTCTCGGCCAGTACACCATGTACATGTATACGGCCAAAAAGCGGGAACACCGCTCGCAAGCCCTCATGGCGTGGCTCGGCAGGATGACATTCTTCACGCCCCGAAAGCGCGTTATCGACGCGATCGCGAAGAAGATCAAAGACTTCGATTTCGGCGCCAAGGAAGAGCTGTTTACGTTCGAGGGCGACGGCGAGGACGGAAAGATGTACATGGAGGCCCGGAACGCGTGCTCCAACTTCGCGCATGCGAACCGTGCCATCATCGCGCACAACGTATCCGAGACGATCAAGGAAGTATTGGGACGGGATCCGGGATTCGAGTTGGTATATGACATGCCGCATATCCTGGTCTCCGAGGAAGAACATTTCGGTAAGAATGCCTGGATCCATCGGAACGGGACCAGCCGAGCCTACGGACCGTCTCGCATGTCGGATCACCCCCTTTTCCGCGAGACCGGCGAGCCCGCGTTCATCCCGACCTCGATGTCGACGGAAGGCTATCTCTGCGTCGGTACGGACGGCAACGAGTCTACGTTCTTCTCGTGCAACCACGGCGCCGGAAAGCCGAAGGCCGCGGCCGAATCGGTCGTCCCGCAAAGCCGAGAAGAACTCGACAAGAAACTCGCGACCCGTGGCGTGAAGCTCTACAACGGCCGCTCGTCCAAGGTCATCGAGCAGGACAGTGCCCACTATAAGAACGCGGATGCCGTCATCGCGAGCGTCAAGGAAAACGACATCGTCAAACCGGTCGCCAAGATGCAACCCGTCGCGGTGATCATGTATTGATCTGCAGCAAACAGTTATCAGAAAACGGACAACAAGGAACGATGACAGGATCGGATCTCCTTATGGCGCATTCGCAGCGGCTTGTCGCGAGGAGTATTCATTTTTGATTTCGTATTTCGAACGTCGAGAGGAGCGTATTCATTCATCGGATCCCGATTCGGCGATAATACCGAGCAGAACGAAAAGAAACAGCAGTCCAAAGTTCGATGTCCACAGGAAATGGTCCAGCAACAGGCTTGGTGCCAACACGAACAGCGCTCCGATATGTATCGGGGCGTTTTTCGTTTCGAATACGCCCATCAGGTACGTCGCGGTGAAAAGGAACGACAGAACGAAGCCGACGAGTCCGAGTTCGGCAACGATGAGGAGCGGCACGTCGTGCGCCGGCTGAAGGGCCCAAATGGGACGATTCGGATTCATACGTATCAATTCGACGGTGTAATTTCCCGCCCCTATGCCGAGTATCGGATGATCTTTGATGAGCTTTATAGCATCCGCATACGTAGACATACGGTCGACTACCGATCTTTCCCGCCCGACAACTGATCCGTCGAACCGAGGAAAGACCGTTTCATGCAATATGCCGGTGAATACTGCTATTGATATGGTGATGGTAGCGGAAATAGCGAGCAAATATCTCCACGTCTTGTCCTTCGATTTGCTGAACCGCGAATATCGTTGCCATAAAAAGAATGCGAACCCGAGCGAAAATCCTCCCCACGCCAGACGGGAAAAGGACACGACGAGTCCGAGAAGAATGATAAGGATACCAGACAGTATTCCAATCCGTATGTAAAATACTTCCCCTCGCAGACTCGGTACTCCCTTTACGAAAGAGAGAAAATGGCTGACGCAGCCTTTAAACCGTTTTTCTTTCAAAGGGGGGGTGTCGAGTGCTCGAGACTGCGGGGTAGAGGCAGAAGTAATTACCATATTCAGCGCCATCAACAATATGGCCGCAAGAAAGACCCCATACATATTCGGATGGGGAAAGGTACCATACGCGCGCAAAAAACGTCCTATTCCGATTTTCAGGACCGACGAACCCGCTTGCCAGGGCTCGTGAAGACTTGTCCCGAGCAGGGTGGATGAAAACGTTTCCTGTGTGAGAAACTGGCCGATACCGATAGCGGACTGGATTACGCCTGCCACGAAGAGTATCATCACGATTCGTTTCCCCTTCCCTCGTCGCACCAGTTCCCGCGTCAGGACGAACGCATCCGCGGCGAGAACGATTTTTACGAACGTATACCCGGCCAAGACGGCATCCTGCGCCCAGAGGATCGACAGACCTGACCAAAAAACGATGAGAAGAAGAAAAGCATCGGCTTTCCGAACCCGCCACAATTTTTTTATTCTGACACTGATTGATTCGCTCCCTGACGCCTTCATTTTCAATACCGCCCCGATCATGACCGCGCACGCCAATACCAAAGTGGACAGGTAAATGCCGATCGTGCCGTACTGCCACTTCTCCCCGTCGACCAATGGCTCACGCAGCAAATATATCGTCTGAAAAGGTAGCAGGAAGAGAAACGTCAGGAACAGACCATCCGAATATCTTGTCAGCCGGTCCATAGGATATATCTCATCAGGTTTGCCTATTATACCATTTTCTGATACTTTATGGACAGTATTTCCCTATTTCAAGCGCTTTTCATTACGTGGCACTCGGCGAGCCTGCCTGATTTCATATTCATGATTCATTCCCCATGATACTTATCACCCTTTCCGGAACCGACGGCTCCGGAAAATCCACACAGCTTTCGCTTTTACGTGAGCATTTCGAAAACGACGGAAAGAGAGTCGCCTATTTCCATGCCGTCGAATTTTCTCTGGCGAATCGGCTCAACCGGAACACGCGCGGGAAAAGCGAGTTTAAACCGGGCGAAGAAGCGGCGAACACGAAAGCAACGCCCCTTTCCATGCTTCTTCGTCGCATATTTTTTGCCGTCGATCTCGTCCGTTTCCGATTCTTCCTCCGTTCTCTTCGAAAAAAAGGCACGGATATACTGCTGTCGGACCGATACTTCTATGATACGTTCATCAACCTCGCATACCTCTCAAGGCCGCACGTTTTCCGTTGTCCCGGCGAGCATTTCATACCCCGACCCGATGCCGCATTCTTTCTTGATATCGCCCCGGAGGCGGTCATGCGGCGTGAGCGGGTTCCGGAGCAAGGCATCGAATACATCGAAGAGAAACGACGCGTTTTCGCATCGATGACAAAGCGATGGGGACTTGTCCGTATCGACGCCGATCGGTCGAAAGAGGACGTGTTCTCATCTATCCTGACATCGTTGAACTCCTAATCTATTCACATGAAAAGTTTTTCACGCGCCCTCGTTTGGCTGACCGTTTCGGAAATCATTTTCAACGCCTCCGGATACGTCATCCATTCCGTAGTCGGGAGATTGCTCGGCCCCTCCGATTACGGACGGTACGGTCTTATTGTGAACCTGACGACGACGGTAATCATACTCATCGGAAACGGAGTGCCAACCGCCATGTCGAAGTACATGAGCGAGATTTTCGAGACGCACCCCGATCGGATACTCGGTATCAAGAGAAAGACGATATTTCTCCAAACGACGATCATGGCGACCGTCACACTCGCGTTTTTCCTGCTCTCCCCGCTGATTGCGGCAGCTCTCGGCGATGCGACTCTTACCCCCCTCTTTCAACTCTCATCGCTTATCATCCCGTCATTCGCCGCCGCATCTTTCTATTTTTCATATTTCACCGGACTTCACTTCTTCAGACTCCAAGCCGCGCTCAAGACCACTCGTTCGGTCACGAGGATGACCTTCATCATCCTCTTGGCATGGTTGTTCGGAGTCCGAGGAGCCGTTGCCGGTTACATCGTTTCCCCCCTGCTCGTGTTCGGAGTCGCGCTGGTCTGCGACGCCCTCATTACGAAAAAATACTTCCCCGAGGTAAAAAACACGGACTCACCGGACTTCCCGGCAAAAAAACTGCTCGATTACGCTTGGCCACTGACGCTTTTCATGCTGTTTTACCAGATGATAACTTCTCTGGATCTCTTTCTGGTAAAAGCACTACTGCATGACGACCACCTCACCGGCCTGTATAACGCGGTCATTACCGTGGGGAATATCCCATACTACCTCTTCTACGCGCTTACCATCATCCTGTTGCCGGCGATTTCCAAGACGTCGGCAAATCGCGACCAAGCTGAAACCTCGAAACTCGTGAACAAGGCGCTTCGACTTCTGGCTCTGATCCTCTTTCCTGCAGTGACCCTGCTTTCGGTCTATGCCGGACCGTTCATTAGCCTTTTTTACGGAAGTGCATACGCCGAAGCCACCGCATCATTGAGCGTGTTTGCGGTCGGAAACGGGTTTCTAACTGTTTTTTATGTCCTCGCTTTCGCTATCAGTGGCGCCGGACTCGTGAAGATTCCCATGTATGTCTCAGGTGTCGGACTTGTCGCATCTGCCGCCCTCAATGCACTTCTCATCCCCATCTACGGAATCGTCGGATCGGCAATCGCAACGACGATCGTCACGTTCATCCTTATGGTCGGCATTCTCGTCTTCACCGACAGTCACTTCAGGGTTCACATACCGCTCCGCCTCTGGATCGTCTCGTTCGGATCGTCGGCAGTGCTCCTCTTTCTCTCCCGTTTCCTCCCGGCCGACACGTATTCCTTCATCTTCTCGGGAGCCTGCCTGTTTCTGCTCCACTTCGTCATCCTGTTCGCCGCCAGGGTCCTGGAACCGACCGATTGGGTTCCTATCCGCCGCCTTCTTCCGGGTATCGCTCGTTCATAAATCCCGATCGCTCAATACTTGGTTCGTGCCCGACAATACAATACATCAAAACGACCCTCCGAACGTTCGATCCGGAGGGTTATCTGTTTCAATTCGTGTTCACGGTCCGATGAATCGCTGACTTCGCTATTTTCTTCTGACGAGAGCCGGGCATGCTCAAGGGTATATACAGGTAGCCGATCGACAAAACCTCATGCATCTCACCGTATCGTTCCGCCTGCTCCCTGAGCCAATGCGACTCGAGTTCTTCCTCGTCGACGGAGTACCGGGCCCTTCTTTTCGCATTGATAAACGTCTTATGCAGACATTTTTGATTGAAAGTCCCCCTCAACTGGTACCAAAGACTCTTATAGCACAACCGCTGCAGCAATTTTCGGATCATCGGATCGGTACCGAACACTCCTTTCAAATCCTCGACGTTCATTCCGAGCATGAACGAGAATAAGACATCAAGCCCTTCGGTTTCTTCCTCTCCCCCGAATAACTCACTCTTGTTATTGTCATAAAAGAATAGAAGGTTCATGACATCCCCGATATGAAATAGTCTCTTTTTCATTGTGAAGGTTCCGGTTTCGTTGCCGCAAGCGCCGCGGTAGGCTAGCCGTCTCTTTCACCGTCAGTGTACCCGTTTTTCGATGATTGACAAAATATTGCTTGCTTGAGGGTCGATTCCGATACTCAGGCAAAGGCTTGTGACAACTGGAACGTCAAACATGTCCCGAGCTGCCACGACGGTCGACCGCCTGTTATTCGTCCGATTCAGCACCAGAAGTTTCAACCCTGACGATACTGACATTTCCGAAATCTCGTCGGAGCGTCACATCGACACCAGACGATACTGTCCCGGGTCGGCGTTTCGTGATGGAATACATCGGAACGTTCGGATCGACCGGACGCTCGCTGTCGACCTTCGTCAGGACGATACCGCCTCGTGCGGCGAAATACTTGAGCGGCATATAGAACCGCTTCAGGTACTTGCTTCCACCTGACAGATAGATTTCCCGATCGGACACGTTCCCGTCCATGATATACGATCCCATGCGTTCGACCTCGCCATATACGGCGACATCGACCGTACTCGCGCTTCCGTCGGAGAGTTTCGCCACGGCGTCCGAGATCGACGATACGTTCGAAGTCGCAAATCCGACCATCGCCAACAGGCATACGGACTTCGCGACCTTTTCTTGGAATCGATCCGCTATGACCCGAATCCAGAGGCCGATAAACAGAAACGGAACAAATGCGATCACGATAAAATAACGTATCGAGACGCTTGCGGAAACGGGAATGAATATCAGGAACACGACAAGTGAGTAGGAACCGCACAATAGGAGGAAATTCCGCTTTTGCTCATCGGTTTCCCGTCGGGCGCGGATCACTAACAAGGCCGATCCCCCGACATACAGCAATACCCCGATCGCGGCGATCACGATATCCTCAACATTGGTCCGTATCCCTTTTGACGCGATCCGCGATCGCAGGTTCATCAGGTCGCATTTATCACCGTTTCCGATGCCGGTCGCGATATAAGCTACTCCCTGGATATGACAACTGATGTCGTTCACGGTGTTCCGCGCCAGTTTCGAATCGGATGATCGCGTCTCCGCACCCGCGCCGCCGACGAACGCGCGAAAATTGGATCCGCCGGCCTGCGATCCGTCGACAATCTGGGGAATGTTCATCAGGAGGGAACAGGCTAGCATCGTCAGGGCGCTCTTCCAAACGAACCGACTGCGGGCAAACTGGAAAATGAACACGGTCGCGGCGACGATCGGCATCGCGACCAGAAGCAGGGCATGAAGCTGGATACCGACTCCCATGGCGATACCTGCCATCGACGCGGAAGAAAGTTTCTCGCTCTTCCCGGCATTCATGATCGCAAGCAGGCCGGTCAGGAAGAGCAGTGTGAAGAACGGAATGGAATTCGGATTGAAGGCGAAGCGGGAATACGTGACGATGAAAAAGGAGACCGAATACAGCGCGGTAAGGACGAGCGCGAGACGTTTGCCGAAAAAATTCAGCAAGAACGCAAAAAGGAGCGGCATGGTCAGGATGGAGAACATCAGGTCGGGATAGGCCATGCTGACCGCGTCCGTACCGAACAGTTTTGCCGAAACGATCTCGAAATGATAGAAGATCGGACCGAGTTTGAAGGCCGTATTACCGGCCTGCGGACCCAACAGGGGCAGCGGCGCGCGGCCGGCCAGGACATCCTGAACCAGAAGCGCGTCGCGCGCCTGATCCGGATTGAATGTCATCCACTCCCGGAAGTGGTACGTACGCAGCACGATGCCGACGGCCAGGATAGCGGTCAGTATCCACACCCATGTCGGTATGGTCCTGGTCCGGCTCAGCAATCGACGAAGAATATCGTTCATAGGGATCATAGTTCGCGTTTGAATATCGTGAATCGACCGAGTACGCCGTACGCCTCGACGTGGCCGGCGGCCAGGATCTCATCGGCCTTGTCGCTGTTGTCGACCAGAAAGACCGGAACGCCTTCGGTCGTTTTTTTCCCGGGCTGTAAGACGCGGATGCCGACCCGCCTGGTCAGATAGTCGATGGACTTCTGTGCCTTGAAAAGATATTTCGCATCGCCGACGAGATACGCGGAATCCGAATCCCCCGCATTCGCGACGATAAAGGCCGACGCTTGTTCCACTTCCTTCAGTGTCACGTTATCCATCCCACCTCCCGACAGGGTCGCGTATCCGGCATATTCGACGAACGAACGTCCGATCGAGACGGCGTTCATCATGACGAGCGACACGATGACGATGCCGGATATGATCATCGCCGCAGGCTTCGGCAAGCGCTCCGCGAGGAATTCGATCCACATGCCCAGGAAGACGAACGGCATGAACGTCATGACGAGGAAGAAGCGCATCGATATCTCGTTGGCAAGCGGAAGCAGCGTGAGCGCGAACAGCGTCATGACGGACAGGAATTGGAGCGTGAAGAATGCGCGCCGCTCGTCCCGCTCTCTCAGCACGGAACGTATCGAGTGTGCGATTCCGCCGATCATGAAAATAAGCCCAAGCAAGGATACGACCGCACCGGATCCCTTCGTGATACCCTTGATCTCGCACGTATCGGAACGGTCTCGGGAAGAAAGCACGTAGACGTTCGCATCCGTATAGCAGACCGCCTCCTTAATGGCGTTGCGCGCCATGCCGCTCCCTTTCTTCTCCTTCGTACCGACTCCGCTCATGAACGCGCGCGTATTCTCACCGCCGGTCCGGAATTCCCCGTATGCCTGAGTGGCATTCCAGGCGACAGCGATCAGGAATACCACGGCGAGCGGCTTCCGTATATCCCGTTTCCGAATAAGCGCCAGGTAGGCGAACGACAGGACGGCCATCGTGGGAAACGCGACCAGTGCCAGGGTATGAAGCTGGACCACCACGCCGAGCGCGACACCCGTCACTGCTGGCCAGAACCACCATCGTTTCCCGCCGGACGGCGCTCCCTCGGACAGTTTCTGAAATCCGAGCAAAAACGACAGCGACCAGAACGGAAGCGAGTTCGGATTCCATGCGAATCGCGAATATTTGACCGTATAGAAGGAAACCGCATACAAAAACGTAAGCGACAACGATATCCGCATCCCGAACCGCCTGCGAAGGTAGATATAGAGGAGCGGAATCGTCAGGATCGAGAAAAACAGGTCGGGATACGCCATCACGTCCGGCCGGTTGCCGAACAACCAAGCGGAAAAGATCTCAAAGTGATAGAAAGCCGGACCGAGTCGGAACTCCGTCCCTCCGGCCTTCGGACCGTACAGCGGAAGCGCGATCTTCCCGTCGAGGACATCACTCACGATACCGGCGTCACGGGATTGGTCAGCATTGAACCTGAGCCAATCGTGAAAGCGATACGTCCGAATCGACAGGCCGAGCACCGTGATGATCGCAAGTGAAATGATCACCGCTTTCTTGATTCCGATTCGTCGGAGAATTGCGTGCATAGGCTATTTTCTCACCATGTAAAACTCGAGATTCCCGATCGTGACGGATCGCTCCACCGCGCGTCCGTCGAACCTTTTTTCCGTATCCGGAGGAGTGGGGCGCCAGAGATAGAATACGTCCGCACCGGTGGGGACATCATCGATCGATTCCGCCCGGCGAAGGACGTACCCGCGAAGAGAAGCCACGTAGGCAAGTGGGGATGCGTACGCGGAGAAATAGGTATGACGTCCGAGAAGGTACCCTTCATTGCCGGACGAGGAGCTGACGGCGAACTGTACCAGAGACTCAACCTGATCGAGGACCGCGAATCCATCGTCTCCCCTGGTCATGCCGGCGAGATGGGACGCCTGCGAGCCGAGTGCATATAGGTTCGTCGTCACGAGTACCGCGGCGATACCGAGGGTGGCCGAAATGAGATGTCCCCGAGCGGATGTTCCATACCGCTCGATCATCAGAGCGACGAACAGGAACGGGACGAATATCGTATGCAGGAAGTACCGAAGCGGGGCATCGAAGAGAACGGGTACCGACAACACGAAAGTGAGAACGACGTACAGGAGCACGATACCGAGCAGAATCTTTTTCCGTCGATCGGACTCATTTCGGAATTGCCTCGCGAGCGACCAGTACCCGGCGACGGAAAACGCCATACTGAGAACGTACCCCAGACTCCTTGTAACGAACTGTCTCCGGCCGAGCCTGGCCATGGACACCGACGGATGCTTCCACAGCGATATGTAAGAGCATTTGTCGTTCTCTCCGACCGCCGAAAGCATGACCGCATTCGCCTCCGCATGACACAGCACCGCGTTTTCCAGATTCCGGACCAGCCGAGAGGCCCCGCTGCCGGACTTATCGGAAGAAACGGAGAGGAACTGACGCGTATTCGCGAAGCCCGTAGCGAAGCCGTCAACGATCTGCGGCCCATTGAGACACAACGCGATCGCCAGTACGGCAAGCCAGCGGTTCCAGGCCCGAAAATCGTATCGCAGGCCAACGGCGGCGGTCATGATCGTGACGATCGGGAAAAGCGTCAGCAGCATCGTGTGCAGCTGCACACCGATCCCGACGGATATTCCGAGCAAAATGACCCACATCCATCGCGATCGACCGCCGAAATGCAGGATTTCCGACAGAGACAGGATGAACAGCATCGAAAAGAATGGGATCGGGTTCGTATTCCACGCGAATCTCGAGTAGTAAACAGAGTAGGAGGAAACGGCGTATACGAACGTGAGTGACAGCGCGATGGGACGTCGTACAAACCTTGCGAGCAGCACATAGAGGAGCGGGATCGAAAGAACCGAAAACAGCAGGTCGGGATATGCGAACACCTCCGGAGCGCGACCGAACAGTTTCGCTGATACGATCTGGAAGTAATAGTAGGCGGGTCCGAGATGAAAACCCGTATGTGCCGCCTCCGGACCGAGCAACGGCCACGGGATATTCCCTGACGCGGCGCCCGACGCGATAACGGCATCCCGCGACTGGTCGGAACCGAAGTGCAACCAGTCATGAAAGCGGTATGCTCGTAGGAAAACGCCTGCCGCCAAAGTCGCGGCAAGCGCCATCCCTTCCCCGGACCTCAACTTCATCGGCGGGAACCGTAAACGCATACGTTTCTGTTATTCCGTCACGATCGAAACGGCACTGACGATAAGTGCCCTGAAACGATCCTTCTTTTTCTCTCGGACGGCCACGGGATTCCCGTTCCGATCCGTCACATGGAAGACGAGCTCATTGTTTCCGGGAAGGAGCGTCGTCTCAAAAAGATACTCCCCCGCATCAGGACTTACCTGATTCCGTCTTGTACCCGCAATCCCATCAGTCGTGACGTCGAAGCCGATATCACTGACCGATTGGGCGCTGACGACGATCTTTACCCGCTTGGGTACCGACTCCATGTTTACGACGTTCAGTCGTGCGCCGTCGCCGATTTCCCGTCGCATGGAACCGTCGGTAGCGGGAAAGACATCGGAAAATCCCCCGCCATCGATCCGGAACACGGCATAGATTCCCATCGGATCCAGTCTCGGTATCGCATATGCGATCAGGAATTCGTCCTCAATCCGCTCCGCGGAAGGAACGTATGCTCTCATGAATCGCTCGACGGTGTCCCGCACTTCCGCGGACGTGTACTCCTTGCTTACCGTCACGAATCCGACGCCCGCATAATTGAGAATATCCGGAGCCTGCACCCATTCGAAACCCCGGAGAATATCGTTCTGGCTCTTTCCCAGCGGGTCGCTCCCCTTCGGGATCGAGTAGAGCAGTTCGCGAACCACTGGCGTATTCTTTTGGAAGTCGAACTGACCGTCGATCTCACGTGCCATCGGCATTCCGTTGAGCAATTCCTTGTGATGGACGTTCCTGGTGATCCATTCGTAGTTGAAAAAGACATCGTTCGTGCTGCCCGGAATCTCAAGCAGTCTGTATGTCCCTCCGTCTTCCGCGATTCGGTCATAGAACGGTGAATGCGTAAAAACGGTCGTACGGATCGGGGCGATCCAATATTCGACAAGAACCAGTGCGCATGCGCACACCATCGCGACACGGGCGACGTTCTTCGATACATTTCGCCGGCGGATATCGGCCACGGCATACGCGGAAAGAACGGAGGCACCCAGGATCGCGAATACCAGAAAACGTCCGACGGTCCTGATATTCGAGTAAAACGGGACGAGTTTATAAATAACGAAATACGGAAGAGGGATCGTCCAGCGATACAGGCTCATCGTCGGACCGAACGACAATACGAGAAAACCGAGAGTCACGATAATCCAAAAACGGAGCATTCCGCCATCATCAGAAGCTAAACGACGCGACCCGAACAGACGGAACAGGACATATCCGATCAGTAGGAAGACCGTCGGACCGACATAGTACGAATCCCCTTTGTGCGACGTATGGAAGACATTTTCCTGCAGGAATTCGTTGAGCCCCGGCCAGATGCCGTGAAACTGCGGAGGGAGGACCGTATCGACCGCGTACGCTGACAGATTCCGTACACTCTTGATGCCGGGATCGAGATAATTGTTTCCGGAAAATGTCACGGAAAGCAGCGGTTTGAACAGGACGAGAGCAAAGACGAAGAGCAGCGCGCCGGAAACCGAAAAATACGCCCAGAATCTCTTGTCCCTGATGACACGCCTGTTTGTGACGACGGCATACGCGAGAAATCCAGCCGTGAAGATCACCGTGAACGCGAGCAACTGATGTTCGGTCAGCGCGATAAGCGCGGCCAGTACGGAAACGATGGCAAAGTGCCTGAATCGGAAACCCTCGAAAAAGCGCATCAGGTACAACGCGAAAAATGGCAACAGCTCCTGATGCATCGATCCGACATGGATGGCCGTCGACTGATAGGTATGAAACGGGGAGAACGCGAAAATGAGACCTGCCAAAAACGATCCGGGACCGCTTTTCGTAAGGTGATACGCAAGCATGTACGCCCCGATCGCAGAAAATAGGAAACTCCCGAGAAACAGGATGTTATTCGCTCCGTATGCGGTCGTGAACTGTCCGATGACGACATAAGGAAGATAACTGTTCAACTGGTATGTCTTCGCAAGGGTGATGAAACCGTTTCGCCACCCCTGCTCCCTCACGATATCCGACAGCCGCTCTATAGTCGCGATCACCAGGAATGAGTCCCGCCCTCCCTTCGGAATCACCGATGTCAGGTTGAAGACCAACGGGTACGTAAAGACAAGCGCCAAGGCGGCATACGCCACGAAAGCGGCGAGTATGTGATGCCTTCTTAGGTAACTGCCGCTTTTCCGTATCAGCTCCCGCATGTGATTGAATAAGATGAATTTTCGTCCGATTACGATCACTCCGAGGCATCTATCCGTATGGCGCTGTCAGTGTCGGTCACTCCGAATACGTCTTTCCAGAACACGCGGTCCGACTTCCCATCGGTCCGGTTGAATCGGCGATCTCCGGTCGCCGAACGGCCCGGATAATCGAGTTCGGAAACGACCAACTGTCCGAACTGGGCCGAATCGACGACCGTCAGGGAATCTCCGAATTTCTTGCGTGCGGCATCGATGCCGCTGTCAGCCGGGGTAATCGCGAAAAACTGTGCTTCGGGTTCGCTCTTCTCCGACATGGTGGCGTAACGGAGTTCGGAATCATGCTTGAGATACAGAAGATAATCGACAGGCCTGACATGCTCCGGTTTCACATAGTAATACAGCGCCGCTCCGGAACGATGCCTCTCATACATCCAATCGGTGACTCCCTGCAGTTCACCGAGCGTAACGCCGTCCTTGACCTTGAGAATAAGCGTCCGCTGCACGTCGAATGCGTGATTCTGGGACTCCGCCTGCTCCCTGAACCAGGCATACGTGCCAGTCGTATTCCATGCGATGATTCCGGCCGTCACCAGAAACGCGAACGCGAGCGCCTGTCCCGGTTTCACTTTTTCCTCTAGATATTCGAACAGGAGGGCGACCGAAATGAACGGAATCGCGAAGACGACGATAAAGAACCTCGGCCGCAACTGAAACGATACCGGAATCGTCAGGACCGTAAAGACGGTCACCCAGGCGACAAGCAGAAACAGAAAATCTCGCTTTGATCGATCGAGTGTCCTACTCAGAAGGCCACGGATGACCAGCATGACACCCGACAGCATTATAAGTGCCGTCGCCACTATGGCAGGAATGTGCTTCCTGACACCGCCATCATAACACTGCGAGGTCGTGATAAGACAGTAGTACTTCACGTTTTCGGTGATATCCTTGATCAATTTCTGGCTAAGCGGCTTGTCAGCGGGTTTGGAACCGATCGCCTCGAAGAAATTGCGCGTATTCTCACCACCCCTGTAGACGTCGCTGATAAAAACCGGTGCGTAGAAGACAAAAAAGACGAGTGCCGCGGTGCCGACATGACGGAAGATCGTTCGCAACACGTCACGCTTCATAACGGCGGCCCATTGACGACTCTCCCACATCCGGAAATGCGCCAGGACGACCAGTCCCGAGATACCCACCAAACTGAAAAATCCGAAGAAATGCAGCTGCGAGCCGATCGTCATTCCGGTCGCCCACATCGCGAGCCACCACTTCTTCCGCTTTTCAACGGGTTCGTTCAGGAATCGCAGCAATCCGTAAAAACTGACGAGTTGAAAGAACTGCAGTGAATTCGGATTCCATGCGAAGCGGGAATACTGGATTATGATGAATGAGAACGCGTACATCGCCACGATGAACAGCGAATTTCGCTTCGAAAAAAACCGCCTGACCAGAAGGTAGAGCATCGGTATCGCGAGCACCGAAAAGAAAAGGTCGGGATACGCGTACACGTACGGCTGCGTTGAGTGGAAAATGACGCCGGAAAGGTACTGGAAGTAATAGAAGATAGGTCCAAGACGGAGAAAGCCGTGATCGAGTTTCACCGCGCCTGCACGGGCGCCCAGGAGCGGCAGGTACTGCGGACCGTTCTCGACGGCGTTGGTTATCATGAATGCGTCCCTGGACTGGTCCATCTTGAAATAAAGCCAGTCGTCGAACCGGTACGCACGTACGAAAATCGAGGCCGTGATGATGAGGAGCAGCACGAATCCGCTCCAGCCGATGATGTTTTTCTTCATGGCGAGTGAGCTATCATATTGGCTAAAGACATGTGACCAGGCCGGTGTCGGACACGACGACAGTATACCTCGGTGCGAACACCCTGTAAACCGGTTCAGACCCTTATCCGAGGCATCGTTCCGCATCCCGGACGGTTGCGAATGACCTGCATTCGTGCTATCATCGCCCTGAATTCCTCCGCCTGATTTCCATAAGCTTCTCGCACAATTCATCGGAACTTATGATAAAGAAATACGGATCCGTCGTCATTCTGACCGCCATCATCTGCGTCGACCTATTCCTCGGTCTCACGCGCCTGGGCACCTATTCTGCCGTCGACGAGCCGTACTGGACATACGGCCGCATTTCAAAATTCTGGTCAGCGATCGATGCACACCGATGGAATTCGACCGACATCAATGACAAGCCGGGCATCACGGTCGCGCTCCTCTCCGGATTCGGTCTGCTCAGATACGATCCGATGGTGTACGAGCATGTCCGTGGCGAAATAAAGACCGACGCCGTCCTTTCGGACATAGATGGGATCAATTTCTGGTTCCGACTTCCCATATTCCTGTTCTGCATTTTTATGCTTCCGGCATTCTATTTTTTTCTCAAACGCATCGCCGGAAAAACCGTCGCGCTCATCAGTTCAGTCATGATCGGCCTCTCGCCGATTCTTCTCGGCATAGCGATGATTATCAATCCCGACTCGCTCCTCTGGATTTTCCTTCCTCTGTCTCTCCTGTCGATGTTCGCCTACCGCAAACAACCGAAAGCGTGGTACCTGATCGCATCAGGCGTCTTTCTCGGTCTTTCGCTGCTCACGAAGTACGTCGCCAACATATTGTATGTCTTCTTTCTCGCCCTCCCCTTCCTCGAATACGTCTTTTCCGACGAAAAACCGCCGCTTCGCGAGTACATTAAGAAGGCATTCACGGACTACCTCGTATTGGCGGCCGTGTCCCTCCTGACGTTTTACACGCTGTATCCGGCTACCTGGAAACATCCGGACGTCCTTCTCGAAGGAACCTTCGGTAGCAAGGCGTTCGAGAAGACGTGGCCCGCCTTCGCGGGACTTCTGCTGTTCGTCGCGATCGATACCTTATTCCTCTCCAATAGGATGCTCGTACCCGTGTTCGACTTTTTTTCCAGGTTCCGCCGCGCGCTCGCTACGATTCTCATGTCGATATTTCTCAGTCTGATCCTGTTCGTATTCGCGGATACGTATCTCGGCATGCGGCCGTTCGATTTCGAAGGGATTCTCTCCTCCCCGAAAGGGATCGGGGTCGCCTCGGAGGGTCCGCTCATGGCAGTCGCCGGCGCCGTACTCGCCGACGTATACAGTCTTATCTTCGGTATGCACCCACTGATTCTGATCCTTTTCATCGTCGGCCTCATGTCAGCGACCAGACGAGAAGGATCGCCGATTCGAGAAAAGAACATGGTCATATATCTCGCGCTGTTCATCCTGCTCTACTATGCCGCATCGACGGCGAACGGAGTCGTCGCGACCGTCCGGTATCAGATCATCCTCTATCCCCTCGCGTTCGTCATAGCGGCCATCGGAGCGGAACGGCTGCTTCACCTCGTCAAACGGCCCAAACACACGGTCCGACTCGTTACCGCCGCGCTGCTATTCACCGTCCTGACGGTTTCGTTGATCCGGATACGTCCGTTTTTCTTCGCCTACGCCTCGCCGCTGCTTCCCGATCGCTATCTCCTTAACACGAAGGATATGGGAGACGGAAGCTATGAGGCGGCCGCGTACCTCAACTCCCTGCCAGGTGCGCACGATCTCGTCGTTTGGTCAGACAAGGGAGCGGTGTGCACTGAGTTCGTCGGGACCTGCAATATCGGTTTCTCCGTCAAGGACATACGGGGGAAAACGTTCGACTATTTCGTCGTCTCGGCAGGTCGGAAATCCCGATCATTGAAGCTTTCGGGCTCCGTCAACGACATCATCGATTTTCGGAGGCTGTATGGCGACATCGATTCCGAAAAGGTCATCGTCATCGGTGATCGGGACGACAATTACGTACGGATAGTTCCGGCCTCCAGTCTCCGCTGACCGGACAGTACACGCTTCATCGATGACGTATGAATCTTCGCGAGATCAGCGTGATGACCCGATCCAGAAAGTGGGAACTCCTGGCGCTGTTCATGATTCTCTGCATAGGAGTGACTTTGCGAGCCTATCGTTTCCATGATTGGCTTCATTTCGAGATCGACCAGACATACGATTTCAACATCGTCTCCGGGGCGGTAACGAACGGACCCGGAAACCTCCCGCTCCTGGGTCCGACCGCGGGCGGCGGGCGGGCGCTCCGTCTCGGCCCGATTTTCTATTATGCTCAATATCTCTCGGCCCTGGTGTTCGGCAATACGCCGACCGGCCACGCCATGGTCGTCCTCGTGTCGTCAATCCTCACTATTCCCCTCGTTTATTTTTTCTCCAGAAGGGTGCTGTCGAAGACGGTCTCCCTGTCCGTCACCGCTCTGTTCGCGACGTCACTGTATACGGTCTCGTATGCTCGCTTCTCCTGGAGCCCGAACGTCCTGCCGTTTCTCGTCCTCGGTTGCTTCTATGCCATCCTGAGATGCGTAGACGAGAGCGAACGACATCGGAACCGCTGGTTTCTGATCGCCGCCCTGTCGGGCGCTGCCGTCACGCAGATTCACTTCAACGCCTTTTTTACGGTACCGGCAGTGATCGTCATTTTTTTACTCGTCAAACGTCCCCGTTTTCCTCTCAGGACCTGGATCGCGGCACTCATCCTCGTAGCGATCGTCTATTCCCCTATGATTGCGAGTGATATCGTGACACATGGAGAAAACGTCGGATTTTTTGTAAATAAGTTCGCCAAGTCAACGATCGGAGGAGGCGCCGCCGATTCCACTGCCGCACTTATCGACGACGCACACCACCATATAACGTCGTATTTTTTCCTCCTTTCGGGACTCGGTGAAATCAATGCTCGAAAAGTGGTCACTCTTGACGCTTTGATGCGGCATCGTACGCTCTCGGAACTGTTCGTGAACCTGTCAGCGATCGTCTTTTTCACGGCAGGTGCCGCTACGCTTCTCATCGGACTTCTCCGGGAGCGGAAGGATAAGAAAAAGGACGTCATTCTCATCCTTTCATTGTGGTTCGTCGTTTCTTTTTCGTACTACTTCTCACTCGCCCGGACCTATCGTATCTATCCGCGGTTTTTCCTGCTCGTCTCCCCTCTACCGTTCCTGCTCTTCGGACTCATTCTCGACGCCATCCGATCGCACAGGCCGTTCCGAAACTCACCCGCCGGTCTCGTCCTGATCGTTCTTTTTTCGGGCATGCTTATCGGCTCGAATATATCGGGAATCATTTCCGTTTTCGATCGACTCCAAGACGACTCGACATCGTCCTCTCCGCTTGAAACGGAAGACGTGTTTCCGAATACCTCACGCATCACCCTATCGCAACAGGAACGTATCGCGGTCTACATCTCCTCGATCGCCAGTGAAAACGGCTATCCGGTATACCTTTCCTCAGTCGCGGAGTTCGAGCCGGCTTTCTGGTATCACCTGTCGCGACTCGGCATACGCTACTTCTCGGAACCTCATGATTCGCCGCTGTATCGCGAAGGAAACTATTTCATCGTCCTCCAGACCGGAAAAACACCCAGGGCGAACGTCCATTTCATACCTTTAGGGAAGCGTGAATTCGGCTCATTGACGGTACATTTCTTCAAACCGAACCCGCTCTTCGTGACCCAGGAGAGACAATCGGAAGATTCCATGGAAACGACCGAGGAGATGAAGCACATACTCGCCCTGCCTACGTGGAACAGGCTGAACCGATAATCCGAACTCCGATCTTACTCGAAATCGGTACGCATCAGGATAAGCATTACCGATCGGTTATGCCCGATCGGTTCCGTATTCTTTTTTTTCCCTGAAGAAGAACGGTGCCCCGACAAGACTGATCAGGATCTGTATGAACCGCCCGAGCAACGCTACGGCGAGCGCCGCTTCGGGACGGATACCGATAAGCGGGAAAAACGTGAAGTATGCCCACTCCTTGAGTCCGATATTGTTGATTGAGACCGGCAGGCTCGAGACGAGACTGATAAGAAATACGGTAGCCAGGTACGGAAAAATCGGAACCCGTTCACCGAGCGCGAAGAACAGCATCAGGTTGAACATGCCGACACCGACGAACGCGAATGCCGTCGAAAGAATGAAGTTCTCCCGCAGGAACGGCCACTTCGCATACCCTCCGATTTCGGAAAAGAAACACCTGATCTTCTCGGGAAGCCATTCGACGAACCGCTTGAACCGTGGATGCGCGTACACGAAGACGAGGACCAAGTCCGCGACCAGGAAGAACAGCAATCCGATGCCGAACCATTCGAACACGGGTTTCGTGAACACCCGACTCCAACCAAGCAGCCCGAACGTAAAAAAAAGGGATATCGTGGCCCACAGGCCGATGAAGCGCGTGAACATCACGGTCGAAATCGCGGCGGGATACCGGTGCTCGGATTTCCCGAGGATGTAGCTTTGATACGCGTCACCTCCGAAGAACGAGGGCAGGAAATTGTTCAGGAACAGTCCGGCAAAAAAGAATTCTGCCGCATCCCAGAACGTCATGGCGAACTTCTTGTAGTGGGCGGCGCGCCACCAGCGTTCGATACACATGAACAGTCCCGCGACATAAAGCAGCGTCGCGACCAATAGCAACAGCGGTGACGCTTCCGACACCTCGGACCAGATCTTCGTCCAGTCCACCTTGATGACCAAAAGGACGATCAGAGCGACCGCCATCGCGGCTTTTAACACAAAAATGACCTTCTTTCTCAATTCTTTCGCGATTACGGCCATACGTTTTGTCACCTATGCGATTACGGGCTATAATGAAGCCGTTTCACTCTCTATGGTACCAGGGACCTGAGATTTCAGAAAGGGGGATACTTTCCGATCATATGCGAATATACGTCTGCCATTCGAGGTCTTTCGATTACGTAAACGAACTTTATCGCCCCATCCGGCAACATTTCCCGGAGGACGGCCCTGTCTTCGTTTTTCCGCATGAAAACGGGATAAACGAGGACTCCAGGGCGGTTATCCCGAGCTGTCAGTTAGTGGTAGCGGACGTCTCGGTACCGGCAACCGGCGTCGGCATCGAGCTCGGGCGAGCTGAGGCTGCCGGCATACCGATCGCATGTATTCACCGGTCCGGCACCGCCCCTTCCTCGTCACTGAAGAGACTGACACGCGTATTTCGCGAATATGATTCCCAAGAATCGATGCTTGCCGCGATCGACGATATCCTCCGTAGCTATTAAACACTTTCTCCGTAAGAACGTATGGCCATCATCTACGAAACCGGCGACTTCGTTCTCGAATCCCATGAGACGCCGGAGATCGACCGACTCGAGGGAGGGCATATGAAAATAAGCCCGAAAGTCCCGGTCGAGGATCGCACGTTCCTCACCCCGCGCCAGGCAATCGAGCTCATGCGACTGACGATCGCCTCCGGAGAAGCGTTGAAAGCCGCGATGGCGGAGATCGGAGTCGAAATCGGCCGCATCAACTACCAGGACAACGGCAATTGGAAACCGTCGCTCCACATCCACCTCTATGGCCGCGCGAAGGACGCCGTCATGCAACAATACGGCGAGCCGTTCGCTCCGGGACACAAGGACGGATATATGCCGCTCGACGCCGATGATATCCGCCGCATCCGGGTGACACTCGACCACCTGTTTTCGGGAGAGCGGTTTTCCGACACCGCATGGGGACTATGAGCGATCAACGACGCGTCATCGTCGTCGTTCCCGGCGCGAGGTATCTCAGGTCGTCGAATCCCTTCGTCCAGAAAGGCATCGTGCGACTCTACGGACTGTTCAACGTCATCCCCGATTACTCCGGTTCGGAGGAAGCATGGATACCCGCCTTGCGGCAGCGCGGCTACGAGGTCATCCGCTTCGAATGGAACGGGAGCGTGACATCGAAATCCCTCCACCTGGCATCGAAAAGACTTTCGGATCTGATCACAACCGAAGGAGTCGTATCCGTCATATCCTGCAGTATTGGTACCCTGATCGCGCTTCTCGCCGCAGGTCGCACGATTCTGCCGCTCAGGGTGATATCCCTATGCGGCGTCTTTCGGACACCCGATACTCCGGGTGATGTCATCGATATCCGGTCGACAGCAGACCGCTTCGGAAATTTCTTCCGTTCAGTTTCCGAAATGTTTTCTCGGAAATCATCGGGGCTGCGGACCGTCATGCTTTCAGGCATCAGACATGACGAGTTCGGCGATAACCCGGTCATACCTTCGGGAATATTCGAAAACAGCTCCCTTTCCGATATAATTCTGTCATTCCTCGACTGAACTTCGCGTCAGGAGACGGCATCCGTTTGACAGCCTCGACACACATACCTATACTGTGGACGATATGCACATCACACCGAACCGATCGATGCAGCTCGCGTGGTGGACCGCCTCTCAGAACAGGCGGTGATTTTCGTGTGACCCTTCGTACCCGAACCGCCTGTTCCGTAACAGGCGGTTTTTCAATGTGTCATTCCCCATCCTATGTCTTCGAACGATCACTTCCTTTTCCGGGGCGCCTCGACCTTTTCCTGGCGACGCACATACGTTTGATCCGCGAAGCCCTCGCGGATGTCACTTCTATCATTCACATTCAATCCCTATGACCCCTTCATTATTTTCCGGCAAAACGGTCATAACGGTACTCGGAAAACTTCCCGACAACCAAGGCTATTTCGGCGAATACGGAGGACGCCTCGTACCGCCTGAACTCGGTCCGGTGCTCGACGAAGTTACCGGCGCATACGAGGAGGCGCGCAAAGACCCAGCCTTCATGGACGAATACCGACGTCTTCTCGCGGAGTATGTCGGACGCCCCTCCCCGATATTCTTCGCGAAGCGTCTGACGGAAAAGCTCGGAGGTGCCAAAATCTATCTGAAACGTGAAGATCTGAACCATACCGGGGCACACAAGATCAATCACACGCTCGGCGAGGCGCTCCTCGCGAAACGGATGGGGAAGACGAAACTTCTCGCTGAAACCGGCGCCGGCCAACACGGTGTCGCTCTTGCGACCGCGGCCGCACTCGTCGGTCTCGAGTGTGAGATCCATATGGGTGCGATCGACATCGAAAAGCAGCATCCGAACGTGCTACGCATGCGTATGCTCGGCGCGAACGTCGTAGCGGTCGGATCCGGCGGACGGTGCCTCAAAGACGCCGTCGATAGTGCCTTTGGGGCGTTCATTGCCGATCACGATCACACGTTCTTCGGAATCGGTTCCGTCGTCGGACCGCATCCGTACCCGATGATGGTGCGCGACTTCCAGTCGATAGTCGGCGAAGAAGCGCGTCGGCAGATACTCGAACGCGAGGGAAGACTCCCGGATGTGCTTGTAGCCTGTGTCGGCGGCGGGTCGAACGCCCTAGGCCTTTTCAGCGCATTCCTGAATGACGCCGTCGACATGATCGGCGTCGAGCCGGCCGGCAGAAGCTTTAAAAAGGGCGATCATGCCGCGACACTGACATTCGGCAAGCCGGGCGCCATCCATGGCATGTTCACGTACCTGCTCCAAGATGACAATGGCGTGCCGGACCCGGTCCATTCCGTCGCCTCCGGACTCGACTACCCGGGCGTCGGACCCGAGCACGCCCATCTCAAGGATACCGGCCGCGTCACCTATGCGACCGCAAACGACAAGGAAGCGCTCGAGGCGTTCTCCGTCCTTTCGAAGACGGAAGGCATCATCCCCGCCCTTGAAAGCGCTCACGCCGTCGCCCATGCGATCAAGATCGCTCCGGACATGGACAAGGACGCGATACTCCTCGTCAATCTCTCGGGTCGTGGAGATAAGGACATCGACTACGTCGCCGATCGGATGAACCTGAACTGATTCTTCTCAAAATCCCATCCCCGATAAAGTTACATCTGATATGCGACAGCGTATCAGATGTAACTCCGGATGCCTCATGCTTTTGTCTCAGAACCTGAATGGGATGTGCATGTTTTTCGAAGTCTCATCCCACAGAGAAAGTCTCTAACGGATGATCGGCTGCTCGAGCCGTTTCATGTTCTACACATTCAAACAAATCTCGGTAAACAGAAAATAGCCCGGGGTCTGCCAGGGGTTTCCGTTCATTTTCATTCGCGGAATATTATCGGATTTCCCGAACGGAACGCCATTGCCTGAAATAGATGCACCGCCCCGCCTCATCAACGGATATCTGGAAGATGCCGTCCATCTCCACCCGGTTCCCCTCGGGCAGAACCGTTCTTGCCAGCTGGAAATGAAAGATACCGTATTCCTCGTTCTCCGCAAGAATCTCGTATGAATACTCTATGTCTTTCTGATTCTCCGGAACAACTTTCCAGAGTCCGCGAATAGCATCGATATCCGGACACGGTTCGTCGAAAACAGTCTCATAATAGGCGCAGTTCCCGGCGATCGTCGCCATGACCGCCTCGACATCCCGGTTCTTCCATCCCTCCATGAATCCCTTCATCCACGAGTCATAGTTCTTCATAGGGTTCTCATATTTGCCAATCACACGAACCTCTCGATGTACATTTCCATTCCCGATATGAAATCCTCGGGATGTCCGACGATCGCGATTTTCAACTCCTCGGGCGAAAACCATTTGATTCGTTCGACTTCGTCCTCCTGGATGATGAAATGCCATTCAGGCTCGTCGATTACCGCCGAATACCACTGAAGGAAATACTCATGTTCGCCGCGATGACGCATTTTTCCCCTTCGAATGAACGGAACGTCGGATATGCCCAACTCCTCCTCCGCCTCTTTCACGATATTCGCGTCGTATGACTCACCTTCGTCATTGGTTCCCGCGACGGCCGGACCCCACATTCCAGGACTGTGCTTCTTTGAGAACGATCGCTGCGCGAGCAGGCTTTCGCCTTTCGAATTCGTAATCCACAATGCCGAGACACGATAAATATCATCTCGGTTCAATGTGCCGCGTTCCTTGTGGCCGATAATGGCGTCTTCCGCATCGACAATGATTATCCTGGACATCGCCGTCATCGATTCACTGACTTGGTATAGACATCCTCGTAGCGTTTCGCCACGGTATTCCAACTCATCGACTCGGCCCTGGTCCGACTCTCAGATCCCATACGTGTTCGGAGTTCCGCGTCCGAAACGAGTTTTACGAGCTTTTCGGAGAGATCTTCCGCAGATCCGGTCTTCACGAAGAATCCGTTCTCGCCGTCGGTGACCAGCTCCTCCGTTCCGCCGGTCACCGTCGCCACGATAGGCAGTCCGGACGCGATCGCCTCGAGCACCGTATTGCTCATCCCCTCGTTCAAGGACGGGAGGCAGAAGATATCGCATTCACGATAGACCGCGGGCGTCCCGTCGTGCGGGACGAGACCCCGGAAATCGACACGCTCCGTCACGCCGCACTCCGCGGCGAGCGACTCGAGATATTCACGTTCCCCTCCGGCTCCGGCGATGACGAGCCGCGCCGACTCCGGAAGCGACGCCATCGCACGCACCAGGAAGCGGACACCCTTGCGAGGAGTGAGCCGTGAGACGACCAATATGCGGACCATACCGTCCGATACGCGCTCATGATCGGGATGAAATTGACCGGTATCGACGCCGTTCGGAATGATTTCGATTTCCTGCCGGGCATCCGTCATGAGGGCGAGGTCACGCAATCCCCGACTGTTCGAGATGACATCCGCCGATCTACGCCAGACGATGCGTGCAAGCGGCCTGAACACGGAGTAGAGGAGCTTGAACCGTTCACTGTATCCGGGGACGTCGGCTCCCCGCAGCGACACGATATACGGCAATTTGAACTCAAAACCGAGCACCATCGCGAGAAACCCGCACGGGACCGTAAAGAAGGCGTGAATAAGGGAGAAATTGCCCTCCTGACGAATCAGTTTTCGGGAAAAGAAGTAGGCCCGCCACGAATACGAGAGGAGGTTGCTTCGGGACTGATAGTGCAGGTTCCGGTCATCCTTGCCGATCGGCAGCCGATGGATCACGACATGCTCTCCGACATTCTCTCGGACATACTCCGCCCCCACGGCCGATGAGACGAGATGCACTTCAAGATCCGGCATTTTCGCGTACTCCTTCAGGAGATACGCTGTCGCGTTCCCCGCACCGCCACCGAGCGGAGGATATTCATAGTTGAGGAACAGTACTTTCATACTATCTCCCTATCGAATAGTATTCGAAACCGAGTCCGCTCATTTTCTTGGGCTCATACAGCAATCGGCCATCAAATACGATCGGCCGATTCAACGAAGTTCTGATCCGCTCGAAATCCGGGGTACGGAATTCTTTCCACTCGGTGATGACGAGCATCGCATCCGCACCGTCGAGCGCTTCATACTTGTCCTCGAAATATGCGATGGACGGGTTGTCACCGAAATATTCCGGGGTCCGTGCCATCCTCATGGCTTCCGGATCGTGCGCCCGCACGTGAGCCCCGCGTCTTACAAGCTCGTTGACAGCGGTGATCGCGGGAGATTCGCGCATGTCGTCCGTTCCGGCCTTGAACGCGAGCCCCCACACGCCGAACGTCTTCCCGGTCAGATCCTCGCCGAATTTCGCCGTGACCATCTGCGCCAGCACGAGCTTCTGCCTTTCATTGGTATCGAGCGTCTGCCGGAGCATGCGTGCGTCGTATCCGAAATCGGCAGCCGTCTTCACGAGCGCCTTCACGTCCTTCGGAAAGCAGGAACCGCCGAAGCCGGCGCTCGCGTACAGGAACGCTTCGCCGATTCGAGGGTCCGCTCCCATCGCCTTCCGGACATTCTCGTAGTCGGCACCCGCCTTCGAGCAGATATTGGCCAGCTCGTTCGCCGCCGAGATCTTCATCGCGAGGAAGCAGTTCGAGGCGTATTTCACGATCTCAGCCGTTTTCTCGTCCATGGCGAAAAAACGCCCTTCCCGACGGGTGAACGGGGCATACAGTTCACGCATCGTTTCGATGGCCTTCTCATCGTCCGATCCGACCACGATGCGGCTCGGCTCCAAAAAGTCCTTCACGGCGGTTCCTTGCGCGAGAAACTCCGGGTTGCTCACCACTTGAAACGGTATATCAACTCCGCGTCGATCCAGCTGCTCCGCAATCGTCTTCGCGACCAGGGCGGCGGTGCCGACCGGTACCGTCGACTTGTCCACCACGATAACCTCGTGATCCATGGATCGTCCGAGATCGGTGGCCACTCCGAGCACGTGCGAGAGGTCCGCGCTCCCGTCCTCATTCGGCGGCGTCCCCACGGCGATGAACACGATGTCACTCTTCCCGACGGCAGACTCGAAATCGGTCGTGAATGACAAGGTCCCGTTCTTGAGGTTCCGAAGCACGAGCTCGTCGAGTCCCTTCTCATGGAGGGGCGCCTTACCCGATTCGAACTGCGCTATCTTGTTCCGGTCCTTGTCGACACAGATGACGGTGTTGCCCATTTCCGCGAAGCACGCACCCGTCACCGAACCCACATACCCGGTCCCGATCACTGCGATATTCATACGTATTCGTGATCTATGAATTGATAACCTCCCTGACCGAGTAGTTCATCCGGTTGCGCTGTCGATAATAGATCTTCACCGAAATATCCACGAGTATTCCGAAGACGAACAATTGGACACCGACAAGAATGAGAAGCGTCCCGACAAGCGGCCATATCCTCTCCGAAAGTGACGCCGCATAGAAGACCTTTTCGATGAACATCCACATCAGGATAAGCGACCCGAACGCCACGGACACGAGTCCGGTCCCGCCGAACAGGTGGAGCGACCGGTATGAGTAGTTTCGCCAGAACCACAACGCGAGCATGTCGACAAACCCCTTGATACCGCGCTTCCAGTTGTATTTCGTCTTCCCATGTACCCGCGGATGATGCGACACCTTGACTTCGGCTACGCGGAATCCGTCCATCATAAGCATCGCCGGAATGAACCGGTGCATCTCGCCGAACATTTCCACCCCCTCGAAGCACTCCCTCCGGTACGCCTTGAGACTGCAGCCGGAGTCGTGGATGCCGTCCTTGACGAGAAATCCGCGCAACAGGTTCGCGGTACGCGAGAAGATTTTCTTCATGATCGGATCCTTGCGCTCGAAACGCCAGCCGGATACGACGTCATACCCTTCGTCCATCTTTCCGACAAGTGACGCGATGTCGTCCGGATCGTTCTGCAGGTCGCCATCCATAGTGATTACGATGTCACCCTTCGCCTGCTTGATGCCGGCGTCGAACGCGGCTGTCTGCCCGAAATTCTTGCGAAACCGTATCAACGTGAGCGGTGAAAGTCCCTCGCAATCCGCGAGCGTTCCGTCGGTCGATCCATCGTCGACAAAGAGGATCTCGTACGGGTCGCCGATACGCTCGACCGACTTCTTGATCCGCGCGTGAAGCTCCTTCACGTTCCCTTCCTCGTTATAGAGCGGCACGACGACCGACAAAAAATGTTTCTGATCTTCCATAGGCTGGATTAACTGGTACACGCCCAAACCCGACTGAACGCCGGCAGCGATTTCCCCCATATATTAGAACATTTCGGTCCGAGAGGCAATCATAGCGATCACTAAGGTCGGCATTAAAATTCCGACGTCTCAGGCAGGATTCGTGCGGCATCGGCCGCCGCGTACCTGCGCGTCTTGTTCCGCTTGAATACGTCCTTTTCCAACCCTTGACAGATGGGTCATACGGACTATGATGGACGTACAGGGGTGGTTGCTCGATAATCGGAGAGTTTCGCTTAGAAGCAGCGAGACAAAATCCGTAATCCAAGACGCCATCCCTCGTCGTATCGCAGCCGCCGCGAAGTGTAGGAAGAGAAGTGATCAGGACCCTCCTGAATTTCATGATAATCATGAATCACCTCTTTTTTCCTCCTCTTTACGGCGGCTCTTTTTTTATCCGCTCCGGATATCCCCCGGCGACCCCATGCCGTTTCCAAGACCCTGGCTTTGCTGGTATACTGAAGAAAATACATGCCCTCTTCCGTCCGAACGACCACCGTATGAAACATCCGGAAATATCCGTCGTCATCCCCTGCTACAAGGAAGCGGAGGTAATCGCCGCGAACGTGCGGGCCGTACACGCCTATCTGCGCGATCATTTTGACCGCCACGAGATTATCGTGGTGACCGACGGCAGTCCGGACGGCACACAAGACATCGTCGACTCCTTCGCGAAAGAACACCTCGATTTCCCACTCATCCATATCCGATTCCCCAAGAATCTCGGCAAAGGAGCAGCCGTGAAAGCCGGCATCCTCAAGTCGTCGTTCGATCCCGTCCTCTTCGTGGATGCCGACCTGACCATCCCGATCGAGGAACTCGAGGAGTTCGTCGCGGTGCTCGACAAGTCGGATGCCGACATGGTTATCGCGTCGAGACTCGCCTCCGGCGCCCGCCCGGAAGAGCCCACCCCGTGGTATCGCACGATCACGACCCGCGGATTCCACCTCCTGCAAATTTTCATTCTCGGAAGCTTCGAGTTCTCCGATACGCAGTGCGGCTTCAAACTCTTCCGCCGGAAGGTAGCATTCGACCTCTTCAAGACCGTCACGATCGATCGTTTCGCATTCGACGCGGAACTCCTCTTTATTGCGCGAAAACGAGGATATCGCGTCACTATCCTTCCGGTCACCATACGCCGCGACCCTCGCAATACCAATGTCCGAATCATTCACGATTCGATCGACATGTTCTTCGCGCTCCTGCGCATTCGTTGCAGCGATCTTTCTGGGCGCTACGAGAAAATACTCGAGCCTTCGGACGGATCCGACCGATCCTGAGATATCGGCATAATAAAAGCACGGGGAGGGTTCCGTGCTTTTTTGTGGTCAGTAGATTATTCTCTTTGGGTGCGCTACGAGATTGATGGTGAATTCCGCATTATCACGGAAGGTTTTGGGGACCTTATTTCTCCGAAGCGCGAACTCATACATCGTATAACCGCTCTCCCTTGCGATCTGATCGAAATGTTCGAGTGGTATTTTCGAACATCCCGCCGTTATCAGATGCTCGTTGACAAGTGTCCAAACCTTGAACAACAATGCGCCGTCACGTCTCGGAGAATTTTCGACGCTGACTTTGGCGACCTGAACGGAGTCGACGTACATGAATCGCACCCTTACGTGCTCCTTCTTTTTGACGGTTTCGGATTCTTCTGTGGGATGATTGACATTTGCTAACATGGGATACGAATATTTGGATTGAGAATTTTGAAAGACCTAGCACCGAGAATATGCCATTCTATACTACTATTTATAATGTGTCAACTCCGCGCGATACTTCATTTTGACTTTCCGCCTGTTTGCAGGCACCATGAGCAGGTACCTTACAAACGAATCCATGGAGGACCGCCATGTCACATTTCATGAATTTTGACCTGACAGATGCCGGCTACCTGCTCGCTTTCTCTCTTCTCCCCATCGCGAGACGTCCATTCCTTGTTCCGCCCAAAGAAATAAGAAATGGCGGTTCCTCACGACGTTTTCCAAGTCCCAAAAGACTTGCGAAGGGACCGAAACGGAGCACACGACCCCGCCTGAAAGTCGCCCGCCAAAAAGGCTGGCGATGAACCGGCAACCATAACCCGGACGAGCACCTCGCGTGCCGTCCGGGCTTTCTATATTTTCGGAAATGTCGCTGGCAATACCGTTTACTTCCGGACAAGCGTCATGTCCCACTTCGGGACGATACGAAACGTATACGACTGACCGATGTCGAGCGACTTGAACTCGCTCACCTGCCTCTGGAATTGGAAATCACGGTATTTTGAAAACGTGAAGTCGCGAGGAATGCCGATGAAAACAAGACAGATCATCAATGCTGCCGCCATGTTTCTGAAAAATTTCCTTTCCGAGTTCAGCAACAGCCAGCCAAGAGACATAACCCAGGCCAAAGTCGGAAAGAGATAGTATCGTCCGCCCGAGCCTACAGCCATAACTTCCCACTGCGGTTTGTCGAGACTGACCTGCGGTGAAAACAGTCCGGCGAGAAATATCATGAATGCGAACACGATGAAACATCTCAACTCCCATCCGGCCTTCAAGACGACGTACCCCAAGAGCGAAAATCCGAAAATCGCTATCAAAACCGGGACGAACCCCGAATCCCAGCCCGAGATGTTGCGGACATTTTTCACTATATCGGTGCCGAATATCCCGGCTATGAAAATGTTTCCGGACACGATCTTGGAAAACGTGACGAGGTTCATGCCAAGCGGGGCCGACGACCGGGCGGCGTCGTTCACGATGAACAGATAACTGTAGATCTGAATCAGAAACGCAACGGACAAGATGACGACTCGATGGATTCGTCCCTTGAACGAAGTGAAATAATAATTGACGATCGCAACCGGCAGCGCGAAGAATACGAACGGCCCGCTCAGTCCAGCCAATGCCAACATGACGCCGTCAAATGCATTCCAAGCGATCTTTCGACTCGCTGGAGCGATAACGATAAGGTACATCAGGAAGGCAAGTCGCCATTGGGCGTTCGTCAGGTTCGCGTGCGTTTCGGCCGTCCCCAAAAGCGACAGGTATGCGACCGCGCAAAGCAGACGAGTAAGAACGTTCGGAACGAGCTTTTCGAATCGCGAAGACAGGAAATAGAGCGCCGGGGAAACGAGGACCAGGATGGCGATCGCATTGAAAACGAGTGGCGCATGTCCGATGTCGACCATGTTCCCCAGAAGCCCCCCGAACCGGGAGATCGTCTGGAAGTATCGCTGCTTCGGCACGAGGAACGGTTCCCAGAAATGACGTGCGTTATATCCTTCGGAGTACCAGAACACCCCGTCCTCGGCATAAAACTGGGGATAGGTAACCATATCAGGCCGCCTCGCCCCCGTGATACCGATAAAAAGCAGGAATACCCCGAGGAAAAGGTACACGAAATATCGTTTCTCGGACAGGAGGGTTCCGAGACGGCGGTACGCGGACATGAAGCGATCCATATTTGGGCGGTTTTCGGTCTATCTACCCGTAGCCGGAATCCCTATCTTGACCCGATTATATCAGGATTCGGAATATGCTCACAATGATCCGGGTATCATGGTTCGATAATCACTTCCTGAAAGCAATCTGCTATACTGGACGTATAGATATCGAAAGTTCGACTTGTCAGAAGTCAATGAAACGAAAGGGATGAGAATACGGCTTTTTGGCGTCATAGTGTTCATGGCTACTGTAAGCACCTTTCTTCTTTCCGGAAAGCCGGTTTTTGCTTCAGGAAATTATACGTACGAAAACATCGCCTTCTATGAGCCGACGAACCCGCCCGCTTATGCTACCGAGGGAATCGCATTCTATGCGCTTCCTTCCCAACTGACAGGATCGGTGCCGGTATACAGATTCAGCAGCTCGAAAACGGGAGATCATTTCTATACAGTGGACGAAGGCGAGCGTACCGCAGTCACGAATTCGACGACATGGGGCTACGTCGCTGAAGGGACAGCATTTTATGCGTTCACCACACGGGTCGACGGAACCGTTCCCGTCTATCGCTTCAGTAACTACCTGAACGGCGACCATTTTTACACGGTATCGGAAGATGAGAAGGCCGCTATCGGAAACAATCCGCAGTGGGGATATACCTTTGAAGGTGTCGCGTATTACGTCTTTCCGTACGCGAACGATCAGACAGTTTCCGTGTACCGCTTTGTCAATGGACAGACCGGTGACCATTTCTATACGGCATCGACAGAGGAAGCGAAAGCGATCACAACTTCTCCGGTATACCGGTTCGCGAATCCTCGGACCGGCGACCATTTTTACACTGCTTCGGAATCGGAAAAATCCGTAGTAGCGAATACCAGCGTATATGGATACGTATTCGAAGGGATAGCTTTCTATTCGCAAACGGAACAACTGGCTGGAAGCGTTCCGGTCTATCGGCTAGTGAGCCATACAACCGGCGACCACTTCTACACTGTTTCCAAAGATGAACGCGACGCGATTCTCGGGAACGAGAGCTCCGGATATTTTGACGAAGGCGTCGCGTTCTACGCCTATGCGACGCAGCTGGACGGCACATCCCCTGTCTATAGGTTCGTCAATACGACGACCGGCGACCACTTCTACACCGCGTCGGAATCCGAGAAGAACGTTCTCACCCTGTCCGCACTCGGTCCGAAGATTGCCGTCGGACTCTGGGTCGACACCAAGTCCGACCTCCAGGACACCCCGCTCAAGGTGTCCGCGAACAAACGCTACAACGTGAAGGACAAGAACGGAGCCGTCATCTCCACCGTCGATGCCGGTACCGACACCCGCGTCGGCTACGATTCCTCCGGAAAACTCAAGGTCTACGGTTCCATCGCCGATACCGTCGTCAAGACGTCGGTTTCCTTCGATTCGGCCGACGGCTACGACGGCGACCTGATCATGTATGTCAACCGACCCGGCTCGTCGTACGACCACTACCGGGGCACGATGAAGGTCCAGTATACCGACAACAGCAATATCTGGATCATCAATACCCTCCCGATGGAACAGTATGTCTGGGGCATGGGCGAGACCACCGGCACCGGCGACCTGGAGCATACCAAGGTCATGACAGACCTCTTCCGTACCTACGGGTACTGGTACGCCAAATACGCGACCAAATACAACCAGTACGGCTTCACCATACGCGGCGACTCCGGTTCCCAGGTCTATTACGGCTACGATTGGGAGACGAAGTACCCGAATATCCGCGCCGCGGCCGAAGCGACCCGTGGCATCATCGCGACCTACGGGGGCGATGTGGCGCTTACCCCGTACAGTTCCTGGTCGGACGGTCGGACGCGCAGCTTCAAGGAGGTCTGGGGATCGTCGGACTATCCCTGGTGTCAGTCGGTTTCCGATCCGTACGGCAAGCATCCGACGATGACGACCGCACAACTGAAGGCAGCCGGTAACCATATGGTCGGACTCATCGCGCACGGCTCGCTCGACCGTGCCGGCGCCGGTTGGTCACATATCAAGATCATGAAGTATTACTACGCGGGAATAGGGCTTGACGTGGCGTACTGACCGGATTTCGAAGTTCGAATATTGAATTTCGAATGAGTGATCGAATATCGAATGTTCAAAAATAGGAAATGTATACGCGGCACAATCCGGGTGCCGGTATCATGTTTCAACATTCAAAATCATACATCGAAATTGAACGCGTATGCTTCCCTCCAAGAAAACCTTCATCGTCCCGTCCTTTGTCGCCATAGCGCTTCTTGGCGTAATCGTCTTTTCGTATCCGGTCATCCGCGACGGGTATTTTTCCGGAATAGGAAAAGCGCCCGCACCTGCCGGGACAAGCGGTCCGACATCGTCGGTGAGCGATGCCGACGATACCGTTCCGAACGCTTCCGAAGAAACGGGATCACCCGGCAATGATTCGGACGCCGTCTCAGATACGTCTTCATCTTCGATCAGCCCATCGGATACATCGCCGACAAGCGACGCCGTAGGAACCGCCTCGATCGACGTGAACAGCCGCGACGGGTCATCGGGCTCCGTACTTGCCAACGTCTCGAACGATCAGTGTCAGAGCGCCTGCAAGGCCTACGCGAACGATCTGTCGCTCCTCGAATATTGCCAGCAGGTCTGCGGTCTCGCACCGATCAAGACCGTCACCTCATCGGACTGCTCCAAAAAAAGCGGTATTCAAAAAGACTACTGCTACAAGGACCTCGCCATGACTAGGCAAGACATTTCGGTCTGCGACAAGATCAAGGATACGAACATCAAAAAGACCTGCTCCACTCGTATTACCCAGGACATCATAGAGGGCTTGTGACTTCGCTTGTTACCGATCATATCAAGCAGCGGCCTGACCGTTTTTCGCGTATTGACAATCTCTACTTTTCATGTAATATATCGATAATGTTCACAGTCCTTTCAAACATCAACCGACATCGCCATGAAGATACTCTCCGCATTCGCGTGCCTCTTCGTTTTGACTGCCTGCAATCAGAACAAAACCGTCAATTCGTTGCCGACTTCGTCTGCGCAACAACAGGAAATCCCATCTTCCGCAACGGATGATAGTCAAAGGCACGTCGGCAATAGTACCGTACAAGCGAACGTAGCGCAGAAGTCACCGCCAGACGCGAAGTATTTCAAGTGTTCTCATGACTATTCAAACATCCCCATTGTCTGGAGGTACTGGCGCGATCCGCTATATCCCGAAATGCTCTATATCGACCTTTACGGCGTTCCGATAGAAGGATCGAGTCCTGACGAGCAGTTATCGGAAATTCTCGAATACGCCATCTTTGCTGACTTCAGGCATGTCGTGCCAGAACATGCCAGAATCAAATACGAAACTGACCCCTTCCTGTATATGTCAACCATTTCTGACGGAGGCATACCGTATAAGACTTTTTTACGGTATTCCTTCAACAAAAACCGGAAGGAGGACGGAAGTATCGGACTTACTTCCTACGGCCTCGGACCGAGAGTGAGGTAAATCATTGAAAATTCCCGGACTCACAACGTGACGTCCGGGAATTTATGTCTTGAGAATCAGGGTATCCCATAAATATGGGAAATTCGTTCGTAGAAATCCACGCATGAAGTTTTTCCCTTGTTTGTGCCGTATTCCAGTTGATTATTGGGACGGTCGATGCTATTATCTTCTTACGAAACGTCACGAACGCACTATGAATCGAAAGTTGTCCGAATTCGCGACATTCGCGAATAGCCTTTCATCCGATGGCGCTTTTCTGGAATCCGTCGAGTCCGCCACGCGGACAGCGATTCATGTCCTCAAAAGCGGCGGCACCCTCTTTGTCTGTGGCAACGGAGGAAGCGCGACCCAGGCCTCGCATATGGTCGGCGAACTCGTCGGACGTTTCCGTTTCGATCGGCCCGCACTCCCAGCGATATCGCTTTTCGATCTCGCAACGACGACCGCCATTGGAAACGACTACGGGTATGACGAGATATTTTCACGCTTCGTGGTCGGACTCGGAAAACGCCATGATATTCTCTTCTCACTCAGCACGAGCGGCAATTCGAAAAACTGCATCCGAGCCATAGAAGAGGCCTCGAAGAAAGGTATGAAAACCGTATCCCTCCTTGGCAGAGACGGAGGGGAAATGAAGGCCATGTCCGACACGTCCATCGTCGTCCCGTCAGATGATACGCCGACGATCCAGGAGATCCATCTCATGATTCTCCACGACCTTTGCGACCGGATTGAACGGGATTTCTTCGGAAACAACCGTTGATTTACCACTATGATCACAGCGGCTCGTACAAAACAGATTCTCGATGCGGCACTCGGCAAACACGTACTCGCCTGCGGCGATATCATGCTCGACGCGTATTTTTCCGGTGAAGTCGAGCGGTTCTCCCAAGAGGCGCCTGTCCCCGTGATTCCGGTCAGGGAAGAGCGCTTCTTCCCGGGCGGCGCCGGAAATTCGGCCGCCTGCATGGCGGTTGCCGGCATCACGCCTCACCTCGTATCCGTCGTTGGAAGCAAAGAACGTTTCAGCTATTCCGACATATTGCGGCATGAGTGTGAAGGTCTTTCCGTGGTCCCCCACTTCGTCACCGATCCGTCCCGGAAGACGACTCTTAAGCTCCGGCTCACCGCCAACAGGACGACGAATCAGCATATAGCCCGCGTCGACATGGAGGACACGCATCCACTCGACACGGAAACCGAAACGGCGACGATCGATACCATACGCTTGACATTTGACCGGGAGAAGCCCGAGGTGCTGTCGATTCACGATTATAAGAAAGGCTTTCTCACTGAGGACGTATTCCGATCCATTACGACCCTTTCCTTGAAACATCGGATTCCTATTTTTGCCGATCTCAAGCAGGAAACCTTCATCCGGTTCCGTCACCTGATAGAAGCCCCTGAGCTTTTCTATCTCAAGCCGAACAAGGACGAGTCCGTTGAAACAGCGAGACTGATACGGTCCTTCGACAAGAACGGAAACGACGACGAGGAAATCATCGAAATCGCCGACATAATACGGAAGGAAACGCCCATCAATATAGTCATAACTCGCGGAGATAAAGGCGCGGTATTGTTCGAGGGAGAAAAGGAGCCATATTTCGTTCGTCTGACGGAGGTAGAACAGCAGTTCGACGTCGCCGGAGCCGGCGATACGGTCGAAGCGTTCCTGGTAACCTCGTTTCTCGGTGGAGCCACTCTCCCTGAATCTCTGGAGATTGCCGTTGCCGCCTCGCAAATCGCCATCCGGAAGTTCGGCACGTCGGTCGTGACCCCGGATGAACTTCTTCATTGGATCGACCGCCATGAAAAGCGATAAACCGATGCAGGCGATCTTCCTCGATCGGGACGGGACGATCAATGTCGATTTCGGCTATGCGTACCTTCTTTCAGACTTCGCATTTGAACGGAATGCGGTCGACGGACTGAAGGCCCTCCGGGACGCTGGTTTCACACTGTTCATCATAACAAACCAATCAGGCATCGCTCGCGGCCTCTTCACGGAGAAAGACTTTGAACGGTTCAACTCCCATCTCGTTTCTGAACTCGCGACCGAAGGAATCGTCATCGAGAAAACATACTTCTGCCCGTTTCATCCTGACGCCGTTATCGAGAAATACCGACTCGACTCCCCTCTTCGCAAACCGGGAACGGGAATGTTGGAACTCGCCGCGAGTGAATATGCCATCGACAAAAGTCGGTCATTCGTCATCGGCGACAAGGCTTCCGACATCGCGGCCGGCAAGCGATTCGGAATCAGGACCGTGTTGCTCTCGACCGGGAAGAGCGGAAAGGATTCGGTTGGCATGAGTGAGGCAGATCATACCGCCGACGACCTGTTCGAAGCTGCCAGATATATCATCGATAACGATTAAAAATATGAGTGAGCGAAAAATTCTCACGGAAGACGAGATCGCGCAGATCTCAGGACGCATTCGTTCAGAAGGCAAAACCGTCGTCACTACAAACGGCTCGTTCGATATCTTTCACTACGGTCATGTGATACTTCTCGACGAAGCGAAACGACAAGGCGACATCCTGATCGTCGGAATCAACAGCGATGAATCCGTAAGGGCCTACAAGGGGCCTGACCGCCCGATCAATAACGAAAGTTCCCGTGCCGGCGTACTCGCGGCGATGGAGGCGGTCGACTATGTTTTTCTTTTTGATGACACGACCCCGAACCGATGGCTCGAGCGCGTCAGGCCGGACGTCCATTGCAACAGCAGCGAATACGGTAGCGACTGCGTGGAACGACCAATACTCGACAAGATCGGATCTAAACTCTACCTCGTTAGCCGGGACCAGAAAGACGGTCTCTCGACGACAGATATCATCCGAAAACTGAAAGCCTCCTGATCGGAGGCTTAGGTGAAAAATGAATCGACATGTTGACCGCTGCTATACGTCGCGACGCCGAAGGAATCTCAGATCGAAGTACGGATCATTTTTCAATTCTACTCGCCATTTTTTCAGCATATTCGCGCGCTCCCGACGAAATTGAAGATATCGTCTGAAATCAGTGACACACGAATAAACATCCGAACCTCGGGATGCGGACTCGTAATGATACAACTTCGCCTCAGGCGCGACCCAGGTCTCCATTCCACGCCGGCCAAGCCTGAGACAATAATCGACATCGTTATAAGCGATCGGAAATTCAGTCTCATCGAAACCGCCCGCCTCCAAAAACAACTTTCTCGGGGTCATCATGCAGGCAGCCGTCACGGCACTCCATCGCCGTCGTTTTTCGCCGTGACCGACGAACAGCTCGTCATCGGTATGAAATCCAATGAAGGCATGAGTCGCGACATTCTTCCCGAGCATAACACCGGCATGCTGAATGGTCCCATCAGGATACAGAAGACAGGCGCCGACGGCGCCGACTCGCTCTTTTTCCGCCATGTCGACCATGCAAGTCAGCCAATCTTCGGAAATCGGATACGTATCATTGTTGAGAAACAGCAGGAATTCTCCATTCGCTCTCCCAGCCGCAAAATTGTTTATCGCGGAGAAATTGAACTGTCCCGGATATTTCAGCACCCTGATATTTTCTAACGCCTGTATTTTTTCGAAAAAAGTTTTCACAGTGGGACCGCTCCCATTATCGACAAGGAGTATCTCCACCTTCAACCGATCCGGAACAGTACCAACAACTCCGATAACGCATTTTTCCAGCATATCGACCCGGTCCCGGAATGGGATGATGATGGTCACCTTAGGCATCATGTCCGGTATGCTCAAGTTTTTTCGTATCCGCTATGGTTCCCCGTCCATGAGCCATGAAATTCAAAAATCGCTTGACCGCTATGACCGGTCCCTCATCCCGGATCGATACCCAGAATGAAGACCAGAGATATGTGTTCCTCGGAAAATACTTTCGGGCAAAACGACCCGGAGTAAGCATTACAAATCGAATCCTCCAATACCATTTTAAGATGCTTCGATATCGCTTCGACTTTTCCAAAGCGACAAGAATCCGTTCCGACCGCGTCTCCCCCAACTTATTCAGCAGCAACTGTCCGAGGCGGTCGGCATCGTGCCTGTGGAACAACTTCCGTATATTCCTGTTCGAACTCGCGTACGGGTCCTTGATTTTCCTTCTCAGTACGGGATCAATCGCATACCGAAGTCTCGTCGCGTCCGAAATCTTCTCTCCGCTTTCGAAACGGGCATAACTCCATGGAAAAGAGCCGTATACATCCTGTCCCAGGTTTTTCAGGCTATCAGAATATCGGTCCCACATCTCGTAAAGTACGTTTTTCTTGTCCTTGACATATTTGTTCATGACATCCACGTGAGCCTTCGAATCGAAGCTGGAAAAGTGATAGAAACGCAGAGGAACCCCGTTCACTAGGTACCGTCCGTCCGTGCACGTTACCGACCGTCGTGAAAGATTCCACGGTGCGACATCGTATCCTTCATGCCTGAAAATACACACATCGAAAAAACCCGGCGCCAAATCAATCCAGCGTTGATCCGTAAACACTCCCCTGGGCACGTTATCGAAGCACAGTATCCTGAGGCGCTCCGCCCACCAATCAATGAACCGCCTCCCCTCGTCATCGCTCCGTACGGCCAGAAATCCGAGATTAAAAACACCGTATTGCATCGAGTTAATCTCGTTATCCAAGACCGAATCGAGCTTTGTCTCCGGCACGGTCATATGCGGTACAACGACGATCGACCGCGTCTCGAGCACTTCCTCAAGTTCGATCAGTTTTCCGAACACCTCTATATCCGGATCGAGATAAACGAATTTGCGTTGCTCAGGGAACGCGTCAAACAAATACTTGAAAAGATGCCCCTTCACGGATGTCGCCGTTTCGACAACCGAATGCATGAACATGAAGGCGTCGAAATCGGGCACGCCGAGATCTTTCGCAAGCACAATATCGTCGAACAGATTGTTTTTCCTTGCAAAATCCGGAATCTGTCGTTCAGAAAGACACGCCACGAATATGGCTTCCGAATCGAACGATTTAATAGACTTCGCAAGCAACGACGCCTTCGGAATATAGTTGGCGCAGATCGACGTGCAATATATCATATCGAAAGTCCGGGAACTCCTACCGTTCCGGATTACCTTTTAATCTCGAATACCATTCTCGTACCTTCCAGAACTTGGACGATTTTACGAAATTGAGCTCTCGCTGACATTCGGACATCTTTTCTTTTACGGCATCCAATTCGTCTTTCAGCTGTGCGATCCGTTCATTAGCGACGTCTTCCAGTGCGACGTCAGATCCGTGAGCCGTCTTTTCCACGACTATCTGAAAATTGTAATCGTCGGTTATATCCTTCTCGAAAACCACTTTCGTATTCGGAATCGATGCCAACACACCCTTGAGGTATTCGAGGCCGAATTCCGATATCTTATGTGCTTCGTTCGGCTGTTCACCGTGTTCCGAACAGTACCTTTCGTATCGTTTCTGGTCGGGCAGCAACAGGACGAGTCTTCCTCCCGTTTTCAAAACCCGAAGCCATTCGGCAAGAATTTCGACGGTATTCTGGAAGTCTTCCAGGCAATGTGAGGAATAAACGTAGTCGAGTACCGAGCTCCGAAACCACCGTAAAGACGTCGCATCGCCGGAAAGGTTGATCGGATGGTCACCGCAATTCGCCATCAGTCCGTCCGGATTGTCTATGGTAATCGCCGAAGGGACAATAGGATCTCCGCCGTATCCGATATCGACGCCGTTTCCGACACAATATCCTGCCAAATCAGAACGGTACTTATCCGTTTCGGAACGATATCTTTCACCCATATTTTCGAATTAATTCCTTAAACGCCGCCATCGCGATACACGGCGAGATGTTGATCTTACACGGCTCGACGCCGTACAGCTGCGGATCACGACAACCCATGTCCCAACACGCACACTCCAAATCAGCTGTGACAACCTCTTTCTTATCATAATAGCATAAACGGGCATCAGGATTAATACCCCCCGTAAAAATGCCCAGGATCGGGATATCCATGATTCCGGCCAGATGGCAAAGGTACGTGTCCACGCTGATTACGGCCGTCGAAAGGCGCACGAGCTCAGCGACCTCGTTCAGATTCGCCGTCTTTCCGATGAGATTCACACATCTATCGGAGTCAGGAAACAGCCCGGTGCTCACCTGCCTATTGCCGACTATGATTACGGTGAATCCCTCATCGATGACGCTTTCCAGGAGAACCTTATAGTAGGGAGGAAACCAGACTCGATTCGGGCTCATCGATTCGAAGGTCACCGTCACCAACTTGTCGGCATCGATCTTCGCGTTTGAGATGAGCCGCATCACAGCCAGATGGGCCGCTTCGTCGCGTGGTAGGCCTGCTTTCTCATAACCGAGCGGGACGCCGAGCCTGGCAGAGAAGGTATCGTTCCGATGCAGTCTATTTTCAGGCGTATCAAAAAATTCATACCCCGTTTCCGCCGAAACCTCGACCATGAGATCGACGAACTTCGCATGTTTCGGCAATGGCAGTTCGGCGAGAGATTTTTTATAATCGAACGATCGCGGCAATGAAACGACCTCATCAAAGTAATCAAACAGCCGCATCAACGAAGCACTTTCCTCGTAAACGTATAAAAGGATCCTTTTCTTGGGATTGTCACGCCGGAATTTTTTGAACGACGAAAGACCCATCAGCAGATCGCCTACACCGTGAGGCCGGAATAAAACGAGCGAACCGTCGTATTTCCTCGCCTTGAAACGTTTCCGCAGCTCGGCGAAATGCGGGACTGTCTTACGGCGTTTTTCGCGATGTCTCCGGATCGCGAAAATGAGCCCAGTAAAACCACGCTCTGAAAATTCTTCGCGTGCAAGTGACAGATTCGTCCGGAAAACGTGGAAACGATCGTTCATATCCGAATCAATCATAGCGGAGACTAATTTCAGAATGAAAATCGACGATACCTCCGGAATCGTACGCCCGATTCATCACATGCAATACGCCGAAATTATCCTTCCAATCCAAACTCCGCCTATCGATGCCTTCCATCCCGACCGCGACGTAATACGTGCCCGTCGCCAAACGACTTTGAATATCGTAAAGCACGGATATATTCCCCCTCCGCACTAACCCAGATTCCAATTTCTTATGTCTCGTATTGATAACAAAAACGTCGTTCCGCAACGTATCCTTGAGAATCAGGCCGAAAACAGGACTCTCAACATCTTTTCTGATTTCGTATCCGATCTCGATCGTGACACTTTCGCCTGTTTCAAAGACATCCTTTTCGATATGCTCAGCATTGTATATGCGAATTGTGACCGCTTCAGCCATTTTTTCCGTAACTGACTCGGTCTCATCGATGATCGCCTTTTTATCGTTCAAACGGGCGATCCTTCGTTCCTCATCAGTCATATTTTCGAGAACGTATTCGCTGACGACGTTCTCGGAATCACCGATCATCTCGATCTTCCCATTCCGAAGCAGCATCACCCGATCACAATACCGTTGCGCGGTCGCGATATCGTGCGTGACAAGGATTACCGTCTTGTCCATTTCCTTGTATCTCACAAACTCCTCCAGACACTTCACCTGGAAGTTCGTATCCCCGACGGCAAGGACCTCGTCCATGAGGAGGATGTCGCGGTTCGCGTGGATGGAAACGGAGAACGCGAGGCGGACCTGCATGCCGCTCGAGTAGTTCTTGAGCTTCTGGTCGATGAACCGGCCGAGTTCCGAAAATTCGACGATGGAGTCGAACTTCTCGTCGATCTGCCTGCGGCTCATACCGAGGACGGTCGCATTGAGATATATGTTATCCCTACCGGAAAGTTCCGGATTGAACCCGATACCGAGCTCGAGGAACGGAGATATCATGCCGTCGATCCGCACCGAACCCTTGTCGGCCTCATAGATTCCCGCAAGCACCTTCAGGAGCGTCGACTTGCCCGAGCCGTTGCGTCCGATGATGCCGATGAACTCCCCCTTCTTCACCTCGAAAGAGATGTTGTCAAGCGCCTGGAACTCCTCGTACGACACCCCTCCCTTCCCTCCCTTCACGAAGGGGAGGTGGAAAGAAGAGAAGATGCCCACGAATGCCCCGCGAACCGAAGATACCTTCTCGTGCGGAATGCGAAAGGCCTTGGAGACGTTCTTGACGCTGATTGCGATTTCGTTGCCCATCACCCCATTTTAGACTATTTTCGGCGTTTTCTCCACACCCGCATGAATAGTTGACAAATACCCGAATCGTGCCATGGATAGTGTGTCTTGAACGACTCTATCGCTTCGCTACGACGTTATACGAACCGATCCGCTTGCGCATCGGGATAAGCCGGAGACCGCTGTCCGAAGCCTGTTCGGAACAGACCCACCCGTTCGCCATGAAGAACGCCACTGCGGTCGGCTCGGCATCGAGAAGCGCCGTCTCCCGTCCACCCATCCGGAGTTTCGCCTCAAGACCCGTAAGGATGACCGAGCCGAAACCCTTCCGCCGATACTTCGGACTCACGAAGACGTGCGTGACCCATCCATCCGCACGGGCCCTGCCGAACCCGGCGAACATATCGCCATTCCATGCGGTCAGAAACAGGTCGTGTTCCCATGTACGCACTTCCTCTTCTCCGGGATCTTCGAATGCGACTTCCGAAGTCTCATCATCAGCACGCAACAGATCCACGATATCCTTCTCCGTGGCGGTACAGAATCCCTCGCGTAATGAGAGGGCCACATCGTTCATACGGTCGTACCATTTTCAGTTTGGAGCATGGCAACAAGAGTCCGATCGGTTTCGAAGATCCGCTTCGTCGCCTCGTATTTGGCCGCGTATTCGATATTGATCTTTATCCCGAACGCCCCGTGCTTTATATCACCGTCGAACATTTTCTTTCCCAGCTGCTGCCCCCACTTGCTGTTTCCATGCGCTACGCATATTTCTTTCCGAATCTTTTCCGCCCGCCCACTCATATACGCTAAGAAACCTGCCATAGTCGGCGCGGCGCCACTTCCCTCTTTTTCGATGCTTATCAGATATTTTCGGAAAAAGGTCGCATTATACCTGAGGACTCCGAATTTCTCCACATCATCAGATTCGGAATATTCGCTCACTTCCTTGATTATCTCGGCGAACAGTTTCGCCGCACCCTTGGCCGATCCACCGATAGTCCTGGGATTGACATTGAACCGTCCCGCCGCCCACGGAGTCAGCTGAAAAGGCCCGCCCTTCCCCCATGTCTCGTTATTCCAGAAAGACTCATACATGGATACCAACGCGAATGTCCTCGGAACGCTTTCCTTATCGAACTCATGCGATACGATGCTCCAGTTCCGCCGAAGACCGTCGATGGCGGAATCGAAATCACCCGCGAAATCGCCTTCCGTATACTGCCAAACCCAATAATCGACCATTTTTTCGAATGCTTCGGTTCCGATCTCTTTCACGCCGTTCTCATAAGAGAATAGCTCATCCATGGGGTTTTCATGAACGTTTTCAGATTCAACGGATTCCGGTTGCCCCTGAGTTTTTCCGCGACCTTCAACGACCTCTTGTTCCTTATTTCCATCGACCAGCAATTCATGGAGCGCACCCGCCCCTACCGCGGTCCCGGCCAGCACTATTCCCGCATCCCGAAGAAACTTTCTTCTGCCTGGATCCGCCTCCGCGGGAAGTCCCGCCTTTCTGTCCGCAGCGCCTCCAGTCGTTGGTTTTTCGAATCCAAACGCCATATCCGTATCTGAATCAGTACGTATCAACAATATTGTACACCAAAAGGAAAACTGGAACGACCGGTCCGCATATAGTATACTTCATACGCTCCGAATTTACGGAAAAAATCCATATGAATCACGGAAATCCGGCCATCAGGTACCACCTCGAGAGTCGCGGAAAAATCGAAACGGCCCTCAAATCACCCTTACGTTCGGCGGAAGATCTCTCGCTCGCATATACTCCGGGAGTGGCGGAAGTAAGCAGGACCATCGCGGCAGAACCCGAAACCGTGGAAACACTCACGAATCGCGGAAATACGGTCGCGATCGTGACCGATGGAACCGCCATTCTCGGGCTCGGCGATATAGGCCCCTCTGCCGGTCTTCCGGTCATGGAAGGAAAGGCCATGTTGTTCAAGAAAACGGCAGACGTCGATGCCGTACCACTCTGCATCTCGGCGAACGGCACGGAGGACATCGTCCGATTCTGCAAACAGATAGAACCGTCGTTCGGAGGCATCAACCTCGAGGATATCGCCGCTCCGGAATGTTTCGAGATACTTGAACGGCTGGAGAACGAACTTTCGATCCCGGTATTCCACGACGACCAGGACGGGACCGCGATCGTGACACTCGCCGCTCTCATCAACGCTTCCCGACTCCGCGGCTGCGACATCGCGTCACATCGAGCCGTGATCAATGGTGCCGGCGCGGCGGGAATAGCGATCGCACGGCTTCTGATAGCACACGGCGTCAAGGACGTCATACTCGTCGACAGCAAGGGTATCCTGAGCCTCGATCGGGAGGACCTGAACGATTTGAAGCGGGAAATAGCCTCCCGGTCGAATCCGCGCGGGCTTTCCGGGAATCTCGCAACCGCCTTATCGAATGCGGACGTATTCGTCGGCGTCTCCAAAGGAAATATCCTCGACCGCGACGACATACGGACGATGGCCGAACGGCCCATCGTGTTCGCGATGGCGAATCCGGAACCCGAAATTCTTCCCGACGATGCGACCGCAGGCGGAGCATTCATCGTCGGCACCGGTCGTTCCGATTTCCCGAATCAGATAAACAACGCGCTCGTTTTCCCCGGGTTGTTTCGCGGACTTCTTGACCTTCGGGCTGCCGATCCATCCCGCTCGATATCCAAAGTGACGGACTCCCTGAAACTCGCCGTCGCGAACGCTCTGGCGGCAACGGTCGAACCGACCGCCGACCGCATCCTCCCGGCCGTCATGGACCCTTCCGTCGTCCCGGCTGTCAGCGCAGCCGTTCTTGCATGGGACGCTTCATAATCGGCATTTCAAGGTCCTGTCGAACCCGACAAAAAGACGCCCTGTCTCCGGGGTGTCTTATGAACCGATCATCTTCGTGAAAGCTTATACCGCAATAAGCCGGTCTTTCCCGACGTACGGACGCAGGACTTCCGGCACGACGACGGAACCGTCGGCTTGCTGGAAATTCTCAAGAATGGCGATAAGCGGACGGATGCTGGTGAGAGCGGTATTGTTGAGCATGTAGACCGGGATCTTCTTCCCCGTTTCCGGATCGCGGTATTTCACGTCGAGACGACGGGCCTGCCAATCGGTGAAGTTCGAGGCGCTCCCAAGCTCACCCCAGCGGTCGAGGCCCGGCATCCAGGCTTCCAGGTCGAACGCCTTATATTTCCCGGTTCCCATATCACCCGCACAAATGCGTATTTTTCGATACGGAAGTCCGAGTTCGGACAGAATTCCTTCCGTAATGGACAGCATCTCCGCCTGCAGCGTTTCGGCCATATCGATATCGGCGGGAGCAAGCACGACCTGTTCGACCTTCATGAACTCGTGCACGCGATACAGACCCTTCGTATCCTTTCCATAGGAGCCGATCTCACTCCGATAGCACTGACTGAATCCGGCATATCGGATCGGCAGATCGGCCGCTTCGAGCGTTTCACCGGAATGAAAAGCGAGAAGTGACGGCTCGGAAGTTCCCACAAGGAATTTCTTTTCCTTCGATTCGCTCCCGTCCGTCTCTTTGTCCGATGACGCGACCTGATAGATTTCGTCCACCTCGCCGTCGTATTCGAGTCCCTTGAAATAGCCGCTGCCGAAAAGCGGAAATCCTTTCACCAATGTCGGCGGAATCATGGGAAGATATCCCTTTGCCGACATCTTGGACAGGGCATAGGACATGAGTCCGAGGGCAAGAAGTGCTCCGTCCCCCTTGAGATAATATCCGCGGTACCCGGCGACCTTCGTTCCCCGCTCGAGATCGAACAGTCCGAGCGATTCGCCAAGTGCGATATGATCCTTCGGTTCGAACCCGAATTCACGGATCTCGCCGTTGCGCGACACCTCCACGTTGTCTTCGTCACTCTGTCCTTCCGGCGTGTCCTCCGCAACGATGTTCGGTACGAGCACCATCAGCGCATCGAAACGCGCTTTCGTTTCACGAGCCATCGGCTCAAGCGATTCGATCTTCTCCTTGATGGCTTTCCCTTCGGTAATGGCCGCTAGCCGTTCCTCGTCCGACTTCGCCTGCGCGATTTTTTGGTTCAGGCCGTTCTTCTCCGCCTGGGCGGACTCCAAGGCCTGTGCCGCCTCGATCCGCTCGAGATCGGCCGAAAACAGCGCATCGATGTCGAACGCGAGTTTCTTTCCCTTCGCCGCGGCGGCAATCTCGTCCTTATGGTCGCGGATGAACTGGATGTCGAGCATAATGAAGAAAAAAGTTGAAAGTGAAAAGTGAAAAGTACCGCAGCAACATGTCTAGCTGTCTAAAAAACTTCATTTCTTAGACTTTTAACTTGTGACTTTGGACTTTTGACTCCTTTGTGGTCGCTGGTGGACTCGAACCACCGACCCCTGCAATGTGAATGCAGTGCTCTAACCAACTGAGCTAAGCGACCTTTTTCCCGATTACCACTTCGCTTATCCTAGCCGAAACAAGGGAACTTGTCCAACCCTGCCCTCTGTTTCAGAGGTTCTCCAAAGATTTAGCCCTCATTCATCATGTCTTCCAAAGCTTCCAAACATTGCGGAAGCGTCAGGTATCCACTTTCCGCGTTCAGATGCCCACCGTTCTCGATGACTACGAGTTTCCCGTTCAGTTCCCGAGCGACCGTTTCCGCGTCAGAAAGCGGGACCCGTGCATCATTATCGCCATGGATAACGTCGAATCGGGCGCATTTTGACATTATTTTTCCGAAGTCATACCAACCTTCGAAGAATGAATCAATTGCTCCACTGTTCTCGTTGCCTTTGATAGCACCGGAAACAAGCACGGCACCGGCAATATTTCGTGCGCGGTCATCCTCCAGGTATCGGAGTATCGCCGTCGCCCCGAGAGAGTGACCGACCAGATATACCTCATCGGAAACGTTCCGGTCCGTCTGCCGGACGATTTCATCCACCCATTCGGAGCGAATCGGATGTTCGGGTTCCCGCATCGGAAGCGAACAGGCGTAGACATATCGCTTCGCCAGTTCGCCCATGAGCCACGGACGCCATCCGCCGTTCGGTGTCCCCTGATACCCGTGGATTATAAGAACTTTTTTCATAGCGTCTCCGTTCAACCTAGAGATTCGACAGCAATTCGCGGATAATGCCCCTCTCCTCCAGCAGCAAGGCCTCTTCCTCGCACCACTCCGAATAGGTCCCGGGATGCTCGCGGATCTCGGCTAGGAAGTCGTCCCAATCCACCCACCGTGTCGCCTCGACCTCGTCGGCGGCCGGATTCGGTTCGACGGATGCGATTCCGATAAAAACCGGGCAGATCTCGTTTTCCGTCACGCCCTCCCTGGTGAACTTGTACCGGTATGGCATGCCGAACCGGAGTATATCCGCCTTCATGCCGAGCTCGCGGTCCAGCCGTCGCGCAACCGCATCGATACGTTCCTCGCCGGGACCAGGATGACCGCAACAGCTGTTCGACCAGACCAACGGCCAAACCTTCTTCACATGACTTCGCTGCTGCAGGAGAAGCTTTCCATCAGATTTTCGGAACAGGAAACAGGAAAACGCCCGATGAAGCGGCGTCTCCAACCCGTGGACCTCTGATTTCGGCATCGTGCCGATCTCGGTATCGTTTTCGTCAACAAGGACGACCAGTTCGACTTCGGACATATGCGACAGGAATCACGAATCAAGAAGCATGAATGCGGCGATTACAATACGCGCCAAGCGTTGTCATTCCGACCGAGCCTCGAGTGGAGGAATCCGCGTCGATGTCGGGCAGATCCCTCGACTTCGCTCGGGATGACAGAAAGAAGGTCCGTCGATTTCTATACGGAAATTTTCTTATCCTCTTTTTTCGAAAAACCGAGAACATAAACGATCTCGAGTAGACCGATCGTATTGAGCACCAGCAACACGACAAACCAGGCTTTCTGGCCGTTCCGTGCCGCCCTCCAGAGCGCGACCCCTTTCCAGGCAAGCGACCAGATAAGTACCGGCACGAGAATCGCCAGCGCCTGCGGGACAAGATTCGGATTCATAGGATTTTTATTATCT
>DATMYW010000033.1:0-11263 GCA_035560715.1 Candidatus Fimivivens sp. | reverse complement strand
ATCTAAAGGAGGCCATCGATGATAATCCATTTCGTCGAAAAAAAGCGAATCACGAAAAAACTGGCAGACGCGTCACCGGGAACACTATTCCGATTCGCGGATGACACGTTCCATTCCGTTCTCGAAGATGATGCCCCGCCCCTCTATATCGTCCTCCAACGAAATGACGACGGGCGCATCCTTATCGTCCCCGCGGACATGAAGAGCGGTCCCCTTTCCCGCGACGGAAACCGCGAAATCGTCACGTACCAGTATGAATGGCGCTCCGAAACATCCTTCATGAAAAAGGTCTCCTACCTGAAGGATTCCCCGGCCGGGAACGGCTTCGCGATTTCGTTCACGGAAGGTCTCGACGTCGCCTCGGCCGAACAGGCGGAAGCGATCGACAAGGGCAGAAATAGCTATCTCATCCTGCCGATGAAGGCGCCGGACGGACAGGTCAGCCTTTGGTCTGGGAGCGTCATAACGTTCCACGACGGAGATCAGGTCGTCGTCCAACGTCCGACCCAATTCAGCATCACTGTCGACACCGATCCGAAGCCCTGAACAAGACAGGTCAATGAAAACCGCACGATACGATAACCACGTGCGGTATTTTTTTACCCGATACTTGAAAAAATGCCCTGAAGGCCGTAGACTGGGGATCATGGAACCGACTGACATACCGAAAGCGTACGATCCGAAAGAATGGGAAGACAGGCTCTACCGGAAGTGGGAAGAGAGCGGTTTTTTCAACCCCGATACCTGCATCAAAAAAGGCGTCACGAAAGCGGACGCCGAACCGTTTTCAATCCTCATGCCGCCACCGAACGTGACCGGGGTGCTTCATCTCGGCCACGCGATGGAAAATTCCATCATGGATGTCGTAGCCCGCTATCATCGCATGCGCGGTGAGCGGACCCTTTTTCTTCCCGGCGCGGATCATGCCGCCGTCGCGACACAGTCGCGCGTCGAAAAAAATCTCGTCGCTTCGGGCATGTCGAATCCACGTCAGGAACTCGGTCGGGAGCGACTCCTTGAAAAGATCCGGGCGTTCGCGGACGAGTCCAAAGACACCATCACGAAACAGGTTCGGGCCATGGGTTCGAGTTGTGACTGGTCACGATTCGCATACACGTTCGATGACGCGCGCGTCCTTGCGGTGAACACGATGTTCAAGAAGATGTACGACGACGGCCTTATCTACAAGGGATACCGCGTCGTCAACTGGTCGGTAAAGGGACAGTCCACCTGCTCCGACGACGAGCTCGAGCATATCGAACGGCCTGCCACACTCTATACGTTCCGTTATTCAAAAGACTTCCCGATTCCCGTCGCCACGACCCGACCGGAAACGAAACTCGGCGATACGGCGGTTGCCGTCCACCCCGAAGACCCACGGTACCGGGACCTCATCGGCCAGATCTTCGAAGTCGAAATCGGAGCGGCAAAACCACTTTCCATACGGATCATCGGGGACGAGGAAGTGGATCCCTCGTTCGGCACGGGCGCAGTCGGCGTCACCCCGGCACACAGTCAGACCGACTTCGATATCCGGCAACGGCACCCCGAAATCAGCCTCGTTCAGGTCATCGGAACCGACGGAAAAATGACAGCGGATGCCGGACCGACATACGCGGGACTCACCGCTCTCGAGGCGCGGGAGAAATTCATCGCCGCGATCCGTGAAAAGGGGCTGCTCGAAAAGGAAGAAGACATCACGCAAAACGTCGGCACGTCCGACCGCTTCGGGGACGTCATAGAGGTCGTCCCGATGGAGCAATGGTTCGTCGCGGTGAACAAAGAAATCCCGGGCCGCGGGAAAACCCTCAAAGACCTCATGCGCGAGGCGGTGACGACCGGCCTTGGCGGTGACCCGGAAAAAAGAACGTCCGTCCAACCGGAACAATTCGAAAAAATCTATCTCCACTGGATTGATAGTCTTCGCGACTGGTGCATATCCAGACAGATCTGGTGGGGTCATCGCATACCCGTCTGGTACCGAGAAAAGTCGAAAGTCGAAAGTGAAAAGTCGGAAGTCTCGGAAGGAGAAGGAGAGGCAGAAATATATTGCGGGATGGAGGCACCGGAAGGAGAAGGCTGGGAACAGGATCCCGACACGCTCGATACCTGGTTTTCTTCGGGACTCTGGACGTTCTCAACACTTGGCTGGCCTGATACGGAAGCGGACGATTTCAAGACGTTCCACCCCGTCACGTTCATGCAGATGGGATCCGAAATCGTGTTTTTCTGGATGGCCCGAATGATTCTCATGACCACATACACGCTCGATACGATCCCCTTCAAGACCGTCTATATCCACGGCATCCTCCGCGACAAGGACGGTCGGAAGTTCTCCAAGTCGCTCGGAAACGGTATCGATCCGATCGACATCGGGAAGGAATACGGTACCGACGCGCTCCGACTCGCGCTCCTCTCCGACGTCACTCCCGGGAACGATTCCCGCTTCTCGACGGAGAAGATGGAAACATCCAGAAATTTCGTGAACAAACTGTGGAACATCTCCCGCTACATCGCCACGATGAGCGTGGCCTCCGATGAAGCTCCTGCCCCGAAGTCACTTTCCGACCGATTCATCCTCGGACGACTCTCTCAGATCATCCATGAGACTACCGGACACCTTTCCGAGAACCGTTTCTCCCTCGCGAGCGAAACGCTCCGATCCTTCACGCTCGACGATTTCGCAGACTGGTATGTCGAAATTCACAAGGTCGAAAAGAATGACACCGTCTTGCGACACGTCTTCGATGCCCTGCTTCGGCTGTGGCACCCATTCCTCCCCTTCGTGACCGAGGCGATCAACGAGACCCGCGGAGACGATACGTCACTCATGATTGCAAAGTGGCCGGAATTCGAAAAAACACAGAATATTTCCTCCGACGAGAACCGTTTCAAACTCATCAAGGATCTTATCGTGAAGATACGGAATATCCGGACCGTATATAAAATAGATCCGAAACAAAAATTAGTTATTACCGCATACGGAGGTTCAGAAAAGGCTCTTCAGGACAAAGCGCTAGACGAATCCGGAGTCATTCGCGACAATGAGGAAGTTTTCAAAAAACTCGCTCGAATCAGCGAGGTCAGGCATACGGATAGTCGTATTCCACCCAAAGGAACCGTCCGTATCCAAGTCGGACTCCTCTACATATTCCTCCATCTGGATGGAATCATCGATATCGACGCCGAACGGGCACGACTCGGGAAGGAACTCGCCGACGCTGAAACGTATGCAAAATCCCTTGAGGCGAAGCTCGGCAACCCTTCGTTCGCCGAACGGGCACCGGAGGCGATCGTCACGCAAACCAGAAATCTCCTCGACGAGACGAATACCAAGGTCGAAGAGCTCAGCGGGCATCTTTTCTCGATCTCCTCGTAGGAATACACGATAAACGAATGATTCTTTTCCTCTTTTCCGGATGTTTCTCCGCCCTCTTCGCGGTCGTCGCCGAACTCGCCGTTTTTTCGTTCCTTCCGTCCGGGGCGGATCCCTGGCATCTCTCCGTCGGAGCAGTCCTCGGTTTCTCCGCCTTCCTCTCTTTCGCACTGGTCGCGATAATCGAAGAAGGGCTCAAGCTCTCCGTCCTGGCGAGACAGTCAAGGTCGCTTCCGCTTGCCTCGCTCCGGATTTCATCGATTCTTTTCGGCTTCGGATTCGCCATGGCCGAGATCGCGCTCGCTTCCCTTACGGCAGGCAAAGGTATACTCATCCCGATTCCGGCGATGCTGGGCATAATACTCCTCCATATCACGACTTCGTTTCTCTACGGCGCCGCCGTTTCCGACGGAAAAATACTATTGAAATCAGCGCTCATTTTCGGTATCGTCGCGCACTTCACGTACGACGTCATCCTTGCGTTCATCTAGGGAATCCTCTATAATTCCGATGAAACGTTAAACGAAATCTATGACAACGAAAGAAAAGAAATCCTTTTTTGAACGCATTACCGGCGCTCAGCGCATTGAAGAGGACGGTTCGGTCGGGAGCTCCTCTCTCCCGGTCTATGAGGAAGAAGAGACGGCTCAGTTCACCCTCCGAACGAGCGACGAACCCGCGGCACCACATATCCAGCCGTCATGGAGCGCTCCGACCTTCCAGCAGCAGCCGGTTACCGCGCAGCCGACCATGCCCGAGAACAACGACATCGAGGGACAGCTCACGATCGACGTCTATCAGACCGAGAATGAGATCGTCATCAAGTCCACGATCGCCGGTGTGAAGCCAGAGGACCTCGACGTCACGATCAACAACGACATGGTCACGGTCAAGGGCGAGCGAAAGAACGAGGAGGTCGTCGAACACGGCAACTATTACTACCAGGAGTGCTACTGGGGAGGGTTCTCGCGTTCCGTCCTGCTCCCGGTCGACGTCGTTCCGGAAAAGGCCGACGCCTCACTCAAGAACGGCATCCTCACCATCCGCCTCCCGAAAGCTGACACGACCAAAGTCAAGAAAATCCTCGTTCGCGGATTCTAGTCTTTTCCCCAGCGTCATACCGCGCCGGCCCGACCGATTCGGGCCGGTTTTCGCTTCCTTTCCACTTTTCACGATTCCCTATACAATGAAACAAAGGCATGATTATGCGTCAGTCAGGACGGAAATTGTTCACCGCCATGTTTTGGGTCGTTTCCTTCGGCCTGTTTCCATATACCACGACACCTGCGCGTGCGCTCTCCGTCATCGCCGACGGCTTCAGTGAGACCGTGCCGACAACGACCCTTTCCACATTTTCGACGACCGAGACCGTTCTCATTCCCCGCTCCCTCATCCGTTCCGAGATAGAGGATACGGATACCTGCGACGCGCCCATGCTCTGTCTGTGGACGGTACCGCTTCGGGCCAGGGAAACGACCCTCGCCGTATCTACCGCCCGCAAGATCGATTCCGCCGCCATAGCGAAGTACGTCTCGACACTCCCGACCCGGGTGAATCGCGCGCCATCGGACCCGAAATTCGGAGAGACGCCAGACAAGGCCATAACGCTCCTTGGGCCGGCCAAGGACGGCCTCACCCTTGACGAATCGGCGGCCGTTCCGGCCATACGCGACGCGATCGCGAATGGTGCGGGCACGGTCACGCTTCCCACGAAGACCGTTCCGCCCTCGATCGATACGACCGACCCCTCGGAGCTCGGGCTTACCGGCGTCGTCGCGGAAGCCACGACGAATTTTCGTGGCTCGCCCAAGAACCGCATCTTCAACATCAATCGCGCACTCCAACAGTTCCAAGGCGTCCTTATCGCCCCGGATGAGGAATTCTCGTTCGTGAAACATCTTGGTGAAGTGGACGGGGATCACGGCTACCTCCCCGAACTCGTCATCAAGGAGAATAAGACCGAGCCGGAATTCGGTGGCGGTATCTGTCAGGTATCCACGACCGTATTTCGCGCCGCGATCAACGCTGGCATGAAGATCACAGCCCGACGGAACCACGCCTACCCCGTCTCCTACTATAAGCCGTACGGCATGGACGCAACCGTTTATGTGCCGAAACCGGATCTCAGATTTGTCAACAACACACCGGGTCATATCCTTGTCTTCTCCTCAATCGAAGGCACCGCGCTCACTTTCCGTTTCTACGGCACACCGGATGGTCGTCAGGTCGCGATCGACGGCCCACACATACTCGAGTCCAATCCGGATGGCAGCATGAAGACTACCTTCGGACAAAAAGTCACGGACGCGTCCGGGAACGTGATTATCGACGACACGTTCGCGAGCAACTACAAATCCCCCTCGCTCTTCCCGCATCCGCAGGACTATACCGAGAAACCCGACGACTGGTCAAAAAAGCAGTGGAAAGCATACCTGGAGGCGAAAGCTGCTTCCGCCGCCACGACGGCAGCTCTCATGGCCACGACAAAACCGGTCACGACCGGGAATTGACGGGGAAAACGTTATTTGATAGAGTACCGCTATCGCGGTCAGGACGCGGTTTTGGTTTGCCCCGGATTTCGAAAGCACGGTTACAATTACTTACTCATGGGTCGTTAGCTCAGTTGGTAGAGCAGTTGCCTCTTAAGCAAACGGTCGCAGGTTCGAATCCTGCACGACCCACCATGGAAAGTACGACGGTCCACGAGACTTTTCCATATAGACTGAGGCTCGTTACGTCGTCCGAGAACAACGTGACCAGTGAGAATCCTGCACGACCAACAACCCGGATAAGGATTGACGGACAATCCGCCCTTGTAGCTCAATATTGAAAATCAATCTGCCTGTCGGTGCCTACGCCTCGATAGCTCAATGGATAGAGCAGGGGTCTTCTAAGCCCTAGATGGGAGTTCGATTCTCTCTCGGGGCACAGACATCGGCAGACAGTGTTGCAGGGATCTTCTCCGCCCGCATGATTCGCGTCAAGCGTGTCGGACGGGTAAACCCTTGATGGGAGTCCGATTCTCTCCGAAGGCACAGACGATCGAGAAAGTTTTCAGGGTGACGACCATCGCGGAAAGGCAAGTCCGCCAGCCGGAAGATTGTGGTTGTCGAAAAGCGAGTGGGGGGGTGACTATCGTTCAATGGTAGGACAATGGTTTGTGGTACCATGAATCAGGGTTCGATTCCCTGTAGTCACCCCCGCGGGCGCTTTTCAAAGAGCCATGAATCAGGGTTGTGCCCCTGTTGCCACCCCTATGATTGTTTCTCGGGGAAACGGAGTGCACGCTCCGTTTTTTCGTATAAAAAGACTCCGGGACTTATGGATCCCGGAGTCATACGACAACCTCCTCGAGAAGCGGTTTGATGATGCGCGGATCTTCTTCGGATGATCCGAGACTGTCGGTGATTATCACCCGCTCTCCTTGCACCGACACGCACACCGGTTCCCCGTCGGGAGTCTTCGATCCCGACATGAAATAGTTGTCCTCGATACGCTGTATCGGAGCCGGAATCGAAACCGACCATGCGTTTCTTGATGCGTTTTCTTCAAGCCGTTTCTTCTTATAGATCACGTTCGCGAAGACCCACGAGAGAACGGCAAGGCTCGGGGATGAACCTACGTCATCCGATCGGATCGTCGTCCCGATCTCCCGAGGAAAGGCGAGCACATACCAGATGTCCGGATCAGTCCTCTCGGTCACGAAGCAGGAAGCGCCCCTTACCTCGGTCCTTTTCATCCTGACCCATTCCGCGGGATAGGCGAAGCGTTTTTCGCTATAAAACTCCCAGCACATATCGCCGAAACTGAAACGCCCCCCGGACGGAGAAGCAGCGACGATGTAAAACCAGTCACCGACCGCCGAAAATCGCCTGATCACGGAGAGAATGGCTTCTTCCGTTCTTTCCGAGGTTATCCTTTCCATATCGAAACTCTGATACCGATAGTGTCTCGCCACTCTCGGTTTAATCAGGACGACCCCGTTTTTCGCCTTTACATGGGGAAATATTTCGGTATCTTTCATATTCACCTCGACACGTTGATTGGAAAAGAATGGTCCGCATTTACACCATTGATATAACACGGGAGCATATTAGCGTCAACACGCGCGGCTGATGCATCCCTCCCGTTCCCGATTGAAAATCAGAAGACCTCGCATTTGAACGAGGTCTTTTAGTGCGTCCGGATAACCCTTTCGATGAAGGGGGTCCCGGTTCTCGGACCATCTTTGCCTGCATGATCGGTGATCCGTATGCCGTCGTGACAGTCGATCAGCGCCGTCCCTGGCTTCCATTCCTTCTCGAAAAGCGGCGTCGGGTACGGCGTCAATGTTTCGACACGCAGACTTGTCCCCGGCTTCACGGGATAGCATCCCCGCAACAAACGGTATACGCCAAGTACCCAGAGCAGCTCTGCGACGTTCGGGACCGACTCATATTCGCGCCTGCACAATCGTTGTTCCCTTGTGGAGAGATTATACGTTTCGTACGGAACCCGGAAGATGAGCCATGGGAATCCGACGCGATCATTCAGTCGTCCGGAAAGAAATTTCCGTAACTGCTCCCGATATCCTTCAGGCCACTGCTCCGAACCGGCATTGAATATCGGCTCGAAATATTCGTACACCTTCACGGATTCCGAGAGAAACGGTATCCCGGGAACCACTATCATGATCTCCCCTTCCGGACGATTCTTGACGGCCCTCTCGAGCAACTTCACGTCCCGCGCCAGAGCCAATACCTGTTCCGTCGTATACGAAAGTCGACACGTCCCGAGAAAATCAATGATCTCTCCGGGCAGGAGCAGATAGCTCCCGAGCCGATTCCGTAAAGAACGATATACTTCTTCATACCCTCCGACTCCGGAGGGAAACAAGCCAAGGCTTTTGACTTTGTCCATGAGGAATCCTCCGGATAACGGTTATAAGAAATTAATGATCACTGCCGACCCATGAGGATACCACGCTCCGGAGCGAGGCGTCAATCTATTCTTGGCTTGACCAAGGGGATAAATCGGGGTATAAAGGAACGGAGGAGCCGAAGGCTCCGCATGCGCCCGTAGCTCAACGGATAGAGCGTTTGGCTTCGGACCAAAAGGCTGCAGGTTCGAGTCCTGCCGGGCGCACTGAGTGAAACGAAGGAGACCGGAGCACGTGAACGGTTTCACGTGCGACAGGACAAGAACGCCGGAGTCAGCATTGCTAGCAAGCAATGCGACGAGGCGGTGCCCAGCCCGAGTCGCGCGACGGCGCGACGAGAGGTGAGGGAGAGTCCTGCCGTGTCGCTCCCGAGCGACACGGTAAACCGGGCGCACCGCGCAAAACTCACGGTGCTCGTCACGCGGCACAGCTCGGTGAAATGAAGGAATGATCGGGAGCGCAATGACCGTATGTATCACCGGATCGTCGTAAAAGTCGGAACCAAAGTCCTTTCGGGAGATGACGGCCTCATTCTTGATGAATTCGTCGAACATATCGTCCGACAGGTTTCGGCGTTCAATAAGAAAGGAATCGAGATTATCCTCGTCACGTCCGGCGCCGTCGGGTCCGGACGAGGAATCATCGGGAAGAAGGATTCCGAAGAGACCGTGGAAGACAAACAGGTTTTCGCGGCGGTCGGACAGGTCCGGCTCATGGAGACGTATGCCCGGCTCTTCCGCCGTTTTGGTTTGTCGTGCGCACAGATCCTCGTCACGAAAGAAGACTTCCGCGATCGGAACCATTATCACAACATGCGACAATGCTTCCAAAACCTGCTCCGTGACGGCATCATACCGGTCGTGAACGAGAACGACGCCATCGCCATAAAGGAGCTCCTGTTCACCGACAATGACGAGCTTGCGGGACTCATCGCGGCTCAGCTTCAGGCGGACGTCCTCGTCATCCTCACGAGTGTCGACGGGATACTCGATGGGAGTCCGTCCGCTCCCGGATCAAAGACGATCGTCCGGATCGAAGCGGGGAAACTTTCCGAAATCCGGAAGCATATCACCGCCGACAAGACATCGGCCGGACGCGGGGGCATGCTTTCGAAATTCGCGGTCGCGAAACGACTCTCAGACTCGGGAATAGCCGTCCACATCGCGGACGGAAGAAGCGGAACCGTCCTTCGGGACATACTCGAGGGAAAGCCTGTCGGAACGACGATCGTTCCCTCCAAGAAGACAAGCGGCATCAAACGGCGCCTCGCGCATTCGGACGGCCTCTCGATAGGCGCCATAACGGTGAACGACTGCGTAAAGAAAATCTTCCTTTCGGATGATTCCGCTATCAGCCTGTTGCCTATCGGCATTGTCGCAGTCAACGGCGATTTCCATACGGGTGACGTCGTCGAGATACGGAGTTCGACCGGAAATCGGATCGGCTTCGGGATCGCCAAGTGTGATGCCGACCAAGTAAAGAAAATCGCCGGGATGAAAGGCGGCCGAGCAGTGATACACCGCGATTACATGTTCATCGAACGGTAAGACGGCCGGCCTGCCTCACCCCCCGTTCGTGCCACGAGATACGATGAGGCTTCGGCGATGCCGGCGTACCGCACCGCTTCAGTTCACCTCGATATCGATGTGCCGCACCTGCGGGATTTCCTCCTTGATTTTCTGTTCGACCTCGTCAACCCGCGTACCGATCATGCGCGGTATGCGGTCGGCATAGTCCGAGCAGAAACGGACAAATTCCTCATAGCTCGAGTCGATCTCCTCGAACTCGCTTCGGAGCACCTTGCCGCGGTACATGCCGCGCATCAGCGCGCTGCCGTTGACCTCGACCTCGCACTTGACATGGTAGATGCCGACATCGATGACGACCGACTTGAAGTCCAGGACCCGCTCGATGAACGGATCCCCCTCCAGGATACTGACGACATGCTCGGCCACCTCTTCGGGGACGGAACGGCGGATCAAAAACGACCGGTTCTTGTTTATGAGCAGCAGCGCCATCACGCCGAGCAGCACCCCGATGACGATCGAACCGATGGCATCCCAATAGTACTTGCCCGTGAACAGGGTCAGTAGGATGCTTCCGAGCGCGATAATGACGCCCAAGACCGCCAAACCGTCCTCATAGAGGACGGCGATCGTCGTCGGATCGCCCCGTTTCAGGATCTCCGAAAAATCTCTGCCGTTGCCGTGCGAAACCAATTCCCGGAACGCTACGAAAAAAGTCCCGGACTCGACGACGAGCGAGACGAGCAGAATCAGGATGGTGATCGGATTGACGTGAACGGCCTCGCCGTGTACCAGGGCGTCGAAGCCGTGATAGACGGTCACGCCGCTTCCCAGAAAGAAGATGCTGCAGGCGCTCAGGACGGCCCAGAAGAACCGCTCGCCGGCGTACCCGTACGGATACTCCCCGTCCGAGGGCTTCAGAGACCGGCGGATACCGATCATCAGGAACACCTGATTGAAGACATCCGCCACGCTGTGCACGGCCTCAGAAAACATCGCACCGGAACCGGAGACGAAAAAACCCATCCATTTCAGGATGGCGATCACCGTATTGCCGCCAAGCGCCGCCAGAACCGGCAGGAACCCCCGGACATTCTTCTCATGCATATCGCGCGCCGCACCCGTTACGTATCAAGCTTCCGTTTCCAGCATTATATCATGCCCCTCACGCATTTCTGTCCCATTGAAAAAACCGACCGGGCACTTCGTGCACCCGGTCAGTCCTCTTTCACCCTTTGCCTTCGACTATCCCGGAGCGGCTTATTCCTCCGGATGACATTCACAGGGAATCACGACCCACAGTCCGGGCGGATAAACCCCAAACCACGGAATCGTTACGACATCGTCGGATGAGACGACGGTTTTTTCAGTTTCTTTTTTACTCACGTGAGGCCTCCTTTTTTTTTTAACGTGGAAAGATTATCCCAACAACTTGTCTATTAT
>DATMYW010000032.1:0-12759 GCA_035560715.1 Candidatus Fimivivens sp. | reverse complement strand
GCTTATATGAGAGAGTATTTTTGTCGACGGATATTCCACAACTCTATGATTAATGACTTTTTATCGGGTCTCGATTTTTCTCAAAAAGAATCGTCCGTTTACCTCGCCCTACTCGAAATAGGCTCCGGAAAAGCGCATGAGATTGCCAAGAAAACGGGTCTCAATCGAACCACGGTCTACGATATTTTCGAAACACTCATGCAAAAAGGGCTTGTAAGCAAGTACAAGAAAGGTTCTGCGACGTACTTCAACGCGCTCGAACCGAAGCATTTGTTGACCTATCTTGATCGTGAGAAGGAAGAACAGGCAAAGAAAATCGACAGACAGAAACAAAGAGTTTTTGAACTCCTCCCTCAACTCATATCGCTGCAGAACATATTCAACAGCAAGCCAAAAGTTACCTTTTTTGAAGGCGAAAAAGGCATGCGAGAGGCGTACGAGGACACGCTGACCGCGAACGGAATGCTTCTTGCCTACGCTAACATCGAAACAATCCACGAAGGCTTGCCGAATTTCTTTCCGGAATACTATAAGCGAAGGGTTGCCAATAAGATCTTTGGCCGCGGAATAGCTCCAAGGAACGCAAAAACGATAGAACAGATGAAAAATAACCGCGAAGAAATGCGTGATGTCCGTTTTCTTCCCGATGCTGATATGACCTTTACCCCGGAGGTAAATATCTATAACGACAAGATGCTTATCGTTTCGTGGAAGGAGAAGATGGCGATCATCATAGAATCGAAGGAGCTAGCGGACCTACAGAGACTGACCTTCGAGCTCCTCTGGAAAACCCTCCCGAAGCACATTCCGGAACTCGATGACTGATTACGGACTGTTTTACCTCCGGATACCAAAAGCCCGCCTTTCGGCGGGCTTTCATCTTTCTTCCGTTGCGTTCCCCGTTGTCAGTTGTTCGTTGTCAGTTGTAAGTTCCCCGATATCAGAGCATCGTAAACGCTCCGACCTTGTCGCCGGCCTGAGGCTTCATGACTCGGACTCCCTGAGTCACTCGGGAGAGGAGCGGCACAGACTTGAACGGAATCCGGATGATCGTCCCCTTTTCCGAGGTCAGTATGAGGTCATCCTCGATATTGGCCATCGAGGTGATCGCCGCGCCGACGAGCTTGCCGGTCTTGTCGGTGACCTTCATGGTCTTGATGCCGGACCCGCCGCGCTTCTGCACCTTGTAATGCTTCAGTTCCGAGCGCTTACCCTGTCCGTTCTGTGAGAGGATCAGGAGCTCAAGCCCCTTCTCGCCCTTGTTGATGACATCCATCGCCACGACCTCGTCGCCCTCACCGAGTCGGATACCGCGGACACCGGCCGCCGAGCGGCCCATGGCCCGCACGTCGGTCTCCTTGAAGCGGATCGCCTGTCCGTCCTGGGTCGTGAGGATGATGTCGTCCCCGCCGTCGGTCGGCCGCACCCAACTGAGGAGGTCTCCCTTGTCGAGGTTGATCGCGATGAGTCCCGAGCGGCGCACGTTCTCGAATTCCTCGATCTTCGTCTTCTTCACGGTACCGTTCCGGGTCGCCATGAAAAGGAACCTCGTATCGTCACCCTGCTTGCGTGCGACGAGCTCGGTGATCTTCTCTTCCGGACTGATCTGGATGAAGTTCACGATCGCCGCCCCCTTCGCGGTACGGGACGACTCGGGGATCTCGTAGGCCTTGAGCTGGAACACCTTGCCCGTGTTCGTGAAGAACATGAGGTCCGCGTGCGTCTCGAGCGAAAGCACCATCGCGATCTTGTCCTCTTCCTTGGTCACCGCGCCGATGACGCCTTTGCCGCCACGCTTCTGCACGCGGTAGACGTCCGGGTTCATGCGCTTGATATAGCCGTCCTCGGAAAGTGTGATGATCGCGTCCTCGTTCGGAATGAGATCCTCCTGCTTGAACTCGCCGATGCCGGTCGGGACGATCCGCGTCTTTCGGGCATCGCCATACTTGTCGCGGAGTTCAAGGAGCTCCGTCTTCACGACGGCGAGAATCTTCTCCGTACTCGACAGAAGGTCTTCGAGGTATGCGATAAGCCTCATCTTCTCATCAAGTTCGTCTTCGATCTTTTTGCGTTCGAGTCCGGAAAGCGTTTGGAGGCGCATCTCGAGAATGGCCGTCGACTGCCGTTCGGAAAGACGGAAATTCTTCATGAGATTCTGGTGCGCTTCCTCCTTGGTCTTCGACTTCTTGATGGTCGCGATGATCTCGTCTATATGATCGAGCGCCTTCTTGAGACCCTCGAGTATATGCGCCCGATCTTTCGCCTTCGCGAGCTCGTACTCGGCGCGACGGGTCACCACCTTCTTCCGGTGCGCGACATAGTGCTCCAGTATGGATTTGAGTCCCAGGATCTGCGGATCGATGCCGTCCACGAGGGCGAGCATGTTCACGTTGAAATTCTTCTGCAGGTCGGTAAGCGTATAAAGCCGGTTGAGAACCTTCTGCGGATAGGCGTCCTTCTTGAGTTCGACAACGACCCGGACACCGTCTTTGTCCGATTCGTCGCGCAGATCACGGATACCGAGAATCTTGCCTTCCTTCACGAGTTCGGCGAGTTTCTCGATGAGCGTCGCCTTGTTCGTCGCGTACGTCATCTCGGTGACGACGATCTGGAACATGCCGGCTTTCGTCTCGACGATCTCGGCCTTCGCACGGGTCGTGATCTTTCCCTTGCCGGTGACATACGCCTCGCGGATATCGGCCGAATTGTAGGCGGTTCCGCCCGTCGGAAAGTCCGGCCCCTTGATAAACTGCATGAGGTCGTCGACGGTCGCATCCGGATGGTCGATCAGGTGACAGATACCGTCGGAGAGTTCGGTCAAATTGTGCGGCGGGATATTCGTCGCCATGCCGACCGCGATGCCGACGGTACCGTTGAGGAGGAGTTGCGGCAGTTTCGCCGGGAGCACCGTCGGCTCCATATGAACCCCGTCGAAGTTCGGTATGAAATCCACCGTATCCTTCTCGATATCGAGGAGCATCTCATCCGCGATCGAGGCAAGTTTCGCCTCGGTATAACGGTATGCCGCCGGGCTGTCACCGTCCATCGAACCGAAGTTCCCCTGTCCCCAGACAAGCGGGTACCGGAGCGAGAAGTCCTGCGCCATACGGACCATGCTGTCATACACGGCCGTGTCACCGTGTGGATGCCATTTTCCGAGCACCTCGCCGACGACGGTCGCCGATTTGCGGAACTTCGCGGTCGATCGGAGACCGGTGGACCACATCGAGTAGAGGATGCGGCGATGCACCGGTTTCATTCCGTCGCGGACGTCCGGTAACGCGCGTGATACGATCACGCTCATCGCATAGTCGAGGTACGACTGTCGGACCTCTTCGGTTATCTGCCGCGGTTCAATGCGCCCATGAATGGAAATATCATGCTCTTGCTCACCCATACGATATGTTCACTTAGTGTCTTCCCCTACTGTCGGATCGGAATCATCGTCCGATCGCGTCGATTCCTCCGGCTGCGTTCGATGCGGACAAGCCTTCTTCGGCCAGCGACTGGGCTTTTCCGACCATCTGCCCGATCGACTCCCCTTCCTTCACCAGGCTTCCGGCGGACGGGGGAATGACATCCTTCATCGAGTTCGAATCGGCCAGCGACGAAGCACGAAATCCGTCACGAAGCATCATCACCCAGAACAGGAACAGGATCGTCATGATCACCGCGACCGACGCCCAGACATATCGGATCCGGACATGTTCCGGTTCCTGTCTCACCTCATCCAGTTTGCGTTCGAGAAATGACACCATATGAAGCTATGATTTCGACAAGAAAACGACTTCCATGCTTTTCCCGTCGAGATCTTTCTTCTTGAAATTGAGCTTCGCCGTATCCTCGGAAATCTTGCAGTTCGTCGATCGACGAAACTCCTCCGGACCCGACGCGTCGACGGTGACGCCCGCCATCAGATAATGCATCGGTACGACGATCTTCGGCTCGATATCATGAATCAGAGCCTCCGCATCCTTCGTTGAAAGAGCGTCCCCTCCTCCGACCGGCACGAACAGGATATCGACGTCCCCGATCTTCTCGACCGTCGCATTGTCGAGCCCGTGTCCGAGCGCTCCCAGATAGGCGATACGCACTTCCTCCGTATCGAAGACGAGTATCGTGTTCTGTCCGCGATTCGCCCCCTTATCCGAATCACGATATGACGGGAATCCGAGAACGCTGACACCGCGCGCCGCATATTCGCCCGGCGTATGTATGATGACCGGATCGTCCTTGAGACCGGACAATGCCTCGTCGGACGGATCCAGATGCGATAATAAGACGAGATCCGCATGCCCGAACGGAGTACGGACACCGGTCGACTTCACGGGGAGATCGGTCCAGATCACCACGTCTTCAGTCGCTCGGCCTGCCGGCTTCGTCGTTATCTTGAAGCAATAGTCCCCGTAATACTGTATGTTCATGACTTCCGTTCAAAAAAAGAAAAGTCCCCTCGGCGACTTCCAGTTTAGCACGGGTTGAACGCTTCTGCCAAGGGTCCGGACGTCCCTCCCGATCTGTCCTACTTGCCAAAAAAATGAAATTGCCGTATACTTTTCCGTACGTTTCCTTGGCTTGTCCGAGGACTTTTACGGAAGGCGCCATAATCACTCATCGGGACCGAGCGCCTGGGTCCCTCCTGTTACGAATATGACAAAAAATACCGCGGAAAAGGACCTCTCGACCCTCCTGACGGAGGATTCGGTCGTCATTCCTGCCGTCGGTGACGTCGTCACCGGCGTCGTAATCCATGTCTCCTCGAACAACGCCCTCGTCGACCTCGGTCCCATGGGAACCGGCGTCGTCCTCGGAAAGGAGATGAAAAGCGGGCTCGGAGGCAATGCCAAGCTGCGTGTCGGAGACGAGGTAAGTGCCACGCTGACGAGTCTTGAGAACGAGGACGGTGACATCGAGATTTCCATTCGTGAAGCGTCCTACGAGAAGTCCTGGGAGGATCTCCAGATGAAGCTCGAGGACAAAGTCGTCGTCGAAACCAAGGTGCTCGACGCGAACAAGGGAGGACTCATGATCGAATTGAACGGGATCATGGGCTTCCTTCCGGTCTCACAGCTCGCCAATGAGCATTATCCGCGAGTCGAGGACGGCGACAAGAACAAGATTCTTGAGCTCCTCAAGGCCCTCATCGGAGTCGTCATCAATGTCCGCATCCTTGATACCGACCGAGAGAACGAGAAACTCATCGTCAGCGAGAAAGCCGCGCAAAGCGAACGCGACCGCGAACTCATCAACCGGCTTCGATCGGGCGACGAGATCGAGGGGGAAATTTCCGGTGTCGTCGATTTCGGCGCGTTCGTCAAATTCGATGCCCCGGCCGACAAGGACGGCAAGAAGTCGGGACAGAAACTCGAAGGACTGGTACACATTTCAGAGCTTGCCTGGCAGCTGATCGACGATCCGCGGGAGATCGTGAAGACCGGGGACCGGGTCAAGGCCAAAGTCATCGGCATCGAGGATACCCGCATATCCCTTTCCATGAAATCCCTCAAGGAGGATCCGTGGACCAAGGTAGCGGAGCGCTACACGATCAATCAGACCGTTTCCGGCAAGATCGACAAGATCAATCACTTCGGTGCATTCGTCTATCTCGACAAGGATATCCACGGTCTCGCCCACGTGTCGGAGTTCCACGACGTCTACCCGGGACGCAAGATGGAGGACATTTTCAAGGTCGGAGAGACCTACGACTGGAAGATCCTCTCCATCGAGCCGAAATCACACCGCATGGGACTCCTCCCCATCAAGGATGGAGCGAAAAAAAAGAAGGACGTCGAAGAAAAGGACGAGAAATAAGCCCCGAAAGTCCCGCCGCGCGCGGGACTTTTCTTACCCGTACCGTAATAAAAATTTATGAACACGCAAAGCCTTTTCATTCTTTCCGGTCCGTCCGGAGCCGGAGAAGATTCCATCATAAACGCGCTTTCCCAACGACTTCCTGTGGAGCGCGTCGTCACGACCACGACTCGGGATCCCCGTCCCGGCGAAACCCAGGGGAATCCCTACTATTTCGTATCGCGCGCCACTTTCGACGCGATGATCGCCACCGATTCGCTTGCGGAGTGGGCTGAGGAATATAATGGCAACCTGTACGGTGTCACGCGCGAGGAACTGATACGGGTATCGTCTTCCGATAAAATCGGGATTTGGAAAATCGAATGGAAAGGCGTCTTAACGGCAAAACGGATGTTTCCTGGCATAATTTCCATTCTCATATCGGCACCGCTTGAAAGTATCGAGACTCGGATACGGAAACGGGACAATCTTTCGGAAGCGTATCTGGCGGAACGGATGGAATATACCAGGGAATGGATGACCCATACCGAAATCTATGACTACACGATCGAAAACCGCGACGGCGAGCTCGAAAAAGCCGTCGACCAAGCGGAAACTATCATCCGTAGACACGCAAGACTCCCTGAAAGGTCCTAAGGTATTTTTGCCGACTTCCTCGTACGGACGCACGCTCATCAAACGCGTCCGGAATAACGACGTCGAATACGGACTTTTGGCCCGAAACGCCGCGATTTTGGTCGGTTGTTCCGGAGGGCCGGACAGTGTCGCCTTGTTGCATATCCTTTTGGCGTTGCGCTCAAAACTCAGCCTTCGGCTCGGTGTAGCGCACGTCAACTACGGAATCAGGGGGCTCGAAGCGAATGAGGACGAATCGCTGGTCCGGAAGCTGTGTGTCGCATACGACATTCCCTTATATACGTATCATCCACGTCGCACAAAGGCGATGAACGAGGCGGCGCTTCGGGACGTGCGGTATGCGTTTTTCAGGAAGATACTGCGAAAGGAGCGTTTCGACGCGATTTCAGTAGCCCATACTCGGGATGATCAGGCTGAAACGGTACTCATCCGATTGCTCCGAGGAGCGGGACCGGATGGGCTGTCCGCAATGCGTCCCGCGCACGAGCACATCATCAGGCCTCTGCTCGACATCACAAAAAGGGAATTGTCGGACTTTTTATCGAAAGAAGGCATCCCATTCCGCGTCGATTCGACGAATCGTGACCTTACGATCCTCCGAAACCGGATCCGACACGAGCTGATTCCCCTGCTTGATCGCGAGTATCGCCACGGTATCGTAGCCGTGCTGGCCCGAACCGCCCGGATTTTTGAGTATCATATATCTGCGGACGACAGCCATACACGCCTCGTTTCCGAAGTCATCCCCGGAGGTATTTCATTCGGGGTCACGGAATTCCTTGCCCTTTCTGACACCGATCGCGTGCACGAACTGCGCAGATTGTACAGGACTGTCTCCGGAACCGGGCTCTATCCGGCGGATTCATTCATCAGAGAGGCCGTCCGACTCATCACCAGCAGGAAGAGCAAGGTGAGGACATACCGTTCCGGACGGTTGAAAATCGAGGCGAGAGGTGATAGAGTGGCCATTGTACGGGTTTTTTCCCGTTCTAAATCGTAAATACTTCTCCTATGGACAAACTCATGAAAAACATCGTGACGATCATCATCGTTTTTTTTGTCATCTCGGGTATCCTCATCCTTTCACAGGAAGTCGAACCGAAGCCTGAGAACATTTCGCTTTCGACGCTCGTTTCACAGATCAACGACGGTCAGGTCAAGCGAATCGACGTCGTGGCGAACGAACTTTCCGTCACACTGACCGATGACAGACAGGAAAAGACCCAGAAAGAAGCCGAGTCTTCCTTGACTGAGACACTCAAAAACTACGGCGTCGATGCCGGAAAGCTTTCCGCGGTCGCCATCGACATCAAGAAGGAGTCCAGTGCGTCCTTCTGGGTGACCGCCGTCCTCCCTTTCCTGTTGCCGTTCCTGCTGGTCGCCGGGTTCGTGTGGTTCATGATGCGTCAGGCACAGCGCGGCAACTCCCAGGCCATGAACTTCGGGCTTTCCAGGGCGCGGATTCTCGACCCCAAGAGCAAAAACAAGCGCGTTACCTTCGCGGACGTCGCCGGCTCCAAGGAGGCCAAGGAGGAGCTCAGTGAGATCGTGGAGTTCCTAAGGCACCCAAAGAAATTCATCGCGATGGGTGCAAAGATTCCGAAGGGTGTTCTCCTGCTCGGCTCCCCGGGCACAGGCAAGACACTTATGGCCAAGGCGGTCGCCGGAGAGGCGGGCGTCCCTTTCTTCAACATATCCGGCTCGGAATTCGTCGAGATGTTCGTCGGAGTCGGCGCGTCCCGCGTACGAGACCTGTTCAAACAGGCGAAGAAGAGCGCTCCCGCTATCGTTTTCATCGACGAGATCGACGCGGTAGGACGCCATCGTGGAGCCGGACTGGGGGGCGGCCATGACGAACGCGAACAGACCCTGAACCAGATTCTCGTTGAAATGGACGGGTTTGAGACCGAAACGAACGTCATCGTGATCGCCGCGACCAATCGTCCCGACGTCCTCGATCCGGCGCTCCTCCGACCCGGACGGTTCGATCGGCGCGTCACCATGGATCTTCCTGACATCAATGATCGTGAAGCCATTCTCGCCATACACATGAAGGGGAAGCCGCTCGCCAAGGACGTCAATGTACGTCGACTCGCAGAGCGTACACCCGGTTTTTCGGGTGCCGATCTCGCGAATCTCGTGAACGAGGCGGCTATTCTCGCGACACGGCGCTCCAAGAAGTCGATCGACATGAGCGAACTTGCCGAGTCTATCGAGAAGGTCATCCTCGGTCCGGAGCGCAAGAGTCGGGTCATCAATCCGAAGGAAAAGGATATAATCGCCTATCACGAGGCCGGTCATGCCCTCGTTGCTGCCAGCCTGCCGAATGCGGATCCCGTACACAAGATTTCGATCATATCGCGGGGCAACGCTGGCGGGTATACGCTCGCCGTACCGACCGAGGACACGAGTCTCCATTCCTCCGCGTATTTTCAAGACGAACTGTCGGTTCTGCTCGGAGGATACGCTGCGGAACGACTCACGTTCGGAGATACGACGACCGGCCCGTCAAACGATCTGGAACGCGCCACGAACCTGGCTCGCGGCATGGTGACCCGTTACGGCATGAGCCGGCTCGGTGCGCGAACGTTCGGCCACAAGGAAGAACTGGTTTTCTTGGGGAAGGAACTCCATGAAGAACGCAACTACTCAGACGAAACCGCAAAGATGATCGATACCGAAGTCGCGAAACTAGTCGATGACGCACTTTTCCGCTCTACCGGAATCCTGACGGAGAAGCGATCGCTTCTTAAGACGCTTGCCGATGTCCTTCTTGAGAAAGAAACGGTCGAAAAAGACGAGTTCGACGCGATCATATCGGGAACGACCGGAAAAGCGACCGCGTAACTTCGGGCCATACCGTATCGGGAAATCACGACGGGACGATACCCGCTCAATCATTCAGTATGGAAATGAAAAGATTCTTCGAAAGAATGCGACCCCCGGCCGATTCGAATGCCGGACTATTCTTTGATTCCCTCAGCAACGTCCTTCGGAATCGATACGCATTCATGCTGGCATGCGTCGCCACCGTGACCGGAACCGCGATCCCGGGTCTGTTTCAGGAAGGATACCCGCTTGCGCCGTTTTCGGGCGCGGCGAACGTGTTCATCGGAAAGCATCCGTACGCTTTTCTCGTAATTTTCGCCGTATCGTTGGCATTTTCCGTCCTTACCGACGGCACGCTTGTTCTCGTTTTTTCCGGAAAACGTTCTCCACAAGCCTGGCGCGATTCCTTCACCGTATTGGCGAAGATGATGACCCTGTGGGGAGCGTTCGCGGTCTCTGCAGTGGTGATCGTTTTCGTACTCCTGCTCCCAAGCTCGCTTGTCTCAGGTAATACATCCTCCACGCTCTATCGTCCACTTCTCCTATCCGGAATCCTGATATTCATTCCCGTCCTGACGATTCTCGCGTTTACGCGCGAATTTGCCGCCTATCACGTACTCCTTTCACGAACCAGCCTTTCAGCTTCGATGCGTCTCGGCTACGCATTGTTCACGATTCGAATCAGGGAGAGTATCCTCTTTTGTATCTCACTGATCCTCTATGTACTCTCGACATCCCTCGTCATAGATGCGGTGAACTATGCGATGAGAAACGTCATCCATACATCGGATGCGACCGTTCTTGCGGCGGAGTCGGCGTTCCTCCTGTTTTTTCAATCGTACGCGTACGCCGCCAGCAGATCAGCGAGACTGTCGTTCTTTTTGCGCATAAATGCGACACCCGAGGACCGAGCGACATCGGACGCTTCACAAAAGGAAGAAAAGGTGATACAAAAGGAAGTGCCGGAAGTAAGTTGATTTTGAGGACAACGGAAGCGGACGATCGGAAACGTCCATTTTCGAGAATGTTTGTGGCTTCGTGGGCGGCTAGCTCAGTTGGTTAGAGCGCCACATTGACATTGTGGAGGTCACAAGTTCGAATCTTGTGTCGCCCACGAAGTTCCGAACGAGTTCAGGCATGCAAAAAAGCGGCGAAGACAGCCGCTTTTTTGCATGTAATTCTACGCAAGTCGCACACTCCTACCGGGCGATCGTCGGTGCCGCGGCGCCCGACCCCGCAGATCCGGGATTCACGCTCTTCTGTTGACTCACGTTGGTATCATACACCGCTCCGGCGCCAAGCGTACTTTTCACTACTCCGACCTGATTCGCTACTCTGGAATATTCCCCGACCACCTGACGCTGCAGATTCGCCTGGACCTGTCCTATACCGTTCTGTACGAGGTTCGAAATCGTCCTGTTGACGAGCGACGTGACGACACCCGATATGAGCTCTTCAGGGTTCTCAGCGGCCGCTATGATATTGTTCCCGATGTTCTGACTGTCAGCGACCATCATCGAAATTGTGCTCGACGGAAGAATCGTATTCCCACTCGAATCCTCTACCCCCTTATATCCCGACGCCATCGCCTTCACCTGGGCCGATATCTGCGCCTGCTCCTGAACGCTCATCTGATACCCTTGCGCCTCAAGCATATATCCGTAGGGATTGCTTCCTGCCTCGTTGAGTGCTGCAAAAGCACGCATATCCCCGTTTTCAAGTGCGGCGATCGGATCGTCACTCGCCTCGCTCAGCAAGGTCGCATTGGAATCGGAACCGGACGAATCTTTTGATAGGTAATTTCTCGTCAGACTCTCGAGATACGATTCGTAGCTGTCCGATCCGGAAACAGCCGAAAAACCCGAAGATTTGCTCCTCAACGTCGTCGTATAGTAATCGTTCATCGCCAAATCCACTTTCCGATCAGGCTCGGAATAAAGATAATTTCTCCAGTCACTGATTATAAGGGAATTCCCGGTCGATGTCCCACCGACGAGAATCGCGACGCGGCTGTTGAGCATCGTGATCGCGACCGTTTTCAATTGTCCCAAAAGGACGCCCTCGATGCGTTTGTCGATATTCTGCAACTGACGCAACAACAAAGACCCGAGCACGGGCTCGCCCCAAGCGCCCGCGTAAGCGAGGTCAGACGTCATCACTGAGACAGAAAAAACGGCCACGCATGCCCATACCCGAAAGAAACACAGTTGCTTCCTTTTCATACGAATCCGAATAATAAATCGTTTGTTTTACAGATCGAGCGGTATATCGTCGATCTCATATTCGCTCAATACGGACTGGACCTCGGTCACGAAAGATATGATGGTGTTCAGGAAACCCTGTGTTTTGGACAGCGCCTGCATCGTCTTGATCGGATCATCCTGCGAGGATGCCGCTATTTCATCCTTCGTAAGCGCCGCGTACTTCGCCAATTTCAATGCCTTTACATGCACATCGAGCATCGCCTGAGGCACTTCGACATCTTCGACCTGTGACAACATCCTGTCGCCATTTTCCGTAAAGGTCTGAAGTTTGGAAAAATTTCCGGACGAAATCGCTGAAATGGCGTCGTTGACAGAATCATCCGATATTTTTGACAGCTCATCCTCGCTCTTGAACGATTGCGGGGAATTACTCGCGAATATGTACGAAATGGTAGTGAGATACTCTATCACATCCTGACGGACCTGAGCCTTTTTCTTATCCTTCGAAAGCTTCGGGTATGACTGATCCTTGATCTTGATCGAATCCACATCAACGTCCGGAAGCGTGATTTCGGCAGAGGTTCCACCGGAGATCTGCTGCGCGTAGGCGTCAAGCTGATCGAGAGAGATTTGCGACGTCCCGTCCGATGTCTGTTCGGGGTTCCTCACGATCTCGGCGATCTTTTCCGAAACCTGCTGCGTCATGTTGTTCGTGGCTTTGACCGCACTCCCCTCTACGACCGACGCTTCCACCGCGACTATCTTGTCGCCCGGAGCCTTCTTCAACGGATTGAAACCGGAACTTACTTCGATTCCATCGCTGTAGCCGTCGCCATCCGTATCATCATTGGTCGGATCGGTCCCGTAGAGCTTTTCCTCAGCATTCGTAAGGCCGTCGTTATCAGCGTCCTCAGCCAGGTTATACCCGCTCATATCGCTCGCTCTCGATACGAGGTACGAACCTCCGAGCACTAACAATATGAAAAGAATTACGAAATCGCGACCGATGCCACGTTTCGATGTCAGATTCGATGTGATATGCATATACGATTTGTTTTCATGATTATACCATCTACTCCGCAAACGGCAAAATCATACCCATTTTTTCGCTCAGGAGGCTCGGTTTCTTCACACATTGTATCCGTCGCGATCACTCACTCCGTATTTCTGAGCCATATCGACTTATTTCACAAACTATCGCTCTTCGTGACTCATTCTTGATCTGCAATTATTCCGGATTCGCAGGTGTGCTGCTCCTCATTTCCATGATGTATTATAT
>DATMYW010000031.1:0-15252 GCA_035560715.1 Candidatus Fimivivens sp. | reverse complement strand
GGTTTCCAGTAGTCCGGCAGTTGGATTTCTTTCGGTCGGAATCCGAACACCTGTTCGGTATAGCCCGCCGCAAAGTATCGGCCCGGAAACAATTTCATTATGTCTTTTTTAGTCATTTTCACCATCGTATACGCTCCTTTTTAAACGTTCAGTTGCCACAAAATACCGACCGGATAGTATACGACTTATCAACGAATTGTCAAACAGGAAAAACGCTTTCAATCAATATATGCCTCATCACTTTCCTTTTTTCAGAAACCTGCTAGAATGGTATCTGTCGTGAAAGAAAGCCTATTTGCGGCTCAAGACAGGCAAAAACGGAGCGTGGTATAGTGGTATTACGCACGATTCGGGTTCGTGTAATCCGGGTTCGATTCCCGGCGCTCCGACATCCATACATATGGCAACGATATGAGACTGTCCGTCGACGCCCTCGAAGCGGACCCCGTCACGGTCCTCCGCAGGCTCGGCTACACCTTCCAGAGAAAGGAAGGTGCCGAAATGAGTTTTATCCGACCGCTCGCCAGTTCCGGATTCCCCCGTTTTCACTGCTATGCCCGCGTGGAGGGAGCGGGACTGTCGGTCAATTTTCATCTCGATCAGAAACGGGAAACCTACGGGGATACCACGCGTCATCATGGCGAGTACGAAAACGAAGGAGCGCTCAAGGATGAGGCGGTGCGCCTGATCGGACTACTCGGTCCTGGTGCCCGCATCATCGCCTGACCAACCCATCATGCCGAAGTGGCATGCATCGCTTTGCAATAAAAAGCGCGCTTGAACGGGAGGAGGCGCTCGGAATGGATTATTCGTGAAATCTATCCCGTCGCGCCCACTGGACATCGGATGAAATGTTCGCGAATAGGGAAACACACACGAAAAGAAAGCTCGCATTGCCGAGGTGGCGGAACTGGTAGACGCACCAGGTTTAGGTCCTGGCGGGAGTAATCCCATGGGAGTTCGAGTCTCCCCTTCGGCACACCGTGAAAAACGACCCCGGACGAATGTCCGGGGTCGTTTTCATCGATCCGTCATCCCGATCTCTATTCGCGTCTCCGATCGACTGGCACTTCCTCCGGAATCAGCGAAAACAGGAATCCGACCGTGAAGAGCAGCAGCCCTCCCGATAAAATCATTCGGACAGCGAACTGCAAGGCGGGCGGAACATATCCCGAAACGGCAGCAAAGAATTTCTTTACCCCGGAATCGGCCGCCGTCGCGGTACCGATATCCGAATTCTGCACCTGAACCGACTTCCCGATGATTATTTCGTCTGAATTCGATGAATCGATTCCCCAAATATCCTTCAGTGCGATCCGTTTCGATGCCGGCTGCTCAAGTTTCGCCGTTATCGAGACATTGAACACGCTGCCGACAGGCTTTGTCATGGCCGCATAATCGATACCATAAAGCGTGACTGGATCGCCGCCGCTATCCGTCACGGTATACGTCGTTTCCGGCACCGCGATTCCGTCGACCAACCAGGTCCGGTTCGAAATATCGCCTGCGAAACCTGGCACGAATCGGGCCTGCATCCTTATCAACCCGTCGACCTGCTTCTCAAAGAAGTTCTGGCTATAGTCATCATGTGCCGTCCCGTCAAGATCGACATACTGACCGAGATATCGCGGCCAGACATACACGGCATCGGCCGTCTCGAGATCGACCTTCGGTTCCACGATATTGAACGTGCGCGTGAGTGAAACGGATCTTCCGGTATCGATGTTCACCGCCTCGAATCCTACATTGATGGAGGTCCCCGGACTTCCGACAACCGCGAAGAAAGCCTCATTCCCGGTCGAACACGCGGCATCGGCGGACACGGATGGACCGCAGGAAAGCGGTTTTCCGTCGATAGTCCAACGGAAGTTCGAAAGGCCGGCCGGATCGACTCGGACGCCGATGATCTCGTTCTTCATGACTCTGCACGCGACCCGATCAAGATTGTCCGAGGCGTCGTTTGCATTCTCGGGATTGGGATGAAACACGTTACAGATCGGATCACCGAGCGAGACGGTAGAAACACTGGTCGTGCCCGTCATCGTCTGCGATGCGTTCGAGGAGAACGATTCGATCTTTTTTGACGTGTTTGAAACGCGGACAATCACGTTAGCGCTCCCCGAACGGGTCACCGTATCATTGTAGTTTTCCCTCGCGCCGGCAGTGATTCTCAGATAGATCGGATCGGTAGCGGCCAGCCCTCCGAGCACCGTCCTATCCATGTTGAGAGCGATCGAAATCGTATTCAATCCGTTTCCGGTCGTCGACGGAAGCAGTCCGGCGTTCCTCAGCGCGGCCGTGATATTCCGCCATCCGTCCACGGCATTATCGCTCACCTCGACTCGCCACGTATATTGGATTTCCGACCCGGTTCGCGCGGAATTGGTGATGGCGGCGGTCGCCGTAACCGTATCGCCGGCTCTTTCTTCTGTCTGGTCGTTTATCGGATTTTCAGGCGTTGCCGCCACATCGAGTTCGATCTTCTTCGCGCTGCCCTGACCGTATGTCAACGGGTCGACAAGGTCCCTCTCCAGGCACGAATCTATGTCGTCCTGAGTCATGTCGGTGCTCGGAATCGTCACGTTGTATCCCTTGATCATCGTGTCATAGCTGCCGGTATCGGTCACCCTGCAACCGTCCCCGGTAAACGCCCACATCGTCATCATCGACGAATCGTCATGTTTGGTCGGGGTCATGGCAGATCCCTCGACGACCAGACCGATCAGATCGCCGCTCTGATAGTTCCAGGTGAAGGTATCGGCACCGAGTCCGACGATATTCGCCTCATCCTTGTTCCCGTTGTCCGCGGTATCCGGATCATGAGGATTGGTTCCCCAGAACCGTTCCTCGTTCAATCCGTACTCTCCGTCCCCGGACGTGCTCCGCCCTCCCATCTGGGCGAACAGATGGAAACACCTGCCGTCCATGGAGGTCGTGCTGCACGTCATATTGTCTTCCACCGCCGGGTCGTATCGATAATTCGGCAGCCCCGTAATCGGATCGATCGTACCGAGATCGACACGGACGGTATCGGTCAGTTGGAAATCGATGTTCGCTACCGCCGGGTTGATACACCTCGCCAACTCTCCCGACGAACAGGTCGGGATGTCGTTCTCGCACGACGGCGATCCGGCATACTGGTACGACGTGACGCCGATGAAATCCGTCCCCATATTGACGACCGAACCCAGGCAGGCGGGAATGTACCCTGCGCTCCCACAGGTGAACGCATCGTCGGAAAACGACTTCGGTGTCAATTCATAATTGACGCCCGACGACTGGTCGTGCAAATAGCACCAGTCGTGTCCCGTATGAATCTTGTTCCCTCCGCCGAATTCCGCCTCGTAACCATCTTCATCGGTATTTCCATCGTACGTGAATCCGTTTTGAATCCCGTCCTCGCCGGTCTGATCGTTCATATCGGCACCGTCAGTCGCGAGAATCCGCATAGCGGTGACTTTCCAATCGTTCACGGTAATCCGGTCGTCGACTCCGTCCGCGTTGCAGTAACTCGGCGCGGCGCTTGCCAGCTCTCCGATATCACACCCCTGCCGCTTGAGCATCCAGGTATAGTACAGCTTGTCATTCACGTTCGAGAAGTAGATCGGGAACGCCTTCGCGCTGATCTTTTGCCCGTCCTTCGGATCGGATGGACTGAAATACAGCGACACCTCCGGTGACACCAGTTTCGTTCCGGAAACATTGATCCCCTCCCCGTAGTTCTGTATGGCCCCGGCATTGAGATGATACCGCTTCTCCATGTCGGACATGACCTTCGTCGCGGATGGGATCGAGATAGCGGTAGCGGTCAGTGCGACGAACGACTGGCCGATAACCAGTGCGGCGACGGTCGCGAAACTGATGGCTCTGCGCATAGCGGTACGTTTCTTCATAACGTTTCGATTTATCGTATGACGAGGATAAGGACATCCGACAAGAACAGCACGAGCCAGGCTGTCACCCAGGAATACGGTATGGAACGGGTATAGGACGCGATGAATCCCGAGGCGGTCGCGGAAAGAAGGAGCGGCGCATCCTGCCAGACGAGGCCGTTCCCGGAAACGGCGACGAATGCCAAAAAGAGTCCCGCCTGGAAAAATGCGGCACCGAGACCAAAACGACGAAGCCACAAGATCAATACCAGCCCGCGAAAGAACACCTCGTACAAAAACGCGATGAGACCGACCAACACGACCTCGTAGAGGAGGAACAGCGGAAATGAGCTCCGGATCGCCACAGGAAGGAAATATGAGTCGGAGACCGGAAATATCCGCAGTAGGACGTACCAGACGGACAGGACCAGGATAGCGACGAGCGGCACCGCGAGAAAACCGAGTCGACGCGTACTGTCCTGGAAACCGAGTGAGGAGAGCGGCGCACGAAGGATAAGCTTCACGTAAAGAATCGGCACCACAACGAAGAGCGCGGCGCCCAGAAGTACCGACTGTACCGTGGCGTTCAACCGGCTTTCTGCCGGAAACAGGATATAGACGGCAAGCGTGCCCAGTGCAAGAAGGCCTGTCCGGAGCATCGGTTTCCATCTGGAAAGAAGCGGGAGAAATGTCATATGTTTTTCTCTAGTATAGCAATTTTTTGCTTCTTCTTGAAGGTATCGGTTTTCACGTTCCGCTTACGTGGTCGTCGGCTTCGTGGGCACCTTCAGAAACCGGAGGACAAATGCGGCGATCGCTTCGAAAGGAATGACTTCCCCGATGATTGGTATACCCGAAAGCGCTCCGGCTGCGAACAGGACCCCTTCACGCTTGAGAAACAGTTTCGACCGCTCATAAAATGGAAGGTGCTGCGAGTTTGGGTCAAGATAGATGATAATCGTCTGCACGGCCGTGAATCCGAACGAAATAAGCCACGAAACTCCCGGTATCCATCCGAGCGCGAACGAGAAAAACCACTCCATCAGTCCGACAATCGCCGAAAAAATCATGGTCGTCGTCGAAAGCGTCCCGATTCCGGATGGGCCCGCGACCTGCGGCATCGGTCTCCTTGACCGGACGGGCCTGGCTTTCGGAGCGGCCTCCTGCCCGACGGCATCGGAATCTTCCAGGTCCTGAACGTGAATCGGGTAGTCCATATGTCGGTTTTGCGGCTCAGACCGACTCCTGCCCCTCGTCAAACTCGCGCTTCGCTTCCTCGATCTCGAGCAGTTGACGCGGATCAGTCGTGATGACCTGGTCCTCGCTGTAGGAAGCGATGACCTTGATCGCGACGTGTTTCGTCCCCGCGAAGAAGATTCCTTCGCCGACATTCGACTCCAGAAGCAGGAATTTCTCGTGATCAGTCAGGTAAAACGTCTCGGCGATGAGTTCGACCGACGCTGGTGACTGTTTCAGGAGCAGTTGGATCGAAGAGTTGGTAATGATCGGTTTGCCATAGCGCGAGGCCAGGAAGTCACTGATATCCTGCGTGATAGTCGTGAGTCCGGCGTAGTACTTGCGGCACCGCTTCGCGATCCCGAACATGAAGGCGCCGGCGTCCTCGTTCTGCATCATGATCCACGCCTCATCGACGACAATCATCCGTCGACGCGTCTCAGCGCGGATCTCATTCCAGATGAACTGCAAAATGACATACATCGCGATCGGACGGAGCTCATTCTCAAGGTCACGGATGTTGAAGACGATCATCTGCCGGTCCATCGTGACGTTGGTCTGATGATTGAGAAAACCTCCGAACACGCCCTCCGTATACCGTTCCAGCCGCGAAGCGAGCGATTCCCCTCCTTCAAGGTTTCCCAGGACGGCGTAGAGGTCGGCCATGGTCGGAAACGATTCCGAGGTAAGCGCGCGGAAATCCGACAGCTCGGTAATGTCGCGGATAGCGTAGGTCTCGCGGATCGCCCGGTCGAGAACCGAGTCCTCCTCGGGCGACATCGCCCCAAGCATGAGATGCAGGAGGCCGATGAGGCTCGCGACATGACTCCGGAACACGCCTTCATCGTCGTCCTGTTTACCGATTTTTGGCAGATCGAAAGGGTTGAAGTGCGCGTCCGAGGAAAGGGATACGTTAAGGAACGATCCGCCGACGGTCTCACACAGGTGCTGGTACTCGTTTTCCGGATCGATGATGATGATACCCGTCCCGAACATCATGGAGCGCAGAACCTCGAGTTTGACGGTGTAGCTTTTTCCGGCACCGGATTTCGCGAACACGACCATGTTCGCGTTCTCCATTTTGAAACGGTCGAAGAGGACAAGCGAGTTGTTGTGCCGGTTTATACCATAGAGAATCCCCTCGTTCGATGAGAGGTCGGATGAGACGAAGGGAAAGGTCGTGGAAAGCGGGGCGGTATTGAGGTTGTTCGCGATGTCGAGCACGTCCATCCCGAGAGGACGCGTGGCGACGAATCCCTCGTCCATGCGCAACACCGCCGCCTTACAGAAGACGAGCTGCGCCTCAAGAATCGCCATGATACCCTGCGAAAGTTCGTTGAGCGCTTTCTCGTCCGACGCATAGACGGTCACATATACCCCGAACCGAAAAAATCGCTCCGTCCCTTGTTGCAGATTATCCCGCAGCTCCTCGATATTCTCGAGAGCGGACTCGAGAACGGGATCGCGTATCTTGCCATCCTGCGCCTCGATGGAAATCTGCGACTGAACCTGGGTCGCCGAACGGCGGAGGTCTTTCATGATTTCACGCGTGTCGATCGGATGGATGAAAAAAGAGATGTCCATCGGCGCGTCCAGGTTCACGATTGGCGAGAACCAGTTCGTTCCGAGGTATTTCGGGTAAGCAACGATGAAGAGCGTCCGCGCGAGCACGTCCCCGACCTGAATCGATGCGGGCGAAAGCCGTATCGCCGGCGGGGCGATCAGGTCACGAAGCGTCGCCTCGCCGCGATCATACAACCCCCCGTTCGCGGATCCCGCCGATGCGCCCGGAAAGGATATGCTCGGGATACCGAAGAATGTCTTTTTCTCGTGACCGCTCGAGGAAGAGGCAGAAGCGGCCAGGGACGGTGCCACGAACGACGCGGCCGCCGCAGGAATCTGAGTAGAAGTGGGAGATGCCTGTGCCGACGGCAGCTCGTCTGCCGGAGGGCGCTGAGCGGGGCGGGGCGGTTCAGTGGCCACGTAGTCGCGAACGGGTTCGGGACGGGGAACCGGGTTCGGTACCGCCGGCACGACTGAAACATCCCACGATCCGTATACGGGAGCCTGAATCGATGCCTGAGTCCGCATCTGAACCGGAGAAACATTCGGGGTAGGTGTCGGTACGGGCGGGACCGTTGTTGGAGCGGAAAATGATTGCGGATCTGGCGCGGTAATCTGAGACGAGATCGGCCGGCGCGGCGGCTGGTATCCCGATAGATTCGAGGCATGCGTGGCTTCCGAAAAAGATGCGGGCGGCGTCGGATACGGTGAACCATTCCCTGATACGACGTCCGACATGGCCTGTGGCTGAAAAAACGGATCCCGGGATCCGGAAACAGCCGCGGCCCGGGGAGACGGAAACCCCGAAAGGCCGGAAACGTGCGACGGTTCCTGCACAGAATAGGAAACGGAAGCGGACTGAGCCAAAGCGTCTTGACGCGCCGCCGCGGGAGTCGGCCGTAAGACGGAAGCCGCATTATCCGTACCGTTGTCCTTGAAAATGATACTGTGTTTCTTCATAGCGTCAGCGGTTGGAAAGCTCCATCTGGTCGACGTTCCGAATGACGGTAGTCGTGAACACGGACGGATTGTACGTGTTATAGAGGAGTTCGATCACCTCCTCGGTATTGAGCACGCTCGTCCGTACCCCGGTACCCGTAAGTGCCGCGGATACCTGTTCGGCACGCTGCAGGAGTTGGCTCTTGTACGTCTCAAACACGCTCCCCTGCATGGCTGTTCCCGCCTTCGGTCGAAACATGCCGGTGAGCTTCCCCATAAGTCCGTCCTCCTCGGTCTCCGACGGCGCGAATGGGACCACGATATAGAAAAACTTCGACATGATGTTGGAGACCTCGGTCAGACTCTCCACGAAGTTTCGGTATTCCGAAATCTGGAACCGCAAGAGGTCGTTCTCCTGGCGTTTCTCCTGTTCGGCAAGCGAATCCAGATACGGTTCGATACGGAACCGCCGGGAATGTACGATAATCTGAAGCGGGAAGTCGAGCGAGTTCAAAAAAGCCTGATATTGGCCGATGATCGAATCCTGTTCCTCGCTTGCCTTGAGATCGAAGTTTATCGAAGAAGCAAGAAGGATACATCGTATCGAGCCGTTCCGAAGAACGATCACCCCGTCGCGAACGTCGACCACATCCACGTATTTCTGCGTGCTCGATGCGTCCGATTCGGTCTTTTTTTGAGTCAGAAATTCCATAGCATCCGTTGATTTTTTCGTTTTCTTCGACGCGGAACATCCTTGTATCGGCAGAGGGCTTTTGATCCATCGGCTTTGACCCCGTAATATCTCGCGGACGCACTCGGTCACGGGGCATGCTCTGCGCCGTATCGTACAGGGCATGCTGTTCGCCTGTGACTTCGGACGTGAGACTGCGCTCCTATCGCTTATCCATCATCGCCGCGACCCGACGGATCTCGTCCGCGGTGACGGTCCGCGCACGAGCCGATTCCTTCCCTTCCGTCGTCGGACGCTCATGGATCGGGGAAGCGGTACGAAGAGGTCGACGCCACATCAGCACTTTCGGATGAAACAGGAAAAAAAAGGCGCTTATGGCATACGCGATGAGCGGTTGCCCGTTCGGACGATAGAAGGCGAATAGCACGAAGACGATCACGACCGGCACCGCGATGACATACGCCACCGCGCCCGGAAACACGGACACTATCAACATGATGGCCGCCCCCATTCCGATCATCCAAAACAGCTGTTTCGCCGTCAACGGACCGGCGACCTTGTCCTCGACATCGATGAATTGCGGTACGTTGAACATCATATCATGGAATTCGTTATCGGTAACGGACGGAAACGTCGCTTACATCGGTTCGTACGGTACTCAGTTTCTCAAATCGACCACCCTCCCAACATTCCCGTCTTCTTCCGACTTCCGTTGTGTGCTGACGGGATGAATATGAAACGGATTCATATCCTGCATCGCAGCGGAAGGGTGCGCGGATACGGGCGGCGTCGGACTTCCGAAGGCGTTACGACCGGAAGGAAGCGGCTCGGCGCCGAGGTGCCTGATAGCGAAGTCGCCTTCCCCTTCCGACTCTACCGGCAAAGAATGACTCGAGGAAAACGAGAATGCTCCGCCGCCGACCGGAAGGTCGGCAGGCGGCGCCGGTGCGAACGATACGGGCTTTCTTGGTGGTGCCTGCGGCGGGACGGATGCGGCTTTCTGTGACGGCACAGGGACTCCTGCCTGATGAGCCGGCGCGGATACGGGACTGCCGGAAACGGAAGCACGGGTAAGCGGCGCGGACGGCTGAGCTGGCGTGACGGGATGTGACGGAATAATCGCGGAACGGCTCAGGACCGGACTCGCGGCCGAAGCAGGAACTGCTACGAATGCCGGAAACACGATTTCCGGCTTCTCCGGATCGATATCGACCGACACATTCTCCTCGATCGAGCGTAACACGACATTGAGCCGTTCACGTTCCTCGGGCTTGAGGCGCTTGCCGTTTTCGGAATCGAAGATGAATTTCCCACGTGTCATCGGGTCGTGATAGCCGATGCCAAGTTCGTCGCGGTAGACACGGATCCAGTTCGCGAGGGTCGGTCGTGCCGGATCGGACTGGTTCTTCACGCGGATCCGCTCCGTGGAAATCTGCTGCTCCCCGAGCCGCGGATACTTCCCGATAGCCGACAATAGTGGCAGTTTCTCGCGCGACGCCTCGACGAGCGCCTGTTCCTCCGCTGCCTCTTCCTCGTCTTCGTCCTTTTCCAGAAGCCACGGCTCGAGTTCAAACACTTTTTTTTTGGCTTCCTCAAGGCTCACGGTCGGCGCGGACTTTTTCGCCTCCCACTCCTTTCCGAGCCGAACCGCATCCGTAAAATATTCTGGAAACTTGAGGAATATTCGCTGATTCACCTCGTACGCGACCCCGTAGGCAACCTCCGGCGATACTTTCGCCTCCCCGGCGATCAGTTTCGGGTAGTCGTCGAGTGGGGTTTCCTTGATAAAGATAGATCCAAGCGGTCGGGTCGTCGCCGGAATCACCTCCTCCGGAAGTCCGTACAACAAGCAAGACTCCTCAGGATAAAGGAGGATATCATCACTTATGAACATCTCTCGGATGTTCTTTGGAACCGAAATCATTTGTTGCAATACGGATGTCATAACATCGGAACCTACGAAATAATCGTGCTTATTCTCGGATCTTTCTTGATCGCGGAACGCACGTTATCCGCGTTCGATCCCGATCCAACATCGCCACTGATGCTCCTGAACGTGGTCGAAAGATCCTTACCATCCTCCGCGAGTTGCCGCATCGTATTCGCAAACTGCTTCGGGTTCATGTTTTCAGCAATGTGCTGCGCATGATCCTCAAGCATCTTCTCGTCCATATTCTTCATCGCATCAAAGTCCGCTTTCTTGAAGAACGATGCCTTATCAGCTTCATCGGCCGTGTTATGGAACTTCCCTTCTTTCGCGGTATACATCACATGCAGCCGGTTAAGAGCCTTTGCCTCATCGGAACCCGGAACGATTGCAGCGCGGCCCGATGCCATACGCCCAATCTCGCTATTGATAGAACCGGCGATATTGTCCGACGCCTCCTTGTTTTTCTTCCCGAGATCAAGCAGGAATTTTTGGTCGAGTTTCTTTTCCTCGTTCATGATTCGTACGAGGTTCGCATCTTTCCAGGCCTGGGTCGAGATCTTTTCACGATCGACCTTGCCGTTCTGGATAGCCTTCCGGAATTCCGCATAATCGACTCCGCCGTCAGACTTGGTGAACAGTTTCATCGGGTCCTTCTCCATCAAGCGCTTCTCGACATCCTTGGTAACCATGCTTTGGATGCCGCCGGATTCTCCGAACTCCTTCCGGACCCAGTCGATATCCTTCTGGTCGACACCGATTCCACGACTGATTGACTCCCGAATGGTCGCTGCCTTGATATTCTTGTCGTTTTCCTTACCGTCCTGGACACGCTTGTACCGCTCCTTCATGCCGGAGTCGCTCTCGTGTTCAAGCAGGTTTTCCTTGGCGGCCTTATCGACATTTTCACGCTGTTGGTTCAGATAACGCAATCGCGCCTGTCGTGCGGCGGCAGTCTCGTGCCCAGGATTAAGTTTCGTCAAAGGATTTTTCCAAGTTGAATCCGCCGTCCTGGATGCGCTGATTTGGTCAAGCTTCTTGTTCTGGAACTTCCCAAGCTTCGTTCCCCAGTTGTTCGCGGCAAACTTCGCATTTCCGCGTTCTTCACGCTGTTTCCGATATTCCTTCCAGTTTCGCTGCATCTTATCCGCGCCGGAGAACCTCCTTCCGGTCGACTTCGCGAACTTTTGTGCCGATCCTATCACCTGATTCGCGCCGAAGACACCAAACGACTTACCGACCGACATGGACATCCAGATGAAGATAAGTGGTACCGCAAACGTCACGACACTCGCGAGATCCGTCTTCGTCGCGTTGGAAATCGAATTATTTCCGGCGATCAGGTGCAGTTGATTCATCGTGTCCTCATCCGACTTGAACGCCTGCAATACCTTCACGCTCACGAGCAGCATGAGCGCCGCCGTCGGCCCGAAGAATGCGTTACTCATAAGCTGACTCCACCACTGATTGGCCAGCTTCGAGAACCAGGGGATGGCCGTCCCGATAAATCCGATCGGCGAGAAAATGACGAGCGCGAGGAGCGTGATAACTCGGATGAAGAGCAGGATGGCGAGCGTCACCAACGAGATACCGAAAATGAAGATGAAGATAATGCCCTGGATAAGTTGGACGGTCATCGTCGATTTTCCGACGACCTCTCCGAACGTGAGTGTCGACCCCGGGGTTTTTCCGGGAAGGATCTTGCTTTCCAGATCGGATGCCTTGAACAGCTCCGAAGATATTACCCCTCCTGCACCGGTCGCGCTGTTCGGCGCGATACTGTCGAGAAAGAAGTACATCGGGACGTTCGCGGCATCGATGATGAACCTGGTTACCGGAAAACTGAAGTTGACGAGAAGCGCCATGAGCACCAGATGCCAGAGGAGTTTCTTGTAACTGTAGGCCTGCACCTGGAAGATCGTCGCGAACGCGATGAACAGGATCATCAGGATGATGAACAGGTTGAAGAAATCCCGGATCATCCGCCACAGGTCGTACACCGCGGCAAGATTGAACATGCCGTTGAAAGCGATCGGATCGAGCACGAACTCGAGCATGGTCGCGCCTACCGAAACTGAAAATCCGGCTACGAGGAACACCGCGTACAGGACAAGGTTGATAACCCACAAGAAACCGGACGCGGTCTTGTCTCCGAGCCACGCGACGAACCCCGCATGAGCATGCGGAACATTGAACGCGAAAAGTCCGATGAAAATCAAAGGAAGAACCAGACGCAGGGCAAGCGTGTTTCGTGTTTTTTTAGACATGGACATAGCATGTTCTTTTCCGTCTCATCGTATCACAAAAACCGTTTGTGAAAAACCCGGGGCCGGATCCGACCGGACCGCTCTGCGTCCGGAAGCGTAAAGAGACGAGGTATTCCTCGTCTCTTTATCTTCTTTTCTTGTGATTTCAGTACGTGTGTCTTTGCCGCATGTCCGCCGCTCCAAGCGTCATATCGAAACACCTTTTCTTTCGACCGCGGACTTCCGACTCGTGACTCGTGACTTCGGACTCAATATATATACCCCTTAATCGCGCGACTCGAAAGCGGTATGACACGACGATCTACCTTGCCCCACTTGACATAGTTCATCTCCGAGACGGTGATCGAGTCGCCGGACACGCTCTCAACAAGTGCCACGTGACCATAGTAGCGGTTTTCGGTCGTCACCACGATGGCACCGCGCGTCGGGGCGCGACCGGTACGATATCCCATCGAGCGGGCATTGAAAAGCCACGTTCCGGCATTACCGCCCCATGGGACGTATCTCTTTTGGGCGACGTACCACGTACAGTATCCGTACGGGAACCGGTGTCCCGCCCCGGCTTTCCCGTCCAATTGTCTATAGCCGCCCGAGACATCCGTCACCGTGCCTGCGGAGGACGAGGACGCATACTGCCGGCGCGCGATTCCCGCCGTATCCTCGACGGGCTTCGGCAACTCCTTATATCCGCCGGGTATGACGATGGATTCGCCGGACGACAACTCTCCGTTCGCAGGCAATCCGTTATAGGCGATGATCTTTTCGCGGTCGGCTTTGTACTTCGTCGCGATCGAGTCGATCGTATCGCCGGATGCGACGACATGGGAAAGGCCGGCTACCGGCAGGATGAATATCTGATCGCCCGGCTTGATGGAATCCACGTTATCCAGATCGTTCGCCCACAAGATCGTGTTGACGGTGATTCCGAACTTTGCGGCTATTCCGGAAACGGTATCCCCTTCGGTGACGGTATAGATGCTCACGCCGCCGCCTTCCTCCGGATCCCGTGCGATTGAATTCTCCGTCTGCGAAGACAGAAGCGCCCCACTCTGGAAGGCGGCATTTTCATCCGCTGCCGACAATGCCGACAAGTCGACCGCCGTCGACGGCATCGAGAGCGGTACGGTCGAAAGACCCGTTTCAGCGGCGCCTCTAGCCGCATAACGTTCACCCGTCATGAAAGAGGGGGTCCCGGGGCCGGCGTCCTGAAGATATCCGAAAATCGGACTCGTCCCGCGCTCATGCGAAATATTCGTCACGGAAACGATAATGGCACTCGAGACAACGAGCAAAAAAGGCCCGAGACTCCGGAATGATTCCAAAATCCGCACACCGAAACCACTCTTGAACGCATCAAGAGTCCCGCGCTGGACTCGGTGAACGGCCGTTTCGAACGCGCCGAACCGCTCCGGCATGCGTTCCCTCATCCGGGAAAGCGCCTCCTTGATACGGGAGAATATGATAATAGGGATAATCCCTTTCATCAAACGGAAGCTGTAGAATGGACGCCTTTCATCAAGAAAGGCCGTCGGAATCATCGGCTTCCGTCCTGAATTCTTACAGGGACCAGTGTACCTGACCCCAACCCCTCATGTCAACGATATTCTCAACCAATTTGGCTTATAAAAAGCAAATATCAACTAAGTTACTGTCGAAACGGACCAGGAGTGGTCGCCGAAATGATATACTACGATCATGAGAAAGACCGCCATCGGAAAAACGAAACGTCCCATTGATCCGATTCATGTGCTGATGCGTCGGTTTCTCGAACACCTCGAGATCGAGCTCGACCGCTCGCCGCGGACCATCGACAGCTATGGCCGTTCCCTGGAAAAGTTTTTCACCATGGCCGGCATCCGGAAACCCGAGGATATCACGATCGACCGTATCCGGGCATACCGTATCCGACTCAACCGTGAGACGAACGAGCGAGGCGAACCGTTGCGCAAGTCGACACAGACCTATCACGTCGTCGTTCTGCGCGCCTTCCTCAAATACCTCGCCAAAGAGGATGTCGCGACCGTACCGGCGGAGAAGATCGAGGTCGGCAAGACCCCGACCCGTCAGGTCGACTTTCTCGAACTCGACGAGGTGGAGCGGCTCCTCTCGGCAGCCTCCGGCACGACGCTCCGGGCACTCCGCGACCGCGCGATCCTCGAACTCCTGTTCTCGGCAGGACTCCGCGTTTCGGAGCTCACGTCGCTCGACCGGGATTCGCTGAATCTCCGTAAGGGAGAGTTCAGCGTCCGCGGCAAGGGTTCGAAGCTCCGCGTCGTCTTCCTCTCCGACGATGCGCGCGACGCGATTTCCCGCTACCTCGACAAGCGGCGGGACATGGACCCGGCACTTTTCGTCGCCGTTCCGGCCGCCAAGAACGGCTTCACCCGGGAGCGCGGATCGACCGACCTGCGCCTCACCGAGCGGAGCGTGCAACGGCTCGTAAAGCGCTATGCCGCCAGGGCAGGTATCGTCAAAGACGTGCACCCACACACCCTTCGTCACTCGTTCGCGACCGACCTCCTCCAAAACGGCGCCGACATCCGGTCCGTTCAGGCGATGCTCGGCCACGCCTCCATCACCACGACCCAGATATACACCCACGTCACCAACGAGCGCCTCCGAGAAATCCACGAGGCCTTCCACGCGAAGCGGAAGAAGAAACGCGGCTGACCGCCTGTCCGGAAACCGACATACCGCGTCTGAACGCGGTTTTTCGTTCGTCATGTTGACAGGATTTATATAGTGTGTATAATACAC
>DATMYW010000030.1:0-52901 GCA_035560715.1 Candidatus Fimivivens sp. | reverse complement strand
GGGAAAAAGAGGAAAATCGTATTTCATTTCCGAAAAAGGATTTATTTGAGCCATAATATTTCTTTCTTTTCATTTTCAGAAACATTGCCGTATCCCGGCCTTGACACATTTTTCCTCTCCTGTTACGATGGGGCCACTTGGTAGGAAAGTCCGCTCTAGAGGACTCTTCAGTCGGAGGTTAAAGGAAAAACGCGCAGAAGCGCGGGTTTCCTCGTTACGTTTCTCTTTTTTCCTCGAAGAGAATGTTTCTCGTCCGTACGGGTGGCACAATTTCATAAATAACCGCAACCATCAGTTACCGCTTGTTTTATCGACGGCCTCGCCGAAACAGCAAGAAGTGACGATGGCAATTTTCGTATGTCTCAGACGAAGTCCGCGCTCCGGGTCAAGGAACACGTCAGTTCCCACTCGTCGCTATCGAAGCGGAAGTTCTTCCGCGACCAGGTGCTCGTGTCGCTGCCGAACCTGATCGAGATTCAGACCGACTCATACGAATGGTTCTGGGAGAAGGGCATCAAGGAGCTCTTCGATGAGGTGAACCCGATCGCCGACTTTACGGGCAAGGATATCGAGCTCTCGCTGTCCGACTACTATCTCGACGAGCCGAAGTACGACCCCGAGACGTCGAAGGGAAAGAACATCTCGTATGAGGCGCCGCTGCGTGCCAAGGCGACGTTGGTCCTCAAGAAGACCGGCGAGGTGAAGGAACAGGAGATCTATCTTGGCGACTTCCCGATCATGACCGAGCGGGGTACGTTCATTATCAACGGCGTCGAGCGTGTCGTGGTCTCCCAGCTGATCCGCAGCCCCGGGGTATTCTTCACGATGGAGTTCAACAAGGGAAAGCGGCTGTTCGGGGCGAAGATCATCCCGAACCGCGGCGCGTGGCTCGAGATCGAGACCGACCTCGATGGCGTGCTGTCGGTCAAGATCGACCGCAAGCGCAAGCTGCCGGTGACGACCTTGCTCAAGGCCTTCGGGTTCGATGACAAGAAGATCAACGACGCGTTCGGCGACATCGACACGGGCGATGTCCGGTTCCTCGAGACGACGTTCGCGAAGGACGTGACGCAGAACCGCGGCGAGGCGTACCGCGAGGTGTACAAGCGTATCCGTCCGGGCGACCTCGCGACCGAGGAAAACGCGAAACAGATGATCGACTCGATGTTCTTCGACTTCGAGCGCTATGACTTCGGCACCGTCGGACGCTATCGTCTCAACCAGCGCCTCGAGATCGAGCGCGAGAACGTCGAGGAGAACCGCATCCTCAATCCCGAGGACCTCGTCCTGATCATCCGCGAGATCATTCGTCTCAATAACGATCCGGCGTCGCGTCCCGACGATATCGATCACCTCGGCAACCGGCGCGTCCGGGCCGTGGGTGAGCTCATCCAGAACAAGCTCCGCGTCGGACTCTACCGCATGGTCCGCAACGTGAAGGACCGGATGTCGACGTGCGACATCACGACGGTCGTGCCGGGACAGCTCGTGAACCCGCGTCCGGTGGCGGCATCGGTGAAGGAGTTCTTCTCGAGCTCTCAGCTTTCTCAGTTCATGGATCAGGTGAATCCGCTCGCCGAGCTCGAGCACAAGCGCCGTCTCTCCGCGATGGGTCCGGGCGGACTCACCCGTGAGCGCGCCGGCTTCGAGGTGCGCGACGTGCACCACTCGCACTACGGCCGCATCTGTCCGGTGGAAACGCCGGAAGGACCGAACATCGGCCTTGTCGGTCACCTCGCGACGTATGCCCGGGTGAACGAATACGGTTTCCTCGAAACCCCGTATCTTCTGGTGAAAAAGGAGGTTCCGGCCGAGAAGGAGGCCCTGCTCAATAGGATTCTCGCCGAGAGCGTTTCCGGCATCGCGAAGAAAGGAGAGAAGATCTCCGACGAAAAGACGGCCGAGGCAGTAGCCAGGGCGAAGAAGGGTGAGTCGGTCGCGGTGCGTCCGTTCGTCACGCTCGACATCGAATATATCAATGCCATCGTCGAGGACCGCAAGGCGATCGCGCACGCCGGTATCAAACTGGACGCGCATCGCAACATCATCGAGGATTCCGTCGAGGCCCGCGTGAAGGGGGAACCGGGTATGGCCGACGTGGACGAGCTCGATCTCGTCGACGTCTCGGCGAAGCAGTGCATCTCGACGGCGACGGCGCTTATCCCGTTCCTCGAGCACGATGACGCGAACCGCGCGCTCATGGGTTCGAACATGCAACGGCAGGCCGTTTCCTGCATCGTTCCGGCTGCGCCGATCGTCGGCACCGGCATCGAGGACAAGGCGGCGAAGGACTCCGGACAGGCGGTCGTGGCGGCCCGCGACGGCGAAGTGATCGTCGCCGACGGGACGCGCGTCGTGGTCCGTGAGGTCGCGCCGACCGGTTCGAAGAAGGAATATTTCGACCGCGAATACAAACTCCTCTCGTTCGCGAAGTCCAACTCGTTCACCAGCATGAACCAGGTGCCGCGCGTCCTGAAGGGGGCGACCGTGAAGAAGGGCGACCTCCTTGCGGACGGCTCCTCGACCGACCACGGTGAACTCGCGCTCGGACAGAACATGCTCGTGGCGTTCGTGCCGTGGGAAGGCTTCAACTACGAGGATGCGATCATCGTTTCGGAACGGGTCATTCAGGCCGACCGATTCAGTTCCATCCATATCGAGGACTTCTCGATCGATGTCCGTGATACCAAGCTCGGTCCGGAGGTCGTGACCCGCGACATCCCGAACATCGGCGAGGATCGGCTGAAGAACCTCGATGAGACCGGTATCATCCGCATCGGCGCCGAGGTCTCCTCGGGCGATATCCTCGTCGGCAAGATCACCCCGAAGGGGGAGGGTGACCTCACTGCGGAGGAGCGGCTGCTCCGTGTCATTTTCGGTGAGAAGTCTCGTGACGTGAAAGACTCGTCGCTCTATCTCCCGCACGGTGAGCGCGGCAAGGTCGTCGATATCCGCGTGTTCTCACGCGAGAAGGGCGACAAGCTCCCGATGGGCGTCTTCGAACAGATTCAGGTCTCGGTGGCGCAGATCCGCAAGCTCTCGGTCGGTGACAAGCTCGCCGGACGTCACGGCAACAAGGGCGTCATCTCGCACATCGCACCGGTCGAGGATATGCCGTACCTCCCGGACGGGACCCCGGTCGACGTGATCCTCAATCCGCTCGGTGTCGCATCCCGTATGAACATCGGGCAGATCCTCGAGACCCACCTCGGGTGGGCCGCATCGACGCTCGGCTACACGGTGGCGACCCCGGCGCTCGACGGCGTCTCCGAGGACGACATCAAGGACGAACTCCGCAAGGCCGGTCTCCCGGAGAACGGCAAGATCCGCCTCGTCGACGGCAAGTCAGGGGCTCCGTTCGACAACGAGTCGACGGTCGGTATCATGTACATCCTGAAGTTGAACCACCTCGTGGAGGACAAGCTCCACATGCGTTCCATCGGTCCGTACTCGCTCATCACGCAGCAGCCGCTCGGCGGCAAGGCGCAGTTCGGCGGTCAGCGCTTCGGCGAGATGGAAGTGTGGGCACTCGAAGGATACGGCGCCGCGTACACGCTGCAGGAAATGCTCACCATCAAATCGGACGACGTGCTCGGACGGTCGAAGGCATACGAGTCCATCATCAAGGGCGAACCTATCCGGAGCCCGAACATCCCCGCCTCGTTCCACGTGCTCGTCAATGAGCTCAAGGGACTCTGCCTCAACGTGGAGCTCAAGGGCGCACAGACGGAAGAGGACGGCGAGGAAGCGGCCCCCGCGGAGGAGCGGAACTTCGGTGACTTCTAGCCTTGACGACTTCTAACGCCACACGCCTATGTCCACGGAAAACATCACGAAAGTAAGCGACTTCAGCAGCGTCAAGCTGACCCTGGCGAGCCCCGAGGAGATCCTCGGCTGGTCCACGGGTGAAGTCACCAAGCCGGAGACCATCAACTACCGCACCCAGCGATACGAGCCGGACGGGCTCTTCTGCGAGCGCATCTTCGGTCCCTCGAAGGATTGGGAATGCTACTGCGGCAAGTACAAGCGCATCCGCTACAAGGGGATTGTCTGCGACAAATGCGGCGTCGAGGTGACGCGCGCGATCGTCCGCCGCGAGCGGATGGGTCATATCAAGCTCGCGACACCGGTCTCGCACATCTGGTACCTTCGCGGCGTCCCGTCGAAGATCGGTCTCGTCCTCGGCATCTCGCCGCAGGACCTCGAGCGCGTCATCTACTTCTCGTCCTACATCGTGACCGAGGTGAACGAGAGTCTCAAAGAGAAGTCGCTCAAGGAACTCGAGACCGAATACAAGACGAAGCAGAAGGAACTCAAAGATTCCGATGAAGCCCTCGAAAGCCTGCGCGAGCAGTATCGCACGACCAAGGAGGAACTCCGCAGTCTCACGCCGTACCGCATCCTTTCCGAGATCGAGTACTTCAACCTCTCGACCCGTTTCGGACAGGTCTTCTCCGCCGGCATCGGTGCCGAGGCCGTCCGAAAGATTCTCGAGAAGATCGATATCCCGGCGATGATCACGTCGCTCCGGGCCGAGCTTGAGGCGGGCGAGATGTCCGATCCCAAGAAGCATCTCCAGCGGCTCAAGGTCTTCCAGGGCTTCCAGAAGGCGCAATTGCGGCTCGAGTGGATGCTCCCGACCGTCATCCCGGTCATCCCGCCGGATCTGCGTCCGATGGTCGCCCTCGATGGCGGACGGTTCGCCACGTCCGACCTCAACGATCTCTATCGTCGTATCATCAACCGCAACAACCGGTTGAAGAAGCTCTTGTCTATCGGCGCGCCGGAAGTCATCACGAGAAATGAGAAGCGCATGCTGCAGGAAGCGGTGGACGCGCTCTTCGACAACGGTGCCCGCCGCGGTCAGGCCAGCGCCGCCGCCTCTACCGGGCAGCGCCGACCGCTCCGTTCGCTCGCCGACGCGCTCAAAGGGAAGCAGGGTCGGTTCCGTCAGAACCTGCTTGGAAAGCGCGTCGATTATTCGGGACGCTCCGTGATCGTCGTCGGTCCGAAGCTCAAGCTGCACCAGTGCGGTCTTCCGAAAAAGATGGCACTCGAACTTTTCAAGCCGTTCATCATCCAGAAGCTCATCGAACGTGAGGACGCGCACAATGTCCGCACCGCCGGCCGCATGGTCGACGCCGAGGCGGAAGAGGCATATGAGATCCTCGACCAGATCATCGAGCACCACTACGTGCTCCTGAACCGCGCCCCGACCCTGCACCGTCTCTCCATCCAGGCGTTTCAGCCGGTCCTGATCGAGGGCAAGGCCATCCGCCTCCATCCGATGGTGTGTTCCGCGTTCAACGCGGACTTCGACGGCGACCAGATGGCGGTTCACGTACCGCTTACCGATCAGGCCCGTTGGGAGAGCGCGAACATGATGCTTTCCGCGAAGAACCTTCTGAAGCCGGCGTCCGGCGATCCGATCGTGTCCGCGACGCTCGACATGGTGCTCGGCGCGTACTATCTGACGCACCTCAAGAGTGGCGTGAAGGGCGAGGGGAAAGCGTTCTCGAACATGGACGAGGTCATCTTCGCGTATCAGAGCGGATTGATCGACGTGAATGCGAAGATCAAGCTTCTTTGGAAAGGCGAGCTCATCGAGACGTCCGCCGGCCGAGTGCTCTTCAACGACATCTTGCCGGATCACCTCCGCTTCATGAACGAAGAGTTCGTGAAGAAGAGTCTCAACGGCGTCATGGCTCGCATGCTCGAGGAAGTCGGTCAGGAAGAGACTGCGAAGTTCGCCGACAAGCTCAAGGACCTCGGGTTCCGTTACGTCTCCCGCTCCGGCATCAGCTGGGGTATGGACGATCTCAAGGTCCCGGTCGAGAAGGAGACGATTATGGCTGATGCCGAGACCAAGGTCGTCGAGGTGAAGGGACAGTACGAGATGGGCTTTCTCACCAACGAGGAGCGCAAGAATCGCGTCATCGAGATCTGGAACGAGGCGAAGAACAAGATTACCGATGCGGTCCGCTCGTCTCTCGACAAGGAGGGCCCGGTCTACTCCATGGTCTACTCCAAAGCCCGCGGTTCCGAATCCGTCGTCGTCCAGATGACCGGAATGAAGGGACTTATGGCCGGAGCGACCGGCGAGACCATCGAGCTCCCGGTCAAGAGCTCGTTCAAGGAAGGGTTCAATGTTCTCGAGTACTTCATCTCCACGCACGGCGCGCGAAAGGGTATGGCGGATACCGCGCTCCGCACCGCGACCGCCGGTTACCTCACCCGTCGACTGGTCGACGTGTCGCAGGATATCATCGTCCGTGAGGAGGACTGCAAGGATACTGATGGCGCGTTCCTCTACCGTGAGGATTCCGAATCGATCGGCATGAGCTTCGCGGGACGGGTCCGCGGTCGCGTCGCGCTCGAGACGATCAAGCATCCCGATACGGGCGAGGTCATCGTGAAGAAGAACGAACTCATCTCGAAACCGAAGGCGGCCGAGATCGAGAAGGTCGGCATCCAGAAAGTAAGGATCCGTTCGCTCGTGTCCTGCAAATCCAACCGCGGCATCTGCCGCAAGTGCTACGGGGTCGACCTCGGTCGCAACGCGATGGTCGAGATCGGCGCCTCAGTCGGAGTCGTCGCCGCACAGGCGATCGGCGAGCCGGGTACCCAGCTCACCATGCGTACGTTCCACATCGGCGGTATCGCCGGGTCCGACATCACGCAGGGTCTTCCGCGCGTTGAGGAGATCTTCGAGGCCCGCACACCGAAGTCCGAGGGCGTCATCTCCGATGTCGCCGGCACCGTGTTGTCAGTTTCGAAGGACGGCGAGAAGACGGTCAAGATCGTCATCACCACCGTGGACAAGGAAGATCGCGAGTTCTCCGTCCCGGCGAACCTCTCGGTACTCGTGAAGGAAGGCGACCTCGTGGGTGAGGGGACGGTCCTCTCCGAGGGGCACCTCGATCTCAAGAAACTCTACGAGATCTCGGGCAAGGAGGCGCTGCATCGCTACATCATCCGCGAGATCGAAGAGATCTACGCGAGCCAGGGCGAAGGTATCAACGACAAGCACATCGAGGTGATCATCCGCCAGATGCTTTCCCGCATCCGCATCACGGATCCGGGTGCGACCGAGCTCCTGCCGGGCGACATCGTCGAGACCGCGCAGTTCGGCGAGTCGAACCAGGAGGTCGCGGCGGCCGGCAAGGCGACCGCCCAGGGCGAACAGCTCGTCCTCGGTATCACCAAGGTGGCGCTCTCGACGGAGTCCTTTCTCTCGGCCGCATCCTTCATGGAAACGGCGCGGGTGCTTATCAACGCGTCGGTCGCCGGCAAGGAGGACCGCCTCCGCGGCCTCAAGGAGAACGTCATCATCGGGCGTCTCATCCCGGCCGGTACCGGATTCCGCGAGCCCGTCGCGGCCCCGGTTGCCGATGTCGCGGAAGAAATCGCCGAGTAGTCCCGACCCGACCCTGTCCCAAGCCCCCAGTACCGTACGGTGCAGGGGGCTTTCGGTATTACGGGAGCGAGACCGTCCTTACTGCTCTGCTGAAATCCTGAAAGAATAATGTAACATAATAATGCGGTCGTCAGTTGGTGTACCGTTTGATATGGGGATATGACAACCGGTATCGGAGTACGACCATATTTCGTACTCTGGTAGTACGGGGCGGAGGCTTCCGGAAGCGTCTCATGCATCCGTTCCTGAAATTCGGTCCTGTCCCGAACTTTGAAACCGACCGGAAATGAGGCTTATTCAGGCCTCGATTTTTCGCTGAAATCGGAAAACGGGACGGAGCGGTCATTTTTTCCGAACGAAGTTGACGCCATGAACCGTTGACTGTACCATCGTGAGGCGATTGCTTTTTTACAACGGAAAACAAGGAGGGTATGATGATACGGCATCTTATGCGATATGAACGGGATCTGATTTCCGATATAAAAATCAGATTCGGTCTGTCCGATAGCGCGGAACGATTCGTGGAAGGACGACTCGGGTCGGAAGAGGACCCATATGAGAGGGAGACGGGAACTGAAAAGATGCTGTCGTACGGTCTTTTTCTCGCCGTCTCATTTGGTCTCTCGGCGCTCGTTTCGAAGCCGGACGTCGGGTATCGGCTCCTGGCACATATAGGGTTTATTGCCAAGTCCGTCGGCCGGCTGGAGGAAGGCGCGGTGCTTTTGGTCTGGGTATTCTTTATCGCCGTCCTGTCGGTCCTGTCCGTGCAGTCGGTGACACGGGCGAGACGAGACAAACCGTCCTGGGCGGCCATCACGTCCGCCTTCGGGTACTTCGAGTGTTCATGGGCGGAATGGACGTCGGTATCGGTCGGGTTTGTCGTGCTTTTTCTTGCGCTGATTCCCGGCGGGCATGTTATCACGTTGATCGTGTTGGCGTGCACGATCGGAGCGTACCTCGTTTCTGAGCGGTATGCCGCCTATCGCGTGCGCGATGTGCTTAGGCGGATGTGAGCTTTTCGCCAAAGACCTGGGGATAACCGTTCCCAAGTCTTTTTTTGTTTCAGTTTTGTCTGTCGGATGATAGGATAAGGAAACGAATATGACCCAGGACCAGGCGCTATCCATACTCAAGACCGGCGCGAACGTTTTCCTCACGGGGGAGGCGGGTGCCGGCAAGACGCATGTCGTGAACCGATATGCGGAATACCTTCGTTCCCGGGGTATCGCGTACGCGGTGACGGCCTCGACCGGAATCGCGGCCACGCATATCCACGGGATGACCATCCACTCGTGGAGCGGGATCGGTGCGAACCGCGAGCTCGACGACGAGGGATTCCGCCGTCTCGTGAAGAACCGTGCGGCCCTGCGTCGGATTCGCGAGACGAACGTCCTCGTAATCGACGAGATCTCGATGCTCGATGCGCGGACACTTTCGCTTGTGGAGCGGGTGTGCCGGCACGCCAAGGGAACGACGCTTCCCTTTGGCGGGATCCAGGTCGTGCTCGTCGGCGACTTCTTCCAGCTGCCGCCGGTGTCGCGCGATGGGGCGGCCCAGTTCGCGTTCGAGTCGTCCGCGTGGGCCGCGCTCGATCCGGTCGTCTGCTATCTGCATGAGCAGCACCGTCAGGAAGACCCGGCATTCCTCGAGATACTCTCCGCGATCCGCCGTGACGAATTCGGCGAGACGCACCTCGAACTCGTTCGCAAGTGCCTCCTGGGACCCGATGATGTGCCGGACGAGGACCTGCCGGTGCTTTTCTCGCACAATACCGACGTGGACGGGATCAATGCGGCCGCGCTCGACCGGCTTCCCGGGAAGGCAGTCGTCTTCCGTATGGCGACGCGGGGACCCGAGGGACCGCTCGCCTCGCTCATCCGCGGGTGCCTTTCGCCCGAGAAGCTCGAACTCAAGGAGGGCGCCTCGGTCATGTTCACCAAGAACAATGCCGAGGAAGGATACGTGAACGGGACGCTCGGCACGGTCATCGGGTTCGATGCGACCAAGAAATTCCCGATTGTCCGCACCCGCGACGGTGACACGGTGACGGTCGCTCCTGCCGAATGGGCGGTCGAGGAAGGGGAGGAGATCGTGGCGCGGATCCGGCAGATCCCGTTGCGGCTCGCGTGGGCGATGACGATCCACAAGAGTCAGGGAACCTCGCTCGATGCGGCGGTCATGGACCTGTCTCGCGTGTTCGAATACGGGCAGGGATATGTGGCGCTCTCCCGCGTGCGCACCCTCGCGGGGCTTTCGCTCGTCGGACTCTCCGACCGCGCGTTCCTCACGCACCCGGCGGTGCGCGAGCGCGACCTCCTCTTTCGCGAGGCGAGCGAGTCGGCCGCGACATCGTACGGCTCACGGAGCGAAGACGAGATCCGGAAAGATGAGGAAGGGTTTTTGATCATCTGCGGGGTGCAGCCCTCCTCCGCCAAGGCTCCTACGTGGCAAGGGGGAAAGGGAAAAATGGGTAAGCAGAAGACGAAGGGGAGAAAAGAAGTGAAAAAGGGAGTCCGACTCCCAAGCGGGAGTCCGACTCCCAAAACCGCCGGCCCCGGTCATTATGACGAGATACGGAAGACATTCCCGAAGGCGTATACGCCGTGGAAGGAAGACGAGGACAAGTGGCTCCGAAGGCTTGTCCAGGGAGGGGCCGATATCAAATCGATCTCGCACACCCTCGGCCGTCAGCCTGGCAGCATCCGTTCGCGGATCGAGAAGCTCGGGTTGGGGGAGAAATGAGAAAGGAGCTCCGATTGGATGGAGCTCCTATTTTCATACCTCGTCGATTTCAGCCTTTTCTGAATCCTTCCGGATGGAAGACTTTCCCATTATTGAACAAGAGCATGTACGTTTTATAGTCCTGTTCGGAGGGAGTGATGATAGAGGTGATCGTTTTGGTAAGCGTGAATACTTGTTCAGATTCTGCCTGCGAGCCATTTTTCCAACAGACATTCACGACACCGGGGCAGCCGGTGGATGCCATTATCATACCGACTTCCGTTCTTCCGTTGGAGATATTCTTCCGGAGAAGGAGGGTGCCTTTTGGCGCATTTAATATCCGGGATTCTTGAGTAATATCGCGGAAACTCCTGTCCTGAGCCGCATACCCTTCTTCCCCTGGGAGGAGTAGTTTTTTGGACTCGTAGGAAAGAGCAGTGATCCCGAGTTTACTCATCGAGCCGCGTCCGGTAAAGACATACAGGCTATCACGGTCGGAAGATCGCGACTCTATTCTTAGGCATGTTCCGTAATTGGTGATCACATAGGATCCGATCGGGGCCTCCTTTAGTTTATTCTGGAATTCCGTTGCGACATCCTGCGGATTGGTCATCTCCGTGCATGCGGCGAGGAAAACGAGAAAGAATCCGACGAGGATGTGGCGAAGCGTGGAATATGTGTGCATGATAAAACCCGTTTCCAGGCCCTGGTTGAGAGTTATTGGTAAGACTACTGCGACGGTCTATTATAGCAGGAAATAGCTACCTCGTCAATGGTTCGAAAATGGGGACATTATCATTTCCTTGTGAAATGGTTTGAAAATGGCTTGGAGGAGGGACGATATTTCCCTTTGGCCGTCAGCCTGGCAGCATCCGTTCGCGGATCGAGAAGCTCGGGTTGGGGGAGAAATGAGAAAGGAGCTCCGTTGGAAGCTCCTTTTTTGTTGCGCGCCGACAATCACTTCGCCTTTTCTTCGCGGCAGTACTTTCCGGCAAAGGTGTTGTACCTAATGTCACTTGTCGGAACGACGTCGATAAGTCGTGTGGCGATCGAGGAAATCTCCATTTTTACAATCATTGCTCCCTGATGCCAGCGGACGTTGGCGGTGAGTGCGGCGGGGGCGGGGTTATTGACTATTTGACCGATCGTCCCATCCTTGGCAACGATGAAGGCGTACTGACCCGCGTTGTGTATCGCCGCGATGACGGATTCGTTTTGGAACATATGCACGTAGTCGGCGTAGTTCGGGTCGTCCGGCTTTATGATCTCGTCGACCGTTTTTGCTGCCGCCGAAATCGCGTAAGTTCGGAACGTGCCGTCGGGCTCGATCGCGGTGAACGTGTCCTTGTCGATGTTCGTGATCCTTACGATGTGATCCGCGAAACTTCTTACGAAGGTCGTCGGAGTCGCGCTTCGGATCTCCTCGGCCTTTTGCCTCGCGACCTCCGGCGGATTCGTTTCGGTTTTCTGGCCGCATGCGGCGAGGAAAATGAGCGCGATGCCGATAAGAAAACCGCGAAACGTGGATCGTGTATTCATGAGTAAACCCGTTGCCGGGACCTTGTTTGAGTTGAAATGGTAAGGCACTGATAAAGATGTCTTATAGCAAAGAAACGCTTTCCAGTCAACCGTCCGGAAATGGCTTGGATGAGGAGAATAAAACCCGACGGGCGCGGCTGCACGCGTCGGGTTTTTGTTCGGTCTCGTTCAGACAAGACGCTCATTGTTCAAGAGCCCGCGGAAGATATCGGCATCTTCTTTTGAGAGTTCACCGATCGTGCCGAGTACGATTCCATATGGGCAATGCCGTTTGTCAGTCGCGTGTTCCCGCTCGTGGTAGAAGAGAACGCATGGACCCGATACCGTCGGTTCCGCGAATTCCGGCCGACGCTGTTTCCATCCAATCATGGACAGTTCATATGACGTCCCTGCGATACCGATGGCATCCGGATGCGCGGCGACATATGACCGTCCGGCGGCGAACAGGGTCCGTTCCAATCCGTCCGGATAATCACGAAACGCGATGGTTTCGTAATAGGCGTCCGATTCGTCGCAGTAGCGACTGTTGTCCAGAACGGTGCGAAACACTTCGTAGCGACTTTCCGTTCGGATGAAACGTCCCAATCTCCAGCGGAAAACCCGTTCTACGAATCGTTTGACCGCGGCCTTCTTTCCGATGTAACCGAGGAACAGATTCGTTGCCCACATCATTCCGATGGCAACGGCAATCGTCAGGATCACCTTGGTCGTGTTCAGGAAAAGGGCGTTGAAATAGTCGACGTTTCCCTTCAGTCCTCCGGGCCAGAACAGCAAGTAACCGGCTCCCGCTGCCAATCCGATGGAACATGCCAGGCCCATGATATGCGCTGTCGTGTCAATGGCATCATACACTGATTCCTGAAGCGGTTTTTTCCAGTGTCTCGAGAGCATGATCATATCGCGCTCAGTCGGACGTAGGGAGATCTTTCCGGTGGCCCGGAAGAATTCGTGCATGATATAGAGCGGGAGTATCGCGACGTGCGCCACGCCCCGCCTCCGGTATTCCTCACGTACGTCAGCACTCCATTCCCGGAACTGGTTACAGATCTGGGTCAGATACGTATTTCCCAGCGTGTATCCGTCTTCACCCGGCTGAATCGTCCGTATTTCGATACCTCCGACATGTGTCGGGATTTCCGCACCTCCGAGGTTGGCTATTCCCGGTGTAATGGGCTGGTTCTCAAACGCGATAAACGCTTCGTCAAACAGTTTTTGGAGTTCGGTGATGGCGCTTTCTGGTTGGGTTGGTCCCGCTTGTTTCATGAGAGTCTCCGGTTTCGGTCAGAGGTTAGGGAAAAATGATGGTAAGATGCTTCACGATACGATAGTATATTTCGTGCCGTATGTCAAGACTTTCGGAAAGGGTTCAGTCGGATCAGGTCCGTCCGTCTTTCGTCCGCCAACCGGGCAGTATCCGTTCGAGAATTGAAAAGCTCGGGTTGGGGGAGAAATGAGAAAGGAGCTCCGTTGGAAGCTCCTTTTTCTTTGGTTGAGGCCTCGTTACTTCTGAGGTCGCAATCTTGTACCGCTGACGTAGGTCGCACACAGCTCATCATAGCCGTTGAGCGCCTTTCCTGGAGTTTTCGGAGAGACGATGTTGACCGCTTTAGCTACGATGTCATCGGTTGAGAGCGTCTGTCTCGTTCCGATTGATTTCGAGACCATCGCGATGCCATACTCATACGTCGGATTGACGATGACCATGACGGAACCGTCAGCCATGAGAGCGATCGCCCCTTGCCCTGCCTTTCTCAGGATGTCCTGTGATTGCAAGCCAGGGAACATGCGCTCGTAGGCGGCGTAGTTCTGGTGATCGGGCACGACGATCTCGACGATCCTTCCCGTAGCCGTCCGGATTGGCATAGTGCCGAATGCCCCATCGGTGTTAACGGACGTGATTTCGTCCGTTTCTGCGGCAACGTGGCCGACTTTGGTCACATTCCCTTTTTCGTCGATCAGGAAGGTTTTCGGCGGAGCCTGCCTAAGCCGCTCCTCGATGTCCCTTGGATTTTCGCTTGATTTCTGGCTGCACGCGGCCAAAAAAACAAGAAAGAATCCGATAAGAAAACCGCGAAACGTGGATCGTGTATTCATGAGTAAACCCGTTGCCGGGCCCTGGTTGGTGGTTTGTGGTGTAAAAACTACTATAACGGTGCATTATAGCAAAGAATCGCTTTCCAGTCAACCGTCCGGAAAGGGCTTGGATGAGGGATGATCGGGCGCCAGCCGGGCAGTATCCGATCGAGAATCGACAAGCTCGGGTTGAAGGAGAAATGAGAAAGGAGCTCCGGTTGGATGGAGCTCCTTTGCATACGATCAAGGCCGTCTTTTTTAAGCCTCCTCTTGTTACGGAAGAGTCGCAATAAACTGTTCGAAGTCATGTATTGTTCGAGATCGCTTTTTTCGAGTCCTTTTCATGTTGGAGAGGAAGGATCTCACCTCTTTAAGAAAGGCGCTCTTGCTGGAGGAGTAATAGGCGCCGGATTCGAGACCTTCTTTCAGGTTCGTCGGGGAAAGTTCCGCCTTCTTTCCGGAATCGTATGTTATGCTGAGACCCCCTGTTTGTTTTACCGTTCTGACGAAGAAAGTTTGCTGATCTTCGGCGCTGCCTGTCCAACCGAAAGTAATGACACAATAATAATTCCCCCCTTTGAATTCCTTGAGGCTTTCAATCTGTTTCATCGATTTCCCCGTTTTCCGGGCCCTGGTTGGTGGTTTGTGGTGTAAAGACTACTATAACGGTGTATTATAGCAAAGAATCGCTTTCCAGTCAACTGTCCGGAAATGGCTTGGATTTGGGATAATTCTCGCAGGTTTCTCGCAGGTTCAGGGTTACACCCTGAACCACGCGGTTTACGAGCGACTTCATATATTCGGCTTGGCAAGCCAGCCTTTGCCATGACTGCGGCTTGGCAAGCCAGCCTTCGCCGAGGCTCCGGCTTGGCAAGGGAGACCGACCGTTTCGGAGCAGGGTACAACCCTGCTCCTGCAAAAGTTGGAGGAAAAATAGAAAAGGGATTCCGTTTCGGTGGAATCCCTTTCGTTCGTTGTCGTTTCGGTTCGCGTTGTCATCCTTTCAGGACGTCGATCATCGTGAAGTAGGTATCAGTCGGTTCGTTCGTGAACACTCCGAGGCAGGCTTCCCGGACCTTTTCCATGAGAAATACGAGGGCGAGGACCGTCCCGTCGACATAGGTCTGCCGTCCGTTGACGTTGTGCCTGAATTCGAGCATAACGCTGCCATCCGGCGATATCAGACGGTAGGTGTGCCAGCCGTGGCCGTCGAGATATTCGGGCGGGATGCACATGGCGAGCTGTGCCATGCGGTTTCTGATCGCGTTGATCGAATCCTCGCCGCGATAGTCGACTCCGAGCTGTCCGAAGAGTTCCCCAATCTTTTTTGCGGTTCCGCTCTTGTCCTTCTTTCCAGCCTGGTGGCTCTCGATGATCTCGAGCGAGAAGTCCTTGAGCGCATCGGGGAAGGTCATGGCGGCATACTCGAACATCGAGAGCAAGAGGACGATCGCCGGCGACATGTTCGGGGAGATGACGGCCGGAACCCCCGATCGCTCGACGGTGCGTTGGAGAGCCTTGCGGTCGCCGCCGGTCGTGCCCATGACGAAGGGGATACCGGCGTCACAGAACAGCTCGGCGTTCGTATTCACGGCCGACGGGACGGAATAGTCCACGATGATGAGTCCCGGGTATCGCGACTTCAGCTCCTGGAGGTAATTTGGTCTGCCAGGCGCATACACGGTTTCGAACGGTATTCGCGTCATCGGCCCCAGCTTGTCGTGGAGCTCGAGAAAGATTTCGGGGTCGGTGGTTTCCAGACCGACGAGTGCGTGTGGAACGACCAGGTAGCGGTTGTCGCGGATGAGCGCCTGCGCTACCAGGGTAGCCATTTTTCCCGGCAGGCCGGAAATGAGGATCGGTGTCGGTTTGGTCGTGGTCATGTTACGCTCCTTTGTTTTGAAAAGGTTTCGGGTGATTGATGCGGATTGTAAAAAGTACTTCTTGGCAGCGTACCAGGTCCGGAAGGGGGCGTCAACGAAGGGAATCGATTTTTGGCAAAAAAACCGACATGCGTTGGGCCGCATGCCGGGTAATCGGGTATTTTTTTCAGTCGTTACGCGCGAACGGGGCGCCGCGGCAGGATTTGCTGGATGAGTGCGTCCAGATCCTTCTCAAGTTTCGTGACGTATGCCCCGCCATAGATGCGATGGCCAGCGATTTCGTCCGATGTGGTGGCAACAGAGAAATTACCGAACTGGGCATTCACCCGATGCGTATTATCGTCGTATTTTCGTATCGCGAGCCCACAGTCCAGTTTCGTCCGCCCGCCCGGTTCTTCTGAAACGATGATTGCGAGGCCGGCGGCAATCGCTCCGAAATCGTCGGGGATCATCCGAACCGCGAGCGTTATTGGATCGGTCGATGGCGGTTTCGCCTCGGCGGTACACATTTCGAGCCGATACCCGGCTTTCTCGAACGACCGATCGAGTGCGGACTTGATCGTCGAGAACCCTTCAGGAACGTACATCTGAATTTTCATGAGGTTTTGTGGCATGGTGCCTCCTTCGCGTTAAGAGGGTTTCGGGTGATTGATGCGGATTGTAAAAAGCACTTCTCGGCAGCGTACCAGGTCCGGAGGGGGGTGTCAACGAGCGGGAGTATCCTCTCGCAGGTTCAGGGTTGCACCCTGAACCATGCGGTTTACGATCGATATTATGAATTCGGCTTGGCACGCCAGCCTTCGCCACGGCTACGGCTTGGCAAGGGAGAACAACTGTGTGGAGCAGGGACTACCCTGCTCCTGCAAAAGTTGGATGAGAAATGAGAAAGGGACCTCGTTGGAGATCCCTTTTTCTGTGTCTCATCGTATCCTGATCATGACTCGCTGCGTTCGATGAGCGCATAGCCGCGAGCACTATTTCTTTGGAAGATCGCTGATTCGAGCGCCTCGATCCGTGAAAATCGACCGAAGTAGTAGAAGGTTTCCAGATATGTCGCGTATGACTGAGCTTCCTGGTCATTTATCGTCGGTATTGGACCCGGGATCAGTGTAGGAACGACAATGTCTTTAAACCCCATTTTTTCGTACTGGCCTTTCGTGAATCGTTCCATGAGAAGGAAGGGGATTTCCTCGTTCTCAATCATCGAGAGATTCCGCCTGCCGGCCTCCTCAAGAATTTCCGAGAAACCGATCTCCGACGAGGTCGAGTTCCATGTACCCAGATTTATGAGAATCGCAGATTCGGAGACAATCACGACGCGATACGTAACGCCATTTGTCGGTTCGAACGAAGGCGACAACAGACGCTCTTGTATCCTGTCAGGGACTTTGTAGCCGCGCATTCTCCATTTACGAATCCACTCGGGCCCAGTCGTTCCATCCGACCTGAGTTCGATGGCGAGCACACCATCGGCTTTGGAATACGGGAGTGCCTTTGTAACGGCATACGCACCGCTATTGATGCCCTTCACCGCCTCATTCGGATCATTGGTTCCCATCTGTTGCATCATGTGCTTTACCAGGGCGTTTAATTCGCCTGGATAGACTCTCGAGATATAGAACGGATCTCTTATATTGTCTGACATAATTGCCTCCTGCGCTCAGTCGCGCGGTTGTGTTTCCTCTCATCCGAGGCGGAACTAAGACCTTTTTTCTTGGTCATAGCCAGAAAGAGTCCGGATGAACTTTTTTTGGCTATGACCAACCATTGTAAAACAACTCACTGATAACGACATATTATAGCAAAGAACTAATTTCCTGTCAACGGTTCGGAAAGGGCTTGGATGAGGTGAGAGTTTGCGCGTTTTGTCGCGAGTATCCGCTCTTTGGAAATGACGCAATGAATCGCACAAACGATTATGTGCGCGGCATATTCATGCGGACGATGACGGATGGATCACATTACACGAGAAATCTCATGCAATGAAATATCGCGCATGTGGTTTTTTGCTCGCTGAAAATAATAAAGGACGTTCCTCGCCTTAACATGCGAGAGAACGTCCCTGAACCGTGTGTCCGAGGAAGATTCATTCTTTGGAAAGTTTTTCGGAAAAACGGAAGGCCTTGTTTTCGGTATCGTACCTTTCGTCTACCTGGAGTCGAAACCCCGATGGATTCAGGAGAATTTCTTCCCATGGGGTTGTGCTGTATTCCGTCAGCGGAGACATTTTCTTGATCGCGTGCCCGTTGTCATCCATTTTGATCAGTACGAGTCGATCTCCGGCGTCTTCGAAAGCGGACAGGAGAGGAAGTGGCTGGCCTATCGGAACTGCCACATGCGGGGCGCTGTGATCGTTTCGCATCGTGAAGCATCGTACGGCCATACCCTGAAGGGGTCCATCAAGGTAGAACGGTTTGCCATAATCAGCTTCCCTTGCGTCGGAATTTTGAAGCGGCGCTATGAAGGCGTGATCCTTTTCCCAGGTAACCGTGATCATGTCGATCGTTCCCACTGGTTCTTTCACGAGATCTTTCGGAATCCGGATGTCGATGATGTTTCTTTGGACGCCTTCTTGGACTACGAAGCCGTATGCGTTGGATGTCTCGTATCTGGCGAGTACCTTCATTGGCCCGCTCATCTTTATATACGAGAAACGATTCCGAACAGGGAGTTTTAATCCGAGTATTTCATAGATGTTCATGTTGGTGATCCTTCGGCGTTTTGCCTCGTTTGTTTGTTGGAAATGATCTGCTGACCGACTGGAAAAAATAACATTTTTTTGAAAATAAGTCAATCGTCAGGGGAAAGGCTTGGATGAGGGATACTTCTCGTAGTTTTCTCGCAGGTTCAGGATTGCCTGCCCGCCCGTGGAGGGCACCCTGAACCACATGGTTTACGATCGATGTTACATATCCGGTTTGGCAAACCAGCCTTCGCCAAGGCTGCGGCTTGGCAAGGGAGAAAACCGTTTCGGAGCAGGGACTACCCTGCTCCTGCAAAGTGTTTCGTGGGGGAGGTAATCGACATGTAGCGATGCTTGAAGGCTTTACAAAAGGGTTTTTCGGGTGTATGATGACGGTGTTGAAATACATTCGAACCAAAAATATGGAACGCAGCGAACTTTTCAAAAAAATCGAATCGGCCCGAGGGTCGAAGGTGATTACGTATGTGACGAGTGACCGGCAGGGCCCGGTGAGTGCCAAGATCGCGATGGACGTGATTCCTCTGATGAGTGAGCAGCTCCGCACGATCGGCAAGGTGCCGAAGATCGATCTCGTCCTGTTCAGCGCGGGTGGGGACACGATGGTGCCATGGCGACTCGTCTCCATGATCCGCGAATACTGCGATACCTTTTCGGTCCTCGTGCCGTACAAGGCGCACAGCGCCGCGACGATGATCGCGCTCGGCGCCGATGAGATCGTGATGACGGACATGGGCGAGCTGACCCCGATCGACCCTTCGACGGCGAACGTCTTCAATCCGGCCGATCCGCAGAACCCGCAGGCCAGGATCCCGATTTCGGTCGAGGAGGTGATGGCGTACTTCGACCTTGCGAAAGAAGGTGTCGGCATCAAGGGCGACGAGGAACTGACCAAGATCTTCAACAAGCTTGCCGATAGCACGCCGTCGGTGCATCCACTCGCACTCGGCAATGTGAACCGCACGTATAAGCTTATCCGACTGCTCGCCAAGCGACTCCTCGGCAGCCATCAGACCAAGCTCGACGAGAAGGCGATCGACGGCATCATCGATACCCTGACCGAGAAACTCTACTCTCACCAGTATGTCATCGGTCGGCGCGAGGCCAAGGAAGACCTTGGCATAAAGACAGTCTCGTATGCCGAGGGAGAACTCGCGACGCTCCTCACCTCGCTCTACGAGTCGTATCGCGACGAGATGGTTCTCCACGGGCAGTGGAGTCCCGAGGCCGAGTGTGGCGAGTTCCGCGCTGAGAACAAGAAAGACTATGTGATCGCAGCAATTGAAAGCGCGGAAAAATCGAACCGGTTCGAGATCCGTATGGAGTTCAAGAAGACCCAGCAGGTCGTCCCGCAGCAGACCCCGCAGGGGATCGTGAACGTCCAGCAGGAGCAGGTCTCGTTCCGTATCGTCAATCAGGGGTGGAAGTAAGAAAAATATTATGGAGTACAAAGTTAATATCGCCTTGGTTTGCGACTATGCATTTACAGGTGATGCGGGGAAGTTAAATGTAATCGGAGTTTTCAAAAATATAAATTTACAGAAGTCTGGAGATGAAGTCCCAGTACATCGACAGATGTTTGTTGTGACAAATATAAGCGTTCCAAGCGAGAAGCAGTATACCCAGAAGATAAGTTTAGTGAATAAGGACACCGGCGGGGTTATTCTTGATTTGCCTCCTGTTATTGCTGGTGTCGAGAAAAGTCCTACTGGAAGCGTAGATCTAGGGATGATATTGCAACTCAACGATACGAAATTCGAAGTCTCAGGAAATTATGCTGTAGATATAGAGATTAATGGTGAGAAAATCGAGGAGATTCCTATTATTGTGAAAGTGAGTTAGTCTGGTATTTTTATGTCTACAAGCATTGACTATAAGATAGTTAAACAGACAGAAAAACAGCCCGAAGCCTCGACTTCGGGAGTTCCTTATGATCTTGTGAAAGATAATTTTGACAAGGCTGCCTCAGAGTTAAATAAGGCTCCTATATCGAGAATAACCTTGATATTACTGTTTTCTTTGTATGGGATAGTAGCGTTTAGCAAGAAAGAAACAGGTGTTACTGATCATGATGCCGGGTTATTAGCCCTGTATGCGATTGCTTCTTTTGGTTTTTTTGTGGGAATTATTTTAATGAGAGATGTATACAGATCCGGATATTATAGGAAAGTATTTCCCAATTGTTTGATACAAGTGAAAAGACTGATAAGTTTTCTCGGGGAAAAGTCATTGCTGATTCTTTTTGTCGCTGCTTTTGTTTTGATTATCGAGCATAGTGACGTAGTGTTACGGATAGTGATTAACTTGAAAGACTACTTTGTGAATTTCGTGAGGAGTATTATTTCATGACCGACCGGAAACGAGAGACCATCGAGACGTACGAGCGGGCTGCGCGGGAGATGGCGCGGAAGTTCGATGGAATCGGCACGCGTGTCGACGACGTGGAGCGGGTCTTCGGATTGGTCGGGAAGGAACATCCCTTCGTCCTTGAGATCGGCTGCGGGCACGGACGAGAGGTGGCGGAATTCCTCCTGAGGACGGACCGATATGTCGGTGTGGACGTATCCGGGGAGTTCATACGGATGGCGAGGGAGGCGTTTCCGGAGGCGAAGTTCGAGGTTGCCGATATCGAGACCTACGGATTCCCGGAAGGACTCGATGCGGTTGTCGCGTTCGCGTCGCTTCTTCATTCCGACCGGGAGCGTGTTGCGGATATCCTCGCCCGGGCGCATGCGGCGCTTGTGCCGGGCGGCATCTTCTATCTCTCGCTCAAGGAAGGGGAGTATCCGGAAGAAGGACACACGCGTACCGACGAGTTCGGGACCCGGATCTTCTATTTCTATACGCCCGACCTTATCCGGGAGCTTGCCGGTATCGGCTACGAGGCGGTTTACGAGAATCGGCAATCGCTCCGCGGTCAGGACTGGTTCACGCTTGCCTTGCGGAAGAAATAGGAAACGGATATGTTCAATCTCCTTCTCGAAACGTTCCTCCTCGGGCTGGTGGGCGGGGCGGTGCCCGGACCGATGATGGCGTCGGTCTTCGCCGAGGTGCTCGGGCGCGGGTTCGTGCGGAGCCTGCGCGTCGTTTTCCGCGCGCTGGTCGCGGAGTCGGTCGTCGCGCTCTTCGTACTCCTGGCCTTCTCCTGGCTGTCCGTCCCGGAGTCGGTGTTTCATCTTGTCTCGCTTGTCGGGGCAGTCGTGCTTTTGTGGCTTGCATGGCAGGTCTGGCATATCTCCGCGGTACCGGAGGAAGGCGGCGAAGTTTTTCCGTTCCGGAAGATCATGCTGCTTACGGTGCTCAACGGCGGATTCTGGATCTTCTGGATCACGATTGCCGTACCGCGGGCGTTTTCGCTCGACGTGATGCTCCCCGCGGGGCATTTCCTGTTCCTCCTCGTGTTCGAAATGGGCTGGCTTGCCGCGATGGTTGGGCTCGCGTTTGTCTTCTCGCGCTTCCGCGATCTGCTTCATCGTAAGGGGCTCGTCTCGCTCACCTATAAATTCCTCGCGCTCCTGCTCGTCCTCTTTGCGATCCGCTCCGCCGTGTCGGGCCTGGAGTATTTCCTCGGGTGAACGGTTCCCGCCGCGGACAAAAAGAAGAAGCCGTCCGGTTCGGGCGGCTTCGTTCGTTTGCGCGCGGATTGAATCGCGGTCTTGTCAGCGGAAGGTCGAGGTACCATGAGGAGGCCCGTCGATTTCTTCGAGTTCGTCCGGTTTCGGAGGGCGAATGACGGCGAGCTTCCACTGTCCGTTTTTGAAGGCTTCCAGTACGTATTTTCGCAGCTCGTCCGTCGGACATTCCGCGATGGAACCGGTTCCTTCGAATCGGACCACGGTGTCCGGAATGTCTATGACGACAGGACCCTTCCGGTTTTGCAGGGTGTACGTGGCAAAACCGTTTTCCTTCCCGACGCTTATGATGCGGTATTTCCCGTCGAGATCGTTTCTCAGACATTCGATAAACGGGCCGATCTTGCTTGTGACTTGTTCCGACATGGCATTCTCCGTCTTTGTTTGTTGTCAGTGAACCGTATATTGTAACCTGGCTTGAGTACTGAAGCATGCGGACAAGCGACGTGTCAATCCGCCCATCCTTGCGGAAAACCGGCGCCTTTCTTTGCACTTGATTTTTTCCCTCGGGTGCGGGAAAATGACGGGCTGTCCGTGGTGGACGGTATCGGCTTATTAACATCAGACGAAGAAGGGGGGGGAGGACATGACAAGAGAGAAAAAAATCGGCCCGTACATCGGACGGACGGGACCATGGACGCCGGACCTGATCCGGGAGGCGCTTGCCTTGATGCCGGAAGGGTCGGCATACCGGCTCATGGTCGGACTGCTCGTGGGGCCGGAGTCGTCACAGCAGGAATCGTCGAACGTATGTTTCGAGCGGTATACGACGCGGGAAGCGCTCAGGGAGGCCTGCATTTCTGATCATCGACTGCTCACGCTGATTCACTACGGAGCTGCCAGAACGGAGTCGCTCAACATTCAACTGCAGGAACTGGTCGCGATCGCGGGACCGGGGCTTGACGGGTTCCAACTCAATATCGCCTGGCCGCCCATTGATCATCTTGAAGCGTTCAAGTGGCGACATCCGGAAAAGCATCTGGTGCTCCAGATAGGAAAGGAAACAATGAGGACGGTCGATGGCGTATCCGGTCTTATGGAGCGGATCGGCTGTTATGCGGACCTGGTAGACTCCGTGATGTTCGATCCGAGCGGGGGTACCGGGAAGCCGTTTGACCCAAAGGAAGCGGGAGCGCTCCTATGGCAATTCACGAGCCGCTTCCCGTCGCTTGGTCACGCCGTAGCGGGAGGTCTCGGTCCGGATCCCGCGGACCTGACGGAGGCGGTAAAGCTGTCCTCCCGATATCCGGGTCTGAGCATCGATGCGGAAAGCAAGGTACTGACACCGGAGGAATGTCTGCGATATCTCTCGAACGCGTTCGCGCTCGTTTCGATATGACGATCGTCCCAGGTGATTGGTCCTATGGCACATGTATCACAGACAGAAGCCATATTTTTCACGTATCCGGCCTGGCAGCGAGAAAAACCGTTTCGGAGCAGGTACCCTCCAAAGGCGGGCAGGCAACACTGCTTCCGCAAGTCATTCGGTACAAACGGTTGACGGGGAGTGAGTGGCGTGGTAGCATCGGTTTTCAAAAATGTCGGATGAAGGGAGTGGCTCGTTAACCAAACGGACGGGGGGTATATGTCAAAACAAGAACATTCGAAGAAGAAAAGGGTCAAGGGAACGGTATTTAAGGAGGGTGACGTCGTCATCTGGCACAATCGTATGCGAAACGGGTTACGTGCGATCGTCACCAGACACGGCTCCGGCCCGTTTCGGATCAGGACGGTTCACACTCTCGGGGACGGTTACGCGCAATTGTGCGCAAAGCATTCTCAGCGCGTGACGCTCACGACGATGGATGGTGCGACCATTATCGAATTTTCCCTTGGGGATCAGCCGGCCCAGTTCAGCGGGTATTATTTCAAAAAGGCGTCCGCAGCATCCTGAGGCGTCAACGACACCGACAAGACAGACCGTTCACATTCCCGTGGACGGTCGTTTTTATTTGATGACGAGTATCACGAAAAAAACGGACCATACCTTTTTGAAGTATGGTCCGTCGTTTCCAGACGAAGGTCTTCACTGCGCTTGCAGATTCGCCGCGGTTTCGAAACGGCCACGCATTTCCGCGTTGAGCGGGCAGTCCTGCTTCGAGAGCCGATGGAGAATCCGTTTAGCGATGATCTCGATGTCTGCTTCAGGCATATCGAGTACCTGTCGCCACTCGTCCGTTTCACGGAACGGGAACGTAGGACCGACTTTGCCGAATCTCTGTTTCTGCATACCGGCGACGAACGCCCTCTTCTCCTCGTCGGTCAGTGCCTTGACGCAAAGATACTCCGGTATGACGAATGTCTTTGAAACCGACATGTCTGCGGAGAGCAGGGAGCAGCCGACATTCAGGCAGTAATCGCGGCCGCATAGTTTGGATAGAAGCTCGTCGAGATGCTTCCTCGAATCGGGGTTGAGGAGCTCCTCTCCCGTTCGATCATCGTTCCAATGCAGCTTCTCCGCTGTGAAGCCGATGCCAAAAGCGAAGACATCCTCGGGGATTTCGAGTGATGAGGTCACATAATCCGCAATCGCGATCGCTTTCAATGTGGGAGTTCTTGTTTTCGTGTAGCACTTCGGGATTACGTCACGGAACACGTTCACCTCGACGAAGAAAAGGTCAGAAAGTAAGGTTTGCAATAGATCGAGTATCGGTAAAGTCCGTTCTTTGCCGATCAGGATGAGCCTCGGTTTGCTTTCAGGAACCATGGAACCTCCGGTTTCGTGTCGGTTATTAGTGGCTGGAACTGTAAAATTGACTGTATCCTATTATACTGATTTCTTTCCGACTGTCAATGGTTTGAAAGGAAAAAATGGACTCGTATTTATTGATATTCCTAACGGTCGAGAGCCGAACGATGCGGTGCCGGCGGGAATCCGGGAACATCCCTTTGACAGTGCGCCACAGGTGCGCTAGGAATGGATGGGAACACAAAGAACCGATGCCTGCCGCGGGGCTTCCGCGGGAACCAAAGCTCATTATCATGGAAGGCCAGGAGAACGTGAAGATGGTGACTCTCGTGTTGCGCGACGTCATCAATCTCATGTTGCAGCGCCGGTATTTTTTCGGGGACGGATCCTCCGAGATCGAGGAAATCATGGAGATCGTGTCCGGCGAACGGGATGTTCTCGAGAGATACGGTCCGGAAATGATGGAGAATATCGGCACGTATGTTCTCGGCAAATTGCCGGATTTTCCGTCGATGGAGCCGCTGTTGGAGAAGCTTGCCCATGCCGTCTGCGATATAGATGAGAAGACGCGTAATCGAGAGCCGTGCGACGAAGACTGGGACCGACTCGGAAAGGCACTCGCTTCGCTTGAGACGCGGTTCGGGAAAAAGTTTCTCATACCGCAGGCGACGATAGTCCTCAGGACCGATGACGAGAATCGGTCGCCGACTTCCCCTCCCGTATCGGATTCCGGAGAGACCTTCCGGGATTCCGACCGTGGATCGGATCGGCGACCACCGCTCGGCGGTATGGAAACGGTTCCGGCGTAAACGCCAAACGAAGCCCGTTCTCGATAAGAGAACGGGCTTAATTCGTTGACAGGAACCGTGACGTGCGCTAGAAAGGAACGTACGAAAAGAGGTGAATGTGCCCACCGCGGGGCTTCCGCGGGAATCATAGTCCGTTACCAATCATGGCTACGATAGAAGAATTCCGTTTCGGAGAAATGCTCGGGGTCCTCTTCGGGAGGGAGGTCGAGATCGATGGACAGAAGTATCCCCTGGAGCCGATCGTGTCCCATATCATTGGGATGGATGTCGATCGGAAATCCATGCCGAAAATGATCCCGGTATGTCGCAGGGTGCTTTTGTCGCAGTTCCCGAAATTGGAGGAACGAAAGGATGAACTTGTCTTGTTGATGGATGCGTCGCATATGTCGTTTTCCGACAACGGTTTCCGGTTCATCGTTCCGCCATTCTGCAAGAGAACGCGGCTGTACCGTGACCTGTTTCTGGTTCAGAGGGTCGACGTCGAGTTCGTATACTTTTTCGGAGAGAGGCAAACCGATTCTTTCGCATCGATTTTCGGTCGGGCGCGAGGGAAAGAAAATCAGCATTTGAATTGATGAAGACCGGAGGAATACCGCGGGGAATTCGAAATGATCACTGCAAAGGAGCGGCGACGAAGATGACGACATCGAAAGAAATCGCGTCGTCTTTATTCTGAAAGAGACTTTCCAGTGGAACGTCTCGCAAAACAAACGAAAGGAGGAAGCTTTGAAAACATATCTGTATGTGGGGAAAGACGGTACGCGGTACGGTGTCGTCGTTGGTGACGGGAAGGGACTATCCTGGAGTATCGCGGAACGGGAACTCATCCCGAAGGTCCGTTCGTATCTCGAGCGGATTCCGCGTTCCAATGATAACAACGCTTTTGTCGCGGTCCTTCTCGATCGGGAACGGGTCTTGGGGGCCGGACTGGCATTTCCGGTTCCGGAAGGGTTTTTCCGGGAGGGGGATGCATGTACCGTGCTGGAGGGACCGTCGTACTCGTTGCACGGGGGAGTTTCAATCACCGAGGAAAAAACGCCCGAGATGTCGGTCTTCGTCGTCAAAAAGAGCGGGCGGTTGTGTGTCCAGGCAGAAAAGGTCGGATGCACGCTGCCCGATCTTGAAACGCTGTTCCGTTTCTGGAGCGTGACGTTCAGTCCCGTCGCACCGGAGTCGGTGTTTGTCAGAGTCGGCAAGTCGGTCCTTCTCCAAATGCCGAAGCCGGAGTTCCTGGGGGCGGCAGCTTCGATCCTGCCGAAGAAAGAGCGGATCGAGGAACGGTTGCTGGTATGAGTCCCGAATGGAAAGGGAATACCCCGGTACGGAAACGTGCCGGGTGTTTTTTATCCCGCGAAAGCGGTGTTATAATGGGACATGTTCCGACACTCGGGATTTCCGGCGTGTCGTGGTGATATGTTCACTGTTTTCCTATGGGACGGAAAAAGCAGGAGGAGAAGCCGGCGCACGGTCGGAGACGGAAGCATGACGAGGAGCCGGAAGAGGAAGTGGAATCCGGATGGGGCGATGCGCTCGGCGGTGACGCGAAACGCAGCATCGTGGCGATCCTCCTGGTCGCGTGCGCGATTTTGTTTACGTTCGCGTTTTTCGGCGTCGGCGGGTCGATCGGGTCGCTGTCCGATTCCGTTGTCGGCGCGTTGTTCGGATGGGGCAAGTGGCTGTTTCCGGCGGTCCTTCTCATCTCGGCCTTTTTTCTGCTGCGCCGACGGTCGACGACCCTGTCGGACGTGGTGAAGTTCATCGGACTCGGCGTCATCTTCGTCTCGCTATTGGGATTGTTTCACCTGTATCTCGGTGATTCGGGCAAGGAGATGCTCGCGGCCGCGAAACGCGGATCGGGTGGAGGGTACGTAGGGTACGGTCTGGCGGCGCTCCTGTTCACGTATGCCGGACGGCCGGCGGGGACGGTTATCCTGATCGCGCTTTTCCTTTCGGGCACCATCGCCGCATTCAATGTCTCACTCATTCATTTTCTGTCGTATCTGAAGGGGAAGATCCTGTCGCTGCGCTCCGGGAGCGGGGAGGAATCGGAGGAAGCCGTTTCGGAACCTGTCGAAACCGTGCCGCTCGCGATATCTTCGCTCGGAGCGACCATGTCCGTACCGGCTCCGGAAATCGAGGACGCCCGCAGGAATATCGGCACCATCAGTTTTCCTGAGGAGGACGGCGCCGCGAAAGCCGCGCATGAGCGGTCAGTCCAGGAGGCGCTGTTTGATACGACGGAAGAAGAAGACGAAAACGAAGACGAAGACGATGAGGAAGAAGACGCTCCGAAGCGGCGGAAGAAACGCCATCCGTCGGTCTGGCAGCGGCCGGACGCGGATTTCTTCCGCGGGAAGAGCGGCAGTGCCGATTCGGGGGACCTGGATCAGACCCGGCAGGTCATCCAGAGTACGCTCAAATACTTCAATATCTCGGGCGAGATGGGTGACACGACGGTCGGACCCACCGTCACGCAGTACACGTTCAGCCCGGCGTTCGGGACCAAGCTGTCCAAGATCGTCGGACTATCGAATGACCTCGCGCTCGCGCTCGCGAAGCACCCGATCCGTATCGAAGCACCGATTCCGAACAAGTCGCTCGTCGGCATCGAGGTGCCGAACACGAAGCAGGCGAGTGTCCGCATGCGCGACATCCTCGAGAGCGAGTCTTTCGCGAAACGTAAATCGAACCTCTCCTTCGTGCTCGGTGAATCGGTCTCGGGTGATTACGAAGTGGCGGACCTTGAATCGATGCCGCACCTCCTCATCGCGGGTCGCACCGGGTCGGGGAAAAGCGTCTGCATCAATTCGGTCCTCCTCTCGTTTCTCTATCAGAACTCGCCTGAGGATCTGCAGCTCATCCTGGTCGACCCGAAGCGCGTCGAACTGTCGCTTTACAACGGCATCCCGCACCTCAAGGGCGGCAGGGTCATCACCGATTCCAAGCATGTCGTGAACGCCCTCAAGTACGCGATCGGCGAGATGGAACGCAGGCTCCGGCTCTTCGAGGCCGTGCGGGTCCGCGATCTCCGATCGTACCGCGAGAAAGAACGTCGCGGCGAGACGTATGTCGATAAGAACGGTCCGGACGGACGGCCGCGGACGGTTCCGTTGGAGCCGTTGCCGTATATCGTGATCGTCATCGACGAGATGGCCGACCTCATGATGTCGCATGGCAAGGAGGTCGAGGGTGCGATCGTCCGGCTTGCGCAGATGTCGCGTGCGGCCGGTATCCATCTCGTTCTCGCGACGCAGAAGCCGGTTTCGGACGTGGTGACGGGTCTTATCAAGTCGAATATTCCTGGCAAGATCGCGTTCGCGGTCTCGAATCAGATGGACTCTCGCATCATCCTTGATACGGGCGGTGCCGAGAAGCTCATTGGCAAAGGGGATATGCTCTATGCTCCGCCGGAATCGTCTCAGCCGAAGCGTATCCAGGGTGTCTACGTCGATGATCGGGAGGTGAAGGACATCGTGAAATTTTTCATCGACCAGAAGAAGGATCTCGGCGAGGAGAATCTTGACGACGATTTCGGTGGCGGGGAACAGGAAAAACTGCCCGGATTCGTGGCACCCGCAGGAGATGTTGATTTTTCGGCGTCGTCGGACGATCCGAACGACCTGGATGACAAGTATGACGAAGCAAAGCAGCTCGTTATCGAGTCGGGACGCGCCGCGACGACATTTCTGCAGCGCCGGCTCTCGGTCGGGTACGGTCGCGCCGCGAAACTGCTCGACCTCCTGGAAGAGAACGGGATCGTCGGCCCGCCGGAAGGCAACAATAAGGGCCGGCCGGTGCTCGTCGGAAAATTCGCCGGGCAGTCCGACGCGCCCGAGTATGACGACCCCTTGTCGGATCAGGTCGAACGCGACAAGTGGCAAGTGTAGTCGAAAGTCCATCAGGTCCATAAGGTCGAAAGCGTGTCCCGCGGTCTACGGGGTCGGTCTTCGTTGCCGAACGGATCGTTTCCTATGAGTCTGTCTTTGCGAGGGCGTACTTGCCTATGGTGATCCGGTGCAGTCGTTCGCGATCGACAGGACCAGGATGTATTTCCGCGCTCTGGACCGTCGCTCCCCGCACTTCGCGAAGAGCCGTGCTTGTGCCCGCCTGTAACGCTCCGCCAGAGTTTTTTGGAAGGGAGACAAACGAGTGGAAATGAAAGATGAGTGAGTAATACGAGAAATCGTTCTTCCGATCCACGTTTTTCACTCCCTTGGCCCATCGGTCGGGGCGTGCTAGGATGGAGGCATGACTGCCGCGAATTTCACCAGAAAACGGGTCGGATCGCTCACACTCGGAGAAAAGCTTCGCAAGGTCCGTGCCGACAATCGGATCAGCCTCTCGGAGGTGTCCCGTGCGACGAGCATCCAGGTGAAATACCTCGAGGCGCTCGAGTCGGGCGCGTATGGGAGTCTCCCTCCGGAAGTGTATGTCCGTGGGTTTCTGCGCGCATACGCGGCATTTCTCGGTATTCCCGAGGAAGCGATTCTCAAGCTCTACGAGCGTGAGCGGAGCATACGGAAGAATCTGAGCGGGGCACCAGCCCCGTCGCGTTTCCATCCGAAATGTCCGATACGTTTCCAAGTTCCGGTATCGACGAGAGGCGTCGTTCTTTCCGTTATCGCGGTTGTCGTCATCGGTTCCTTCTCGTACCTCTATTTCCAGTTCCAGACATTCATCTCGGAGCCGCGGTTGGTACTGTTGTCCCCGCGAGACGGTGATTCCCTGACCGTGGCGACGACCGTTGTCAGCGGTGAATCCGACCCGCGCGCTACCGTTCGCATAAACGGAGGCGAAACGACCGTCGATGAGCGCGGAGCTTTTTCCGAGGAATTGTCGCTCACCTCCGGTCTCAATACGATCGTCATAACGTCGGAGAACCGGTTCGGGAAGACGCGTACGAGGACCGTCGCAGTCAATGCGGTACTGCCCCCGGGAAGCGATGTCTCGTTTGTCGCCTCTGATCAGGCGCCGACGTCGTCCGTGAGGATTTCGGTCCGTGCGACGATCCCGACGCATGTTTCGGTCCGAGTCGACGGTGAGACCGTATGGAATGGGACGCTTCCTTCGGGTGAGACGCGGCCGTTTTCGGCACGGGAGCGGATTGAGGTCCAGTCGGATGTCGGGAACGCGGTACTGGTCCGCCAGGACGATGGAGGGGAGTCGCCGGTCTCAGAGGACCCGAAGCCGTCGACGACGGTCTACGGACCGGACGGAAGAGGATGACCGGAGAGTTTATCAATAATCGGATATACGTATGGCAGCGAAAGACGTGAACGCGAAGCAGGAGAAGCGTGGCGGAAAGGACGGTCTTGACGCGGTGATGGGATCCATCAAGGAGAAGTTCGGGGACGAGATGATCATGAAGCTCGGCGAAGTCCGCAAGGTGGACATCGAGGCGATTCCGACGGGATCGGTCTCGCTCGACCTGGCGCTCGGCATCGGCGGCGTGCCGCGAGGCCGCGTGATCGAGGTGTATGGGCCGGAGTCGTCGGGCAAGACGACCTTGGCGCTCCATATCATCGCGAACGCGCAGAAGATGGGCGGGACCGCGGCTTTCATCGACGCGGAGCATGCGCTCGATCCGGAGTATGCGAAGAAACTCGGGGTGAAGACGGCCGACCTTCTGATCTCACAGCCGGACGCGGGCGAACAGGCGCTCGACATCGTCGAGACACTCGTGCGTTCGAACGCGCTCGACGTGATCGTGGTCGACTCGGTGGCGGCACTCGTCCCGCGCGCGGAGATCGAAGGCGAGATGGGGGATCAGCATGTCGGACGACAGGCTCGGCTCATGTCGCAGGCCCTGCGCAAACTTACTCCGATCATGGCCAAGTCCAATACAGTGGTCATCTTCATCAACCAGCTGCGCATGAAGATCGGCGTCATGTTCGGCAATCCAGAGACGACGACCGGCGGTCAGGCACTCAAGTTCTATTCATCGGTCCGGATCGAGGTGCGCCGTGCCGCCCAGATCAAGAAGGGCGAGGAAGTCGTCGGCAACCGCGTGAAGATAAAGGTCGTGAAGAACAAGGTGGCTCCACCGTTCCGGACGACCGAAATCGACATCATGTACAACGAGGGCATCTCGGCTTCGGGTGATCTGTTGGATACGGGAGTCCGTCTGGAGACCGTCAAGAAATCGGGCAACTCATACCTCTTCGGCGAGACGAAACTCGGTGTCGGTCGCGAGACGGCAAAGACGTTTCTCAAAGAAAATCCGAAAATCGCGGAAGCGATCGGCAAAGCGATCATGAAGAAGGCGAAGGAGGACGCGGCCCTCTTGGCCTAACGAATGTATCGTCCCGAATACAAAGGCCGTCCGATGCTTTCGGACGGCCTTTTTCGGTCAAACTCCTTTCGCTGATAGGGTGTTCATGGTATGATACGGAAATGAAACAGGTATTCCGCATACTCGCTCTTTTTCTTGCCCTCGTGATTTCCGGCACCTCCGCGGTGACGGCTCTGGTGGCGCAGGCGCAGGATGTCGATTCCATAGAGAAGGATTATGAGAGGGCGCAAAAAAAATTGCAACAGGCGCAAGCTCAGGCTGACGCTCTTTCGGGACAGTTGAACCGGATCAACGCGTCGCTTGCGGTGACGCAGCAGGCGATCGTCGCGACGAAGACGCGGATCGCACAGGCCACGAACGAGATCGAGAAGAAACAGGCCGAAGTCGAGCTCATCCAGAACCGGATCGATGAGAACCGTCTCATACTGGCCGGGCTCGTTCGGGAGATGCAGTCCGAGTCGGAGGACCCGGCATTCACGGCACTCCTCTCGGCGGACGATGTCACCCGCGCGCTCAATGATCCCGACCGGGTCATGACGGTCGGCGAACGGATGAGCGCGGCGCTTTCGGACATACATTCGTCGCAGGATCAGGCGCTCCAGGCGCAGTCGGACCTCGAGGCGCTCAAGCAGGCGCATGAGGCGACGCTCGGAAGCAAACTCGTGCAGAAACAGGAACTCGCTTCCGATCAGCAGTCGACCGCGGCCGATCTGGAGGATCAGCAGAAGGTCGTCGACCGACTGAGGAAGGAAGTCGCCGAATTGCAGAGCGACTTGTCGACTTTGACTGGGAATTCCTACGATGCGAGCGATATCAAGGACGCGGTCGAGTACGCGAACAAGAAGACCGGCGTGCCGAAGGGGTTCCTCGTCGGCGTGCTCAAGATGGAGACCAACCTCGGTGCCAATGTCGGCGGTTGTACGTACGCGCAGGTGGAGAGCGGCGCGCAGGCATCGTACAAGGCCGGAAAACTTGGCAAGACGGCATGGGCGACGTTCCAGCGGCGGCGTGATTTGTTCAAGAAAATCTGCGACGATTTGGACATCGACTACAAGAAACAGAAGGTCTCCTGTAATCCGAAGGGGTATACCGGAACGGGTGGTGCGATGGGCGTCGCGCAGTTCATGCCGGATACGTGGAATGCCTACAAATCACAGGTCTCGTCGGCGACGGGTCACAACCCTCCGAGCCCCTGGAACCTGACTGACGGCGTGATGGCGATGGCCTTGAAACTCGCGAAGACACCGGGCGTGACGTCCGGTAAGACATCCGCCATGAAGTCGGCCGCCTGCAGTTATCTCGGTACGTGTTACGCGCCGTACATCAACGGTATCCTCTATTGGGCAGACCATTATAAGCAGCTGTTCGACTGATCCGGTTTCAATATTGAAAGCTGATCATCCGCGCAGGACATGAATCATATGGGAAACAAGGTTCGCGTATTCCGTTCCACGGCCGAAGGCTCCGTTCTCGTCTTTTCCCTCATCATACTGTCACTCATGCTCGTGACCTCGCTGACGGTCCTGTCCGCGGCGGTCCTGCAACAGAAGGCGGCACTCTCCACCGGGAATTCGACACGATCGTTCCAAGTGGCCGATTCCGGTATAGAACTGGTACTGTATCAGATTTACAAGGGTGGACGACTGACTGTGCAGGAGATCGCGAACAATATTTCCGGGGCGACCTGTTCGGGCGGTGACATCACCTCTGTCGATGGCTGGACGGTCAACTTTTTCCAGGGTGAGAACGGCGATGTCGCCATTACCGATTGCGCTACCGACCGGATGCTGGTCACGAGGGTGAAATCCAGAGGAAAGACCAGTAGTACGACCCGCGCCGTGGAGGTCAAAGTGAAGCCGCTCGAAATGCTCGGATGGTGGAAATTCGATGACGGGTCGGGAAGCACCGTCCTGGATTCGAGCGGAAACGGAAACATACTGACCTGGAGTGGCAGCAGCGGATATTGGAGTTCGGGAAAGTTCGGACAGGCGGGCAACTTCAACGGAACGGACAACTTCGCGGCGCGGACTTCTTCGATTACGATGCCGACGAATGTATTCACCTTGGCGGCCTGGGTCAGGATCGGATCCGTTTCGGTCGACAAGTACATCATGGCCGTCGGGCGTGATATTGGCGGACCTGCCGGCGGAATGGCGCTGCTGTTTCAGGGGCCGATGTTCGGCAACAGGTTCAATTTCGAAATCGGTTCCGGGGCCGGACGCGTTCAAAGTACGACCATTCCGGTTGCGAACACCTGGTATCATATCGAGGCGACCGCCGACGGAACGAATACCAAGATCTATGTGAACGGAGTATTGGAAGGAACATCGAGCCAGGGAAGCGGTTCCATCACGGATAACCCGGGAGTGGCGATCGGAGCTATGCTGAACGGCGCCACGCCGCCGATTCCGGGAAACTACTATTTTGACGGTCAGATAGACGATGTCCGTATCTATGATTCCGCCCGGACTCAGGAACAGGTTCTGCGGGATATGAACGGGTCGTAAGGTCACGCGGTTCGGATGACCGAAATGCTGTCGCCACTTGCCAAGTCCGTGAATCCCTGTTAGTATCCGGTCACAAGAGAGAAAGTCCGACGCTTCGCCCCGCTCCGCAAGGAGACCAGGGCGGGCAGAAACCGCGAAGGGGCTCTCTTTGGCGGTTTTACGATGATTAATTCGTTGAGTGATACCCTATGGCAGCGAAGGAAACGAGGGAGTACGAACTGTTCTATCTCGTCGGGGATTCAAAGGAAGCCGAGCTTCCGAAGATCCGCGAGGACGTGGAAAAGATCGTGACGGATTTCGGAGGGACCTTCCTTTCGGAAGAGACGGAGGAAAAACGGAATCTCGCCTATGAGATCAGGAGCGAGCGCCGCGGGACCTATGTCGCGAGGAGATTCTCGATGCCGGAGACCGGAGAGGGGATGCAGGACAAGGAGAACGTGATTGATGGGATCACCAAGGCGCTCCAGCTCTACAACGCGGTTTCCCGCTTCCTTATCGTTCGGGCGGACGGCCTGCCGGAGCTCAAGGCCATCCCGCGCGAGGAGCGTCCGAAGCCGATTCGTCGGGATGATCGCCGGAGCGGTGGTGGACGGCGCTTTTCCGATCGCGGTTCCGAGCGGCGGGCCGTCGAGCCGGTCCGCACCGAGAAACCGGCCGTGATGGAAGAGAAGACGGAAGAGAATGCTGAGGAGGTGAAGGCGGCGGCAAGCGACAAAAAGCCGATCTCACAGGAAGACCTCGACAAGCAGCTGAAGGAAGTACTCGACATTTAGAAGAAGGCGAAAGCAAAAAGTCGAAAATCGAAAGTCGGAAACAGGGAACAGGGAAGAGGGCGGACGATTTCGCAATCCGCATTTCGTATTTCGAAATATCGATAGTCCATAATCGGGTAACCGAAAATCATATGAACGTGAACCGAGTGATCCTGGTGGGTCGCCTGACGCGCGATCCCGATGTCCGGACGACACAGACCGGACAGACGGTGGCGACGATCGGTCTCGCGACGAACCATCGCTGGGTGGACAAGGCCGGACAGAAGCAGGAGAAGACCGAGTTCCATACGGTCGTCCTGTGGGGCCGACTCGCGGAAATCGCGGGCCAGTATCTGACGAAGGGAAGCGAAGCCTTTTTCGAAGGGCGGCTGCAGACCCGTTCGTTCGTCGGCAAGGACGGTGTCGAGCGCAAGACGACCGAGATCGTCGGCGAGTCGATGCAGATCGGTTCCCGTCCGCAGGGAAGCCAGGGCCAGGGAGGTGGATACGCGCCGCGACAGGGCGGATACCAGCAGCAGGGATCGTCCGCCGGACGGACCTCGGTCCCGTCGCATCCGGCCGCGCACAAGCCGGAGCCGGTCGAGGAGGAGATTCCGACCATCAATCTCGACGATGAAAAGGACGAGGTCCGGATCGAGGACGTCCCGTTCTAGGGAAGAACGTACGACTTATAACCGACAACTGACAACGAAGAAACGGGTCGGTTGAGATAATCCGTTTGAATATCATATCTATGGAAGACGCGATGCAGAAGAAACTCGAGCATCTTGACTACAAGGATGCCTATTTTCTCCGGAAGTTTTTGAACTCCCAAGGGAAGATTTATCCGCCGAAGCGCCATGGCCTGTCGGCGAAGCAGCAGAAGGATGTCGCGCTCGCGATCAAGCGCGCGCGGTTCATGGGACTCATCCCGTACGTGGTGAAGTAGGGTTCCGTTCCGATACGGGATGACTTTGCGGCCTTTCGACTTTTGACTTTAGACTGAATCTATGCTCGGACTCAGCGACATCAAGACCGGAAAGAAGATCGTGTGGGACGGACAGCCGTTCGTCGTGCTCGACTACCAGCATTCCAAGACCGGCCGTGCCGGCGCGGTCATGCGCACGAAACTCAAGAACATCCTGACCGGGGCGACGATCGAGTACACGTTCCAGGACAAGGACAAGTTCGAGGAGGCGGAGACCGCGAAGTCGTCCGCGCAGTACCTCTACCGCGAAGGCGATGAGTACCAGTTCATGGACGGCGAGAGCTACGAACAGTTCGCGCTCCAGTCGGACGTGCTCGGTGACGCGGCGAAATACCTGATCGAGGGGACCGACGTGACTGTCCTCAACTACGGTGGGCGGGCGATCAACGTGGAGCTCCCGGTGAAGATGGAGTTTTCCGTGAAGGAGGCGCCTCCGGGCATCAAGGGCGACACCGCTTCTGGCGGCGACAAGGTCGTCACGCTCGAGAACGGTCTCAAGCTGACCGTGCCGCTCTTCATCTCCGCCGGCGACCGGGTCATCGTGAATACCGAGAAAGGCGCGTACGTCTCGCGGGCGTAGGAATCCGACCGATAACTGACGATAGAAAAGCCGCCCTCCGGGGCGGTTTTCGGTAGCGGGACGTTTGACAGTCCCGCATTAATGCTATAGAGTCCCGATTCACCTTAACAATCAGTACTTTTGCTAACCTATCGGCAACAGGAGGGAAAACATGTCTATTATCACGTCAGGTCAAGCGGCTCTGGAAAAAATCATCGAGCAACTTGGTGGAGAGCGCGCGCTCGAAGGTATCGAGAAAGGGGACAGCAAGGTCATGGTCGTACGACACGCCGCATGGATCGAGAAAGTCTGGAAAAGATATTCCAAGAACCTGGTACAACTTGGCGGGTATCCGGTATACGACTCCGAGCCGTCGTCGGGGTACGGTTTCATCCGTGATATCCATCTGCCGTTTTCGGTCAGCCTTTCGGAAGCCGAGGCGGTGCGGTTCCTGCAGGACGCCGGTATCGGATTCCGGAGTCCGGAGCCGCTTCGTATCACCGATTCGCATGAGATGATGCTCCTGCAGGAAGTGGGTCATCCCGGTGATCGGATCGTGTCACTGTACGATACCAAGGCCTTGTACGAGGAGAGACGTGCGTACTTGGAGTGGGAGCGGGATCATCCGTTCTCCGACGAATCGTTCGTGTTCTGGCGCTCCCATCGGCACTGCAAGAATTCACGTAAAGACAGGAACGATCTTATCGAGCCGCTTCGACACGAAGATCCGTCGCAAAGCGTCTCCGTCGAAGAGCTCGTGAATTTCATGGTACGGTGGCACTCGCTCTTCCTGGCGGATTCCATTCTGGAGCCAAGGCTTTTCCCGAATCTGGGAAGCGGAAACGTGCATTGCGTACATTTTGAGCATTCGCTCTCCTTCGCTTTCAGGGGACATGAGATGTTCCTGGAGTCGGTTGGTATAGAGCGCGGTTTTTTGACTGACGACAATGCCATTCTTCTCAAGGTGTAGTGTTCCGCGCGAAAGACAGAAAAGCCGGGTATCCGTAACGGAGCCCGGTCTTTTCATTTGTGAGCGGATTTTTTATCGGAGTCCTTTTTCGATTTCAGGAAATATAGTTTTGAACGTTTGTATTTCTACCTCCGAGAATGGCGCGAGGACGAACGCGTCGGCGGGGACGTTCTCGGGCGGCCGGCCGATGCCGATACGGATACGGGTGAAATCCTTGGTGCCGAGTTTCTCGATGAGATCCGCGACGCCGTTGTGCCCGGCGGCTCCCGATCCGAATGCTTCCTTGAACGTTCCCGGTGCGATGTCGAGGTCGTCGTGGAGGACGATGATGTCTGCCGGCACGAGTTTGAAGAAAACCATTATCGACCGGACGGACTCGCCGGAGCGGTTCATGAAGGTCTCCGGCTTGAGGAGGATGACTTTCTGTCCATCGCGCATTCCGGCCGAAACGGAACCCTTCCATTTCGGTGTCGGTTGGAACGGTTCGAACCCCCACGCTTCGCGCAGGAAATCGAGCAACAGGAACCCGGCATTGTGTCGGGTCTTTTCGTATTCTGTCCCCGGGTTACCGAGTCCGACGATGAGACGCATAGGCGGTTCGATATACGGTTATCATGATAGCACAACAAAAAGCACAGGGCACAAAGAACAAAAAACCGAATAAATCACGAAGCCCGAAAGCAGAGAGCACAAACGGGAATCAAAACGATAAATAGTGGCACGAGAGCATCTGAGGATACGTTCGTTCCGCGTTCGTTTTTTGTGTCGTGTCTGGTCGTCTGTGTGCAGTGCTTCGTGCTTTGACGCACCTATCGTGCTTTCGGTTCGAAATATTCGGAGAAGGGATCGTCGCCCGCCGAGTCGGACGAATCGCTCCCGAGCGAGGTTTCGGGCAGCGGATGGCTCCGCTGATCGTTGCCGATCGTGACGACGAAATCGGGTGACGGTCCCGAAGCCGGCAGGGCGGGCACGTCATCCGTCTTCGAAAGCGAGAAGGCGCCGATGAGAGCATCGAACGTGAACGGTTTTCCCAGGTTCGTCCGGTCTGCGACTCGGCTCTGTTCGGGACGGACAAGGTTCACGTCCGTCGTGACACGGATATCTTTGGCGGGAAGCGCATCCCTGAGTGAGGCGGCGAAACGGTTCGCGAACGTGGTGTCCTCCGGCCGTGCGAGGACGAGGATCGACGCGGACTCGTCTTGTATGGTCGCGCGTTTGCGGTCGAGCGCTTCCTTGTCGAAGATGTGGGATGCGAGGTCGCGGATCTCATTCCAGTTTCCGGTCCGCGGAACGAGAATGAACGCCCGGACCCCGTTCATGTCCATATGCGAGACCCTGAGGAGACTCTCCTTTTTCCACGCGTCGACGACCGCCGCCGAGGCGTTGCGGAGATCCGTCGTCTTTCCTATCTCGATAAGACTCCCGATCTGGCTCATCGTCAGATTCGTCCGGACGCTGTCTCCCAGGGTGTCGAGCAGCCGGTTCGCGGTAAAAACGTCGAGGTATGTCCTGATCGAAAGGGCCTTTTCCTGAAACGCCCTTATGATCTGCTGCTGGCGTTTCGCCCGGCCGAAGTCGCCTTCGGGGTCGCCGTGCCGTTCCCGGGCGTATTTGAGCGCCGTCGCCCCGTCGAGCGTATGCCATCCGGCCGAAAGCTCGAACGTCTCGTAGCTATAATTTTTTCCAGGATAGCGGGTGTCGAGGATGTCGCGTGTCGATTCGACGCGAATGCCGCCGATGTCGTCGATAACCTTTTCGAATCCGTCGAAATCAAGCGCGGCATAGTAGGGGATGTCCTGTCCGGTCAGTTCTTCCACGGCACTGATGACCGCATCCGCACCGTTTCCCTGATTGAGTCCGTACTGGTAGACGGAGTTGAGTTTGGTGTACAGGCCCGAACCCGGGATCGGTACGAACAGATCGCGCGGTATGGAGAGGAACGCGGCACGATGTTCACGGGTGTCGATGCTCGCGAGCATGATGGTGTCGGTCAGATTCTGGCCAGGATAGTTTTTCCCGGCGCGACCAAGGAGCAGGATGTTGATCCGCCCGTTTTCCTCGCCCTTGAGTGGCTCGCGCCTTCCACCTGGAAGAACGGAAGCGAGGTTTCCGAAGGCTCCGGACGAGGACGCATTGTCGACGTGGATCTTTTCCGCGGTCCGAAAGACGCGGATACCGAAGAAGATCACTCCGAACGCCAAGAATGCACCTAGGGCGAGGAAGAGGTATTTTACTGTTATCTTTCCCTTGGACATGGCATTTTTCCGATTCTTCGGGACACTTGATTCCGGGTCGAAAACGTGATATTATGGCCTCGTTATCTTCGTGACCCACCTCGCATCTCACCGCGGTTCCGGGCGGAACGCATCCCGCTTTCCGGGTGCGCGGATCGATGTGACATCTGAGTGAGTCGCTTATTCGCGAAGGACCCGTCCTTCTTGATGACTTCGACCCTATGACGACGAATCCCGAGCGATCCGATCTTTCGAAACGCGACAGAGACACCTCGGAGGAGCTATCCGGAGGACAATTCTTCCTTGAAATGGTGAAAGTGTTTCTCCTTGCCGCCGTCATCATCATACCAGTCCGCGTCTTTCTCTTCCAGCCGTTCTTCGTGCAGGGTTCGAGCATGGTGCCGAATTTCGAGAACGGGGAATACCTCGTGGTGAACGAACTCGGTTTCAAACAGACCGAGGTGGGGTTGCCCGGGCAGCCGATCTTTACGGTCCCGTCGATCGAATCGTTGCCGCGGCAGCAACCCATCGTATTCCGTTCGCCACAGGAGCACGGTATCTATCTCATCAAGCGCGTCATCGGGCTTCCCGGCGAGACGGTCCGCATCGAACATTCCAAGATCATCATCGAGAACGACGCGCATCCGGACGGTTTCGTGCTCGACGAGTCCTCCTACCTCGCGCCGTCGGTCCTGACGACCGACATGAAACCGCTCACGCTCGGGCACGGCCAGTATTTCGTACTTGGTGATAACCGCATGAACAGTCTCGATTCGCGCGTTTTCGGCGCCGTGGACAGGAAGCTCGTCGTGGGACGGGTGCTCCTGCGTGCGTGGCCGTTGTCGCGTGCCGCATGGTATCGATAATCCGTGTCTCCGATAAATCCGCAAGTATTAGCCTGTCCGCCTATGAGCCCGAAGAAGACCGTCGCGAAAAGCGCCAAACCCGCCACGAAGAAATCCGCGACGAAGACGGAGAAGAAGCCGCCGACGAAGATCGCGCCCGCTCCGCTCGTGACCGAGAATGAACTCCTAATGCAGTCGTTGCGCGGGATGCGCGATATCCTGCCCGACGAACAGCCGTACTGGGAGCGCGTGAGAAGGAGCCTGTCATCGGCCGCACAGGAATACGGATTCCAGCGCATCGACACGCCGACAGTCGAATACCTTCATCTGTTCATTCGCTCGATCAAGGAGGGAACCGACATTATCGACAAGGAGATTTATTCGTTTCAGACCCGCGGCGGCGATCGCGTCGCGTTGCGGCCGGAATTCACGGCCGGTATCGGTCGCGCCTATATCCAGCACGGGATGAGCGTCCTGCCGAAGCCGATCCGGCTTTTTTCCATGGGGCCGGTGTTCCGGTATGACCGACCACAGGAAGGACGTTATCGTGAACTCTGGCAGGGTGACTTCGAGGTCTTCGGCGAAGCGGACCCGATTCTTGACGCACAGGTACTCCAGATCGCGTATCGGGTCGTCCGCGAACTCGGTCTCAAGGACGTCGAGTTCCAGGTGAACTCGATCGGGACGCCCGAGTCGCGCAAGCGCTATGAAAAGGCCCTGGTCCGCTTCCTCGAGTCGCAAAAGCAGAAGCTCTGCCAGGCGTGCCGTGAGCGGCTCGTCACCAATCCCATGCGCATCCTCGATTGCAAGGAGGACAAGTGTGTCCAGATGACCTCGCAGGCCCCGCAGGCGCTGGACTTCCTCGATGACGAGAGCCGAGCACACTTCAAGTCGCTCCTCGAGTATCTCGACGAGCTCGAGCTCCCGTATTCGATCAATCCGCGCCTCGTCCGCGGCCTCGACTACTATACCCGGACCGTCTTCGAGATCTGGTCGACCGACCGTGAAGGAAAAAAGTATGCACTGGGTGGCGGCGGTCGGTACGATAATCTCATACAGGAGCTCGGCGGTGAGCCGACGCCGGCGATCGGGTTTGGCCTCGGTCTCGATCGGATCGTCCTCGAGATGAAACGGACCCAGGTCCGGCCGTACGAATTTCCGAAGCCGCGCGTGTTCCTCGCGCAGCTCGGCGACCTCGCGAAGAAGAAGAGTCTCCGGCTGTTCGCGGAGCTCGAGAAACACGGAATACTCGCGGCAGAAAGCTTCGGACGCGGGAGTCTCAAGGCGCAGATGCGGGTAGCCTCGAGGCTCGGCGTCGACGTGACGATAATTCTCGGGCAGAAGGAGGCGCTCGACGGAACTGCCATCGTAAAGGATATGATGTCGGGGACGCAGGAGACCGTGACACAGGAGAAGCTCACCGACGCGGTGAAGAAGATCCTCAAGACGAACGTCGCGCTCGCCCATCCGACGTCGGTGAAACCTGAGAAATAGCATTATCCGACATGGAGGAGACCGTATTCGACAAGATCATACGGCGTGAGGTTCCGGCCGTCATCGTGTTTGAGACCGACGAGTTGATCGCGTTCCGTGATATTCATCCGCTCGCGCCGGTGCATATCCTGATCATCCCGAAACGGCGGATCGTTTCCATCAACGACCTCGGAGACGACGATGCGGGGCTCGCCGGTCGGATGATCCTCGCGGCGCGCGATATCGCCCGGGACTTGAACATTTCCGGGAAAGGGTATAAACTGCTGTTCCGGGTGGGGCATGACGGCGGGCAGGAAATCCCGCATATCCATCTGCACCTGTTGGGCGGAGCGAGGCTCTCGGAAGGGATCCATCCCGTAAAATAAGGATTTTTCAGAGGAGAAGGAGAGGCTAATCAGCATCACCAGAAAGGAGGTCGGTTCACATGATCCAGGTACGCAAGAAAGAGAAAGAGACGCCGGAAAGCATGATCCGCCGTTTTTCGCGGCGCGTCCAGCAGAGTGGCACCCTGCAGCGCGCGCGCAAGCTCCGCTTCCGCCGCGAGGAAAAGAGCAAGACGGAGCGTCGAAATGAGGCGCTCTACAAGACGAAGATCCGCAAGGAGATCGGTCGTCTGAAGAAATTCGGGAAGTTCGACGATGAGTCGCTCCGCGAAATCAAGAAGAAACTCAACCGCTAGGGGATGTTCCCGCACTCTTTGAAGGGTGCGGGTTCGTTTTCCCGTCATGACGCTATGACACTCTACGAAACGATCCAGAGCGACCTCAAGGAGGCAATGAAGGCGGGAGATGCCGCTCGCCGCGACGTGATCCGCATGATCGGCAGCGCCCTCAAGAATGAGGCGATCGAGCTGCGTAAGCCGGTGACCGAACTTTCCGATCAGGAAGCGGTCGCCGTACTGAGGCGACTCTCGAAGCAACGGCGCGAAAGCGCGGAAAGCTATCGTGCGGGCGGACGCGAGGACCTCGCACAGAAGGAAGAGGCCGAACTCGCGTTCATCGGCGCGTACCTCCCGGCGAATCTTCCGGACGATGAGATCCGGAAGATTGTCGCCGAGACGAAAGCCGAGACCGGTGCCGCGTCGAAGGCCGACTTCGGGAAGCTTATGGGGGCCGCGTCGAAGAAGGTTGCGGGCCGTGCCGACGGCAACACCGTGAAACGGTTCGTGGAGGAGGCGCTCGCGGAGTGATTTTCGATGGAAGTCCGAATCCCATGGGAGTCGGACTTCCATATGCCACACGTTTTGCGGAGATTTTTTTGAAACGGGACCGGCGATTCCGGTCACGAACGGACGTTCATGGACTTCGATCTCGATATCGTGAGGAGCGCGGGCTGTGAAGAAGACGACGCCTTTTTCGAGGCGGTCGTGAAAGAGACGATATCCCGTTCGGGGATACCGTCCCTGTCTTCGTCGAACACCGTGTCCGTCGGCATCGCGCTCGTGACCGACGAGGCGATCGCGGAACTCAACCGGACATATCGCGACAAGGCCGTGCCGACCGATGTGCTGTCGTTTTCGGAACACGAGGGGGAGGATATCCGTCCCGACGACGAGGGGAGTATCTCTCTCGGCGACCTCGTGATTTCGCCGGATTTCGTTCGTCGCGCGGCGGAGGGTGACGGCGTCCCATTCAATAAGGAACTCGTCTTCGTCGTCTCTCATGGGACATTGCATCTTCTTGGGTACGATCATTCACCGGAGATGTTCCGCATCCAGGATGAGGTGACCGAAACGCTGACTTCCCCGTAGTCTTGTTTCCTGTCGCTCTCGGAAGTCCGACTCCCATGGGAGTCGGACTTCCTTTCCGGGGAACGCTTTGCCCAAAAGACCCGATTGGAACGGAATCGTTCCTGCTGTAGAATAGGGAAGAAACCGTAACGATTTTTTTATGACCAAGTTCGCGAAGAGTTTCCGCCATGCGATTGACGGGATCCGCAGCGCGTTCTCGACGGAGCGCAATCTCCGCATCGAGTTCATACTGGGAGCCATGTCGATCATCCTCTCGTTCCTCTTGCCGCTTACGGTTTCGGAACGCGCGGTCGTCTTTCTGGCGATCGGCGTCATCCTGCCGCTTGAGATCGTGAACACCTGCTTTGAGCGCCTGATGGACGTGCTGAATCCGCAGTATCACGAGAGCGTGCGGGTCATCAAGGACCTTACCGCCGGAGCGGTCCTGATCGCGTCCGTCGCCGCGACACTCGTCGGACTCGTCGTCTTCGTGCCGCACCTCGTGGCGCTGTTTCCGTAAAATCGGCCCGACATCTCCCGACCGAAATCCGTAGAGACGAGGCATGCCTCGTCTTTTTGATAGTGTTCCCAAGGTCGGATCTTGAAATCCAAGGTCCAAACTTAGGAACATAGAAAAACGGAGGTTTGACAGGAAAATCCGTCCTGACTTATACTGTTCCCGAAGGCTGGTTCGTTTAACAGTTTTTCGTACTGAAGTCTCGTAAACTTTTCAAAAGGAAGGATGGTGACTATGGACGTCCCAACCAAGGAAGTCGAGAGCCGCTCGAGGAATCCGGAAGTATTTTGCAGCGGCAGCGACCCGATCAACGGCCTGATTTCGCCTGATTGCCCGGCAGCCGATGGAGGTGGCTGCTGTGAGTCGCCGGAAGTGACCGGATATTGAGGGCAAGAGAATCCAGCTGCCAAAATATGCCCGGCTATGCTGGTAAGAGGAAAAGGACTGTCGCGGTCAAATCGACCGGAGTACCGCACAGTCCCTCCTCTTTTTTTTATTTTCCTCATCCTAGGGAAGGCGATTTGAGTTTTTCTTCTTTTCCTCATCCTGATCGGCAGCTCCGAAGGCCGAGCTTTTTCCGAAGATTCAGTCTTCTTTCTCATATCCGTTCGTTCGTTCGTTCGTTTTGTCTTTCGCCCGTTTTCGGGGTATACTATCATGCATAAACAGAAAGTCTTTGCGGGGGAGGAAATTCTCCGAGTGTCCGTATGGCGAAAACGGTAAATTATCTCGGGATAGACATTGGATCGTCGCAGGTGCGTGCGGTCATGGCTCAGGAGTTCGCGGGCGAGGAATCGCTCCGCGTGCTCGGTGCCGTCTCGATGCCGTCCGAGGGCATGCGGCGCGGAAGCGTCATCGATGCCTCGGCCGTCGCGGGAGCGGTCGCGAAGGCAGTGTCGCACGCGGAGCGCATGTCCGGCGTGACGGCCGACACGATCGGCGTCGGTATTTCCGGCACGGACATCTTCTGTCAGAAGACGCTCGGGGTCATCGCGGTCAGTCGTCCTGACGGCGAGGTTGCCGAAGAGGATGTGGAACGTGCGATGGCGGAAGTCGAGGCGCGCGTGATGCTTCCGTCGAACCGCGAGGTGCTTCACGTGATTCCCAAGAGCTACCGGCTCGACGACCAGAAGGACATCAAGGACCCGGTCGGCATGCGCGGCGTCCGGCTCGAGGCCGAAGCGTTCGTCGTCGGCACGAGCATGAATCAGATGAAGGGCATCGGCCGTATCCTCGACCAGGTCGGTATCCGGCCCGATTTTCATGCGGTCGAACCGCTCGCGGCCGGCGAGGCGGTTCTTAATCCGAAGCAGAAAGAGCTCGGTGTCGTGCTGGTCGACATCGGCGGGAGCACGACCTCGGTCACGGTGTATGAGGAAGGGGAGCTCGTCCACCTCGCGGTACTGCCGGTCGGCGGCGCACACGTGACGAGCGACATCGCGATCGGTCTGCGTATCTCCATCGAGACGGCCGAACAGGTGAAGCTCCAATATGGGACCGCGTTGCCGGACACCGTGGGCAAGCGCGAGGAAATCGACCTTTCCCGTTTCGATTCGCACGAGTCCGAGTCGGTTCCACGTCACGATGTCGCCGAGATCGTCGAGGCGAGAATGGATGAGCTGTTCCGTTTCGTGAACTCGGAACTCGCGAAATGCGGACGCGAGGGGCTGCTGCCCGCGGGCGCGGTGCTCTGCGGCGGCGGCGCGCTTCTGTCCGGATCTGTCGAACTTGCCAAGGACGTCCTTCGCCTGCCGTCGCATATCGGGTATCCGAAACCGCAAGGCGGCATCCTTGATCAGGTCGATAGTCCCGACTTCGCTGCCGCCGTAGGGCTTGTCCTTCTGGCACGGGAGCGCGGACGGTCTCGCGGCAATATCGCCGGTATCGGATTCCTGACGGAAGGTGCGAAACGGGCCGTTCCGGAATGGGCGCTTTCCGCCGGAAAAAAAACGAAGGAACTCCTGCGGAAGTTTTTGCCGTTGGACTGAGAAGGACGGAAACGACCGAAAAACAAAGAAAAATCGGTAAAAATCCGCTTGACACACGCTTTTTCCGCGTGCTACAGTAGGACTTCGAAAACAAACGCCGGGCAAACCCCTTTCGATCATCCCCTTAGCATGCCCTCCGTATGGCAGAAATCAAACCCGATATCGAGACATTCGCGAAGATCAAGGTCGTCGGCGTCGGCGGTGCCGGCGGGAACGCCGTCTCGCGGATGATCGACTCGAAGATCAAGGGTGTCGAGTTCGTGGTTATCAATACCGACGCGCAGGCGTTGCACAACTCGAAGGCGGCGGAGAAGGTCCACATCGGCAAGAACCTGACGAAGGGACTTGGCGCAGGCATGAATCCTGAGATCGGCCGACAGGCGGCCGAAGAGAACCGAGACGAGATCCAGGAAGTGCTCAAGGGCGCCGACATGGTGTTCGTCGCGTGCGGGCTCGGCGGAGGCACGGGTTCCGGTGCGGCACCGATCGTCGCCGAGACGGCGAAAGAACTCGGCGCGCTCACCATCGGCATCGTGACGAAGCCGTTCACGTTCGAAGGGGCGCAGCGTCGTGCGATCGCCGAAGAGTCGCTTTCGAACCTGCGCGACCGCGTGGATTCGCTCATCACCATCCCGAACGACAAACTGCTCTCCATCATCGATAAGAAGGTTTCGCTCATCAACGCGTTCCGTATCGTCGACGACGTACTCCGTCAGGGCGTGCAGGGTATTTCCGACCTCATCACCAAACCGGGCATCGTCAACGTGGACTTCGCGGATGTGCGGACCATCATGGAGGACAGCGGCTCCGCCCTCATGGGAATCGGTATCGCCTCGGGTGAGAACCGTGCCGAAGAGGCGGCCCGCGCGGCCATCAGCAGTCCGCTCCTCGAACTATCCATCGACGGCGCGAAGGGAGTGCTCATCAATATTTCCGGATCGGCCGATCTCGGAATGCTCGAGATCAACGAGGCCGCGAACATCATCACCGAGAGCATCGATCCCAATGCGAAGGTCATCTTCGGGGCGGTCGTGGACGACCAGGTGCACAAAGGCGATATCCAGATCACGGTCGTCGCGACCGGATTCGATGCCAACCGTACCAAGGAGCGGGCGCCGCTCGGGTTCGTCACCCGTTCCGCGTCGGCACCGTCCGCTCCCGCCGTGTCCCGCGCGACCGTCGAACCCGATCCGGTCCAGGCCAAGGACGACGACGAGGACATCTTCTCTCGTACCGCGTTCGAGAGCACTCGTCGCATGGTGGAGAAGCCCGCGATGATCATCGAGGAGAAGATTCAGCCGGCTCCCACCCAGCTCCGGACCGAGACGAAGGAATTCGTCGAGGAAGGGGATGACCTCGAGATTCCCGCGTTCATACGGCGGAAGATGAAGAAATAGTCGGAGCGGACCGTCCGTAGATGAAGGAGGGCATCGATGCCCTCCTTTCCATTTTGAACCGTCATCGAAGTGTGGTAGATTGGTGGCGGAAGGGGTGTTTTTGTGTTCAAGGATATGCGGTGTCCATATTGCGGGCATGATGAGACCAAGGTAGTCGATTCGCGCGAGACCAAGGAAGGGCGCGCGATCAGGCGGAGGCGCGAGTGCGAAAAGTGCTCGGGCCGGTTCAGCACGTATGAGGAGGCCGAAACGATGGGTATCACGGTCGTGAAGAAGGACGGGCGGACAGAGCCGTATGACCGGAAGAAGATCGAAGTCGGGCTCCGACGCGCGCTCGAGAAACGGCCTGGAAGCGAGGAAAAGGTCGAGAAGATTCTCGACGAGATCGAATACGAACTGCATGCGAAACGGGAACCGGAAGTAGCCAGCAAGGAGATCGGGAACCTGATCCTTGAGAAACTCCGCGCCGTGGACGAGGTCGCGTATCTCCGGTTCGCGAGCGTATACAAATCCTTCGGTTCGGCGAAGAGTTTCAAGAAGGCGATCGAGAACCTCGAGTGACCGACAGTTAACAGATAACAGGGAGCATGGAACAAGGGGAAAGAATGGTGTCCTCTCGCAGTTAACTGTTATCTGATTTCTGTTTACTGTTGTCTGAAATGGATTTCGCATCGTGCATCCGTCGCGCGTTTCCGTTCGTGATCCCCGGTGTCTTTGCGGGGTCGCTCTTCCCGTCCGAGGCGGCCGTGCCGTTCTTCGCCCTCGCAGCCGGCATCATGACGGTCTCGATCTGGCCGGGCAGACGGAGTGCGACCTTCATGCTTTCCATGCTCGCCTTCGCGGCGGGTTTTCTGTTTTCATCGCGTGCGGAGTCGGCGTGGAACCGCGAACGTCCAGCCGCGAGCGTCTCGGGAACCGTAACCATCGTCCGGAACCCGGAGACGGACGTGAAGGGGATCGTCACGGTCTTTCGATTCGATACGTGTACCGAGGAAACGACCTGTCCCAGGGAATTGGTTCTCGGAACGTTTTCCATCCGGTCGGACGTCTCGTATGGGGACACCGGGACGTTGTCATGCGACGTCGAGCCGCCGGATGCGACGTGGCGGATGTACTACGCGAAGGATAGGGTCGCATACCGATGCCGCGTCTCTTCATGGAAGAAGACCGGGTTTCGATATCCAGTCCTGCGCGCGTTGTTCGGATTTTCCAGACGGTTCAAAGAAGCGCTATCACGGGCGCTTCCAGAACCGGAAGCCGGATTGGCAGTCGGGCTTGTCGTTGGCGGGAGCAGGCAGTTGCCGGACGCGGTAGTCTCGGATTTCCGCGACGCCGGACTCTCGCATGTCGTCGCGGTGTCGGGATACAATATCTCGATTATCGCGGGTTGTTTTCTACTTCTCGGTATCGCCTTGTGTCTGTCGCGTCCGCATGCCGCCGTTTTTTCCCTGCTCGCGACGGCGGCGTTCGTGCTTATTTCGGGCGCCCCCGCCTCGGCGGTCCGCGCGTTCGGCATGTCTGCCACACTGGTATCGGCGGGATGGTTCGGTCGACGATATGCTTCGATCAACGCGATCATTATCGTCGCGTCGGTGATGGTCGTCCTGAATCCGCTCATTCTCCGCCATGATGTCGGATTTCTGCTTTCGTTCGCGGCCACGGTGGGCATCGCGTTGTCGTCGCCGTATATCGGACGCATCGTGAAATGGGTTTCCCACGGGAGACTGTTCGTCGAGGCGGCGCTCCTGACGTTCTGTGCGAACCTGTTCGTCATGCCAGTCATCTTCGCGAACTTCGGCGCGTTCTCGCCGGTCTCGTTTCTCGCAAACGCGATCATCCTGCCCCTGGTGCCGTACGCGATGTTTTTTTCGGCGCTTGTTGGGGCGGTGGGTATGGTCGTGCCGTCCTTCGGAAGTCTGCTGTCGTTTCCAGCCTATGCAGCGATCCGTCCGATTATCCTCGGTACGGAATACATGGCCCTTCTCTCGCGGAGGGCGATGATCCATACCGGTTTTGGCTGGGTGGCCTCGATCGTATGGTATGTCACGCTCGGTCTCACGTTTCTCATTATCGACAAGAAACGACGAGTAACCGTCCCGGAAGTCGGAAGGGATGTCCTTCAAAAGTGAAAAACCAGACCGACACACGACGCGCCTTTTGCGAAGGGTGTCCCATAATACGCGGTCGCGTATTTCAGGATACTTTTTTGTGGATGGAGAGAGGGTGGAAAAATGAGAATAAGGGGAGCGAAAGGGGAATGAATGGGGAAAAAAAGACGCGGAGACCTTTCGGTTCCGCGCCATACGGTGTCGATGAGACGTTTCGTCAGAGGGAGAACATGGTTCCCGTACCGGCTTCGGTCATGATCTCCAGGAGCAGGGAGCGATCCTTGGTTCCATCGACCAGATGCACGTTTTGCACGCCGCTCCCGATCGTTTCGAAAATCGATCGGACTTTCGGTATCATGCCGCCGGAAATGACGCCCTGCGCGATGAGGTCCTCGGACGACCGCTTGTCGAGCGTTCCGATCAATCGGTCCCCATCCATGACGCCGGGGACATCGCTTACGTAGATCAATTTTTTCGCCCCTAACGCGAGAGCGATGGCACTTGCCATGTCGTCGGCATTGATATTGTACGGTTGTCCGTCCATACCCCGGGCGAATGACGGAAAAACCGGAATCATGCCGTAGGCGAGTCTTTCCGTCAGCCATTGCGTATCGACGTTGTCGACCTTTCCGACGAATCCGAACCGTGGATCTCCCTGGACCGCAGTGAAGACGGGCTCCGTGCGGCATCCGCTTTCTTCGAGGCCGACGAACCGGCTGTCGAGATGATCCGCCGAATCCAGGATGCGCCGATTCATTTCCGTGAGAACGTCCTGGACGATCCGCATCACTCTCTCGTCCGTGACCCGTTTCCCTTCGAGGAATACCGGGTCGAGTCCTGCCGACTTCATCGCCGTACTTATGGCGTTGCCCGCTCCATGGACGACAATCTGCCTGATCCCGATCCGTGAGAGGAGATCGATATCTTTCAGAATCGGCGCGAGTCGGTCTTCGTGGTCCACGACCGATCCGCTGAGTTTGGTGACAAAGATGGAATTTCTGAATCGGAGCACGTTTTTCAGGGCTCCGAGAATGATGGATGAGGCGGTATCGTTTTCGGCCATGATTGATTTCCCGTTTTTTCTTATAAAAGGATGATTCTTGATACCACGCGGTTCCGCCGATGTCAACGGTCTCAAGGTATGCGATAATGGTTTCGTATGCGGCAGATACTTTTTCGTACGATATTTATCGTTCTCGTGCTCTCCGTGCTCGTCGGTGGAGTGTTTTCCGTCTGGGCGCGGAATAACGCGCGGGAGACGCGGGTCGTGTTCCTCGATGTCGGCCAAGGAGACGCGATACTCATCACGCAGGGCGGGAACCAGATCCTGATCGACGGTGGTCGGAGCGGAAAGCTGCTGCTTTCGCGGCTGTCCCGGTACGTTCCGTTCTGGGACCGGACCATCGAGACGGTCATCATGACACATCCCGATGCGGACCATATCGGCGGACTTCCGGACCTGATCGGCAACTATCGGGTACGTGAGTTCGTGTCGACCGGCGCCGTGTCTTCCTCCGATATTTTCAAGCTCCTCGGTGATCGGCTGAACGAGGGAACCGACCCTCCTGAGAGAATCGTCGCGACGGAGGGTCTTTCGGTGTCGCTTCCCGAGGGAGGGACGCTCCGTGTACTGTATCCGCATGGAAATCTTCCGGCCAACGCGGAATCGAACGAGGGAAGTGTCGCGACCCGGTTTTCGTACGGCGAGACGGACTTCCTCTTGGCCGGAGACTTGCCGAAAGAGGAGTCGTTTCTTTCAAATGTTTCTGAGACCGAAGTCCTCAAGTTGTCCCATCATGGATCGAAAAATTCCTCAAGCGAGAAATTCCTCTCCCTGGTCAGGCCGAAGGAGGTGATTATTTCGGTCGGAAAAAATTCCTACGGCCATCCGTCGCCGGAAGTCATTTCCAGGGTCTCGGAAGTCGGTGCCTTGATCCGCCGTACGGATATGTCCGGGGATATCGGATATCGCTGTGCAGCGGCGATCAAAGGGTGCGTCTTTTCCGGTTCTACGAGGTGATTTATTGCCTTGAAACGGCTTTCGTGATATCAATGGAAGGAATGTATCCTTATCCCGACGTTATGGAGAACGCACATCCGAAGAAGGAGCGGACACTGGTCATCATCAAGCCGGACGGCATTCAGCGGTCGCTCGTCGGCGAGATCATCCGCCGGTACGAGCGGACCGGACTCAAGCTCGTCGCCACGAAAATGCTCATCCCGACGCCCGAGATGGCAACCAAACACTACATGGTCGGCGGCGAGGAATGGCTTGAGGCCGTCGGAGAAAAAGCCGCGGCGGCGTATGCGAAGAAAGGTCAGAAATCGCCCTTCTCCACGTACCGTGAGAACGGACTTGCGATTCTGAAGGCGAACGCGACGTATCTTTCCGCCGGACCGGTCGTTGCCATGGTCTGGGAGGGGAACGGTGCTATCGGGGTCGTACGCAAGATTACCGGATCGACCGAACCGATGTCGAGTGACGTAGGAACTATCAGAGGGGACTTCACCGTCGATTCGTATCAGATTTCCGACGTCGACAGCAGGTCGATCCGGAATCTGATTCATGCGTCCGGCAATGTCGACGAGGCGGAGAAGGAAATCCCGATCTGGTTCGACGGGAAGGAGATCCTCAGGTATCGCCATCTGCAGGAAGCGATCCTGTACGACGTGAACCTCGACGGCATACTGGAATAGTCCAAGCCACAAGTCCGAACGTCGAAAGTCAAAGAAAGGAGTCATTTTGATAACGGGTTCACGAGTTACGAAGAAACAGAAGAATGAGTCGAAAGCATGCCCTGTAATCGCATCCCGCGATTATACGGGGGAGGGGAGAGGATGATTCGCCCTGCATGCGCAGGGCTTCGTCCCGTGCCGTACGGCACGGGACTCCGGGCCGTAGTATAGTGGTAGTACGCATGCATGGGGTGCATGTAGTCCGGGTTCGATTCCCGGCGGCCCGACATTGAAAGGAAAGAAATACGACCCGCAGGGGGCGTTTTTCTTTTCGTGAGGCCATTCTGCGGCTTTCCTCTTGACATATTGTATATAATACAC
>DATMYW010000029.1:0-10833 GCA_035560715.1 Candidatus Fimivivens sp. | reverse complement strand
ATATCATATTAGCGAAACAGAAGTTCCTTATCAACCTATGACGGAGACGCTTATGAAAAAGATCACTACCAGTTTTTTGGTCAGACTTTCCCGGTGGGAAAGAAAATCGACAGAACCACTGATGATTCCTGGATACATCGCGTTCTGCGTCGGTTTCGGTCCGGCTCTCGTCCTGGTCTTCAATCTGTTAACAATGGGCTCTCTCGGTGCTTCCGCGCCCATCCCTCTCCTTGGCCATGTCAGATGGGCACTGAGATTATTGTTCGGAACGAAAATAGGAATAGTAGAAGCTGCGTTATTCTGGTCTCTCTTTGGTTCAATCTCCATTCTTTTCGTCCTGAGTGACGGCGTCCTCCTACCGCTCCTGAAACTTGCTCGACGCAAGGAGCGCGAGCTGCCCGAGTACTGGCAACAAGAAGCGGACCGACTGAGCAAGCGGCCGGAACTTGCCGCCCTACTCTCCCCTCTTCGGGACGACCCGCTTGGCATGCTTCGTGAAAAGGTGACGGCCATCACGGAAAGCGACTACGAGAAGATCGCCCGGCGAATGGATGGACTGCAAGCCCACAAAGAAAAACTTGGTTTAGAAATCGCGGAGAGCGAAAAATCGCTAGCCGAAGAAGATGCAAAATTTGCTGATTCAAAAAGAAAAATAAACCTATGAATGTAAGGAGCTCTTCATGAACGACAAAATAATCAGGTTCCTCGGAAAACTCGCGGTTTTGAATGATAAATCCATGTGGTTGCTTATCGGAAGCCCGATCATCTCTCTTTTCTGGTCATACTTCCTCTTCGGACTCATACTCTGGCCTCCGAACGACTTGACCAGGAAATTTTTCGATTTTCTTCATCAGTCAGCGATTCTTTTCTGTGGATATACGCTCCTCGTCATCGCGTCATCAATCGCTCTGGGCTGTCTTGTCAGCATACGCCTGGATCCATTAAAGGAACGCTTACCCGAATATTGGAAGAGGAAGGCCGGGGATATGCTTTGTTATGATCCAGACATCAAGAACGCTATCGAACCGTTTCTCGAACAGTCAATCGAAATGCTCAAAAAACGCCTGATCCGGGTCGAAGCGTATGTCGAAATGAAACGACGATTCGATGACCACCGAAGGAGCGAGCTATACCACTCGGATTGTCTGAAAGACGCCCAGGATAAACGGTCGAGGCTTGAGAAAGAACTGGCCGAAGCCGCAAGCCACATCAACCTCAAATGATGGAAGGAAAATGAACATGAATCGCATCATTCATTCGAAATTGAACAGATTCGGGTCACTTCCCACATCAATACGGTTTAAAGTGTCTATTCTGACAATCATCGGATCAGCGGTCCTCGCAGGCGTATTGCCGCTCGCAGGAAACATGAATGAATACCTCTTACTCTTGCTGGCTATGTTGGCGGTTTCTCTTCCGATCGTGACGGATGAAGCCTACGAGGATTACCCTGAGGAACGCCTGAAAAGGTATGTGACCGACCCGGAACTCTTGATACGAAAGACTCAACCGACCATAAAACAACAACTCCCCCGGATGCCCGTGACAAACCAGTCACGGGCATTTCCTTTACATTTTTCCCCGACCATGCTTAAATAGGACTAAATTAGTCTTACTTCGATGAAGATCTCGAAAAAGGCGTATTACGGCCTCAGGGCGGCGGTCAGTCTCGCGGAAGCGGGCGGACCGGTTTCGGCGCGTGAGCTTGCACAGCGGGAGCGGATTCCCGAGGATTTCCTGGAGAAGATTCTTCAAAAACTTCGAAAGGCCGGGATCGTCGAATCGACCAAGGGCGTCGAAGGCGGATATACGCTCGCAAACAAGGCGGCTTCCGTCTGGGACATTCTCAAATCGCTCGACGGCCCCGTGCGGACCTTCTCCTCCCCAGGCGGCAAAGGCACCCTCCCCTGCGATTTCCCTTCCCACTGCCGGACAAACGACGTACTACGAAGGCTTGAGATTGAAATAGAGAAGACGCTGTCGGGAATAACGATCAGCCGAAGGTCCGAACGGAATCAAGAATCAGGAATGAAGAATGAGGCTGAATCGACTCTCTCGTCGCTTGATTCATGATTCATAATTCTTGACGCTCTCTCATGCTTTCCATCAAAAAACTCACCGCTACGATCGGCGACAAAGAAATACTCCATGACCTCGCGCTCTCATTCGAACCGGGGAAGACGTACGTCGTACTCGGGCCGAACGGATCGGGGAAATCAACCCTGGCAGCGGCAATCATGGGACGGCCGGACATAACCCTATCCGACGATTCCGAACTCACCCTGAACAATGAGGACTTGAAAGGCCTCACCGCAGACAAGCGCGCAAAGCTCGGCATTTTCCTTTCCTTCCAGTCCCCGCTTCCGATTCCGGGCGTCTCGGTCGAAGAGCTGCTTCGTGTCGCGCTCGACGGAAAGAAGGATCCCGTCACCCTTCATCGTGAACTGCGCGCGCTCGCCAAAGAGATCGGTCTTGCCGAGGAATTCCTCTCCCGCTCGATACATGACGGATTCTCCGGCGGTGAACGTAAGAAGATCGAAGCGATCCAAGCCGCGGTTCTCGCACCATCGCTCGCGATATTCGACGAGATAGATACCGGAACCGACACCGACGCCGTGAAGCGTATCGCGGAATTCCTGCAAGCGCATCTTCCGCAGGACGCGACAAAAATATATATCACGCATTCCCCGAAATTGATCGGGCTTATCAGGCCCGATTCGGTCATCATTCTCAAGGACGGCCGTGTCGCGGCCAAGGGCGGTCACGATTTGGCGACCAAGACGATCGAGGAAGGATTCGGAGGGATAGGAGTGAAAAGTGAGAAGTGAGAAAATCCCCCTCTTATCCCCCTTTTTCAAAGGGGGAGGCGTAGTAACTAAGACTCGCGTTAAAAAAAGCTTTCTCCCTTTTGAAAAAGGGAGTACCGAGTCTTCGAGGGGAGGGATTTGTTCCAACAGCTATTCAACCTGCTCATAATATCTCAGTGGATATTCGATAGAATTGACTTTCGACTTGATAGAACTTATGGACGACAAGAAAGACGATCTCGATTTCGACTACAAATACGGCTTCTCAATGCCGGAGCGGACGGTCCAAGGAACCGGACGCGGTCTTTCGGCGTCCGTGGTACGGCAAATTTCCGAGATAAAAGGAGAGCCCGAATGGATGCTCGACTTCCGACTCAAGTCCTACGACCTTTTCAATAAATCCTCACGACCGAAGTGGGGGCCGGACCTCTCGGCGCTCGACTACGACGCTATCACGTATTACAAGAAATCGACCGGGTCGGCCGTGAAGAGCTGGGACGATCTCCCGCCGGAAATCCGCGAGACCTACGATCGGATCGGCGTCCCCGAAGCCGAGCGCGATTTCCTAGCCGGCGTCTCCGCACAGTATGAAAGCGAGGTCGTATACGAAAGCGTTCAGAAGGAACTGACCAAGCAGGGAGTCGTCTTCTGCGACATGGATACCGCGGTCAGGAAATATCCGGATATCGTCCGCGAATATTTCGGCACGCTTGTCCCAGCCGCGGACAACTTCTCCGCCGCGCTCAACTCCGCGACCTGGTCCGGCGGCTCGTTCGTATACGTCCCGAAGGGCGTCCATGTCACGCTCCCGCTACAAGCCTATTTCCGCATCAATTCCGAATCGTTCGGCCAATTCGAGCGCACACTCATCATCGCGGACGAAGGCAGTTTCGTCCACTACCTTGAAGGCTGCACCGCCCCGATCTACCGCACCGATTCGCTCCACTCCGCCGTGGTCGAGATCTTCGTAAAGAAGGGTGCCCGCGTCCGCTATACGACCGTCCAGAACTGGAGCGGCAATATCTACAACCTCGTCACCAAACGTGCCAAGGCCAAAGAGGACGCCGTCATGGAATGGGTCGACTGCAACCTCGGCTCGAAGGTCACGATGAAATACCCGGCCGTCATCCTTGCCGGTCGCGGCGCACGCGGCGAAATGCTCTCATTGGCACTCGCAGGCAAAGGCCAACACCAGGACACCGGCGCACGTATGATCCACCTCGCCCCCGACACGCACTCGCGCATCGTCTCGAAATCGATTTCCAAAGACGGCGGGCGGTCATCCTTCCGCGGTGACATCCGCGTCGCCAAGAACGCCTCCGGTTGTTCGTCTTCAAGCGTCTGTGACGCGCTTATCCTCGATCCCGAGTCGCGCTCCGACACGTATCCCTCGCTTCGGACCGATGCGTCCGATGCCCGGCTCGCGCACGAGGCGACCATCGAGAAGATCGGCGAGGAAAAGCTCTTCTATCTTGCCTCGCGCGGACTCTCTCCCCAGGAAGCGGGCGGACTCCTGGTAAACGGCTTCATCGAACCGGTCGTGAAGGAGATCCCGATGGAATATTCCCTCGAGCTCAACCGGCTGATCAACCTCGAGATGGAAGGAAGTGTGGGATGAAGAAAGAATAATGAATGAGGAAGAAAGAATGAAGACGGATTATTCGTAAGTATGATTCATTACTCTTTATTCGCGATTTTATATTATTGATTCCGTTCGGATATTCTTAATTCCTGATTCTTGATTCCCTATTCCAATTATGCAATTCCTGGATATCTCACAAGACAATCAAACCGTATACCGGCTCGGTGAAAACGAGCGGGTCATGTTCCTGATGGAAAACCGAGATGGTGAGGTGACCTTCGAACTCGCAGGGCCGGGCGCCGAGACACATATCTTCGCGTTGTATACTGGAATAGGCGATGAACACTTCGCTCCCCGCGTCATACAGAGACACCTCGCACCAGACACCGTCTCGTCGTCGACGGTTCGCGCCCGACTCGACGGATCGTCCTCGCTGCGGTTCCGCGGACTGGTGGAAATCACGAAGGATGCCGGCGGTTGTGACGCGCGACAAGACATCCGCGCGCTCCTCCTCTCCCCAGACTCGTCCGCCTCGGCCACCCCGGAACTCGAGATCGACACGGACGACGTAGCTTGCTCGCACGCCGCCTCTATCGCCCCTCCCGATGCGGAACAGCTCGCATACCTCGCCACGCGCGGATTGTCGAAAGCGCAGGCGACGAGACTGCTCACCGACGGATTTTTCAATGATACGCTCGCCGATATGCGACGTTTGACCGATAAAGTTCAACACGTATGAGACACATTGATACTCACCGACCGAAACTCATCCTGATTTCGGGACCTCCGGCATCCGGAAAATCGACCCTTGCCGAACGGCTGGGGAGGGAATTATACCTTCCCGTCTTCTCTAGTGACTCTTTCAAGGAAGTGTTGTTCGACCATTTTGATTCGACCGACCCAGGAACCGAGTTCCGGGAGACTCTCGGAAAAATCGGCTTCGAGCTGCTCTATCACGCTATGAAGGCCTGTCTCACCTCCGGAACGACAGCGATATTCGAGGCGAATTTCCACCCGGCAAAAAATAACGATCGGCTGAAAACGCTCTTCGCGGGTTTCGATGCCGTTCCTTTCTACATCTACTGTTTTGCGGACCGTTCAGTCATCGACGGCAGATTCCGTGCGCGAGCCACGACCGAAACCCGTCACGCCGGTCACAGGGACCCGGAAACAATACAAAGCGATCGGTATCCCTACATGCTGTTCGAGTCAAACTTCAGACTGGACATAGGAACGACCCCTCACGAGGTGGATACGACCGACTTCGACACGATCGACCATAGCCGGCTGGAGTCTGATATTAGGGCATTTCTCTCGCAGTAAGCACGTCGTATCGTATTTCACTTATGAAAAATATCAAGCGCCTATTCCCCATCTTCGATGCCAGACCAGGACTCGTCTATCTCGACTCCGGCGCGACGGCACTCAAACCGGACACTGTCATCGAGGCCGTCTCCGGATACTATCGCGACCTGTCCGCCAACGTCGGTCGCGGACTCTATGCGACCGCCGAAGAAACGACAACTCGTTTCGAGGAAGTACGCGAACAGACGGCCCGGTTTCTCAACGTAATGGCCGATGAGATCGTCTTCACGCGAAGCACGACCGAAGGCATCAACCTCCTCGCCTACATTCTCGAAGACCGCATCGAACCAGGCGACAACATCGTCGTAACCGCACTCGAACACCATTCGAATTTCCTTCCCTGGAAACGACTTGCGAAGCGATGCGGGGCAGAACTCCGCGTCGTCCCCTTCGAGGAGGACGGGTCGATACGCCCGCACACGGCGAGATCCTTCGTCGATTCAAGAACAAAAATCTTCGCTTTTTCCGCCATATCCAACGTGTTCGGGACCCCGAATCCGGTGACCACACTCGTCCGCACAGCAAAGGATGCGAATCCTGCCGTCCTGACCGTCGTCGATGCGGCGCAGGCTGGGGGACACTTCCGAATCGACGTCTCGGACTGGAACTGTGACTTCCTTGCGTTCTCCGGACATAAGTGTTTCGGACCGACCGGGGTCGGCGTCCTCTACGGGAAATCCACACTGCTCGCCGCGCTTCCGCCGTATCAGGTCGGTGGCGGCATGGTGCTCGATTCCATGGCGGACGATCCGACCTATATGGACGCCCCACACCGCTTCGAAGCGGGCACGCCGGATATCGCGGCCGTCCTCGGACTCGGTGCGGCGCTCGACTTCATCGATTCAATCGGTATCGATACCATCCATAATCACGAATCAGGACTTGCAACGCAAGCCGTATCAGCACTCAAAAAAACCTTTGGTGACTCAATTCATATTCTCGGCTTGAATGATCGGCGCGAAAGCGGCATCGTCTCCTTCACGCTCGACGGCATCCACCCGCACGATATCGCGCAGGTTCTCGGTGAACGCGATGTCTGTATCCGTGCCGGCGAACACTGCGCTGCGCCGCTTCACCGCGCCCTCTCCCTTCCAGCCACGGCACGTATCAGCTTCTCGGTATATAATACGAAAGCGGACATCGACCGCTTCGTCGAAGGATTGAAGGAAGTGAGAGCATTGTTCAAATCGTAGAAACATTGGTACATTGCTGAATTGTTAATATTGCTGAATTGTTTCATCGCCTCCGTTTTACTCGTGAACCCGTGAACCCGATAACCGGATAATCATCTTTTTTCCTTCACGACTTTAGACTTTCAACTTTTGACTTTCGACTATTCTCCTATGTCCTCCCTCTACCAGGCCATCATCCTCGACCATTCCAAGCATCCGCGCAACTGCGGTGAACTTGAACATGCCAATCATCACGGGGAAGCGAAGAATCCGACCTGCGGAGACTCGCTCTCGATGGATGTCCTCACCGAAAACGGGCTCATATCCGATATTCGGTTTACGGGACAAGGATGCGCCATCTCGCAGGCGTCCGCCTCGCTCCTGACGGAATCCGTAAAAGGCAAGCGCATCAAGGCCGCGCTCGGCCTTGGAACGGACGATATCCTTGCCCTGCTCGGCGTCGAACTTTCCCCGAATAGGCTCAAGTGCGCCCTTTTGTCGCTGGAAACCCTGAAAAAAACGCTTGCTCAAGATTCGACCGATACGGTATGATAAGGGGGTCGTAAGTCATAAGCAGAAATATATGGCATTCAAGGACGAATCGAAGCCGAGCGGACCGGTCATGCTCGCAAGCGGTCAGACGGTCGCGGTGAACCGCGACATGTGCATCGGATGCGGCGGCTGCACGGCCATCGCCCCGAAGACCTTTGGCCTCGACGGCGAAGGGAAGTCGACGATTCTCGCCTCCGCGGACGAGGACTCGACCGAGACGATCGTGAGCGCGAAGAACGGCTGCCCCGTCGGCGCCATCAGCGCGAGCGAGTAATCGGGAAAGACGGATGACGAAAGCCTCCTTTGCAAAAAGGAGGCTTTTTGTATACCATAAAGGTCCGAAAGGATGAAACGTTCCATCTTATCTTCCTGTTCCCCTGTCCGAGGAGGATTATCCGACCAAAAGGAGGATTGCCCCCCTGAGTCCTCGAAGGTGAGGGGTGAAAGAACGATTTGGCATTACGCGGAATATATGGAAAATGCTACCGACAGCATAAAAAATCAGGCCTTGGAGAAACTCCGAGCCGTGCTCGATCCCGAGCTCGGTGTTTCGATCGTCGACCTCGGTCTGGTTTACGGCGTCGAAGTCTCGACCGAGGGCGTGGCTACGGTATCCATGACGCTGACTACCATAGGCTGCCCCCTCTTCCCGGTGATTCAGAAGGACATCGAGGACCGGCTCCTCGAACTCCCGGAAGTCGAGGACGTGAAGATCGATCTCACCTTCGACCCGCCCTGGACCCCCGACCGCATGACCGAGGAGACGAAGATCAGACTGGGGTTCGCATAAAGTTACCGACGAAGGCTTATGGTTCATGCGAAAGCTACGAAAATCCATGTGAATGTCTTTCGTAGCGAAAATACGGCGATGTTTCGAAAATCCGCCTCGTGTCCGGTTTATCGAACAAGGTAAGCGATGACGCTAGTATCAATATTTGCCGTATACCGAAACGCGAACGAAACGATTCGAGCCATACCGACCACGCCGAAATCGGCAACGACCGGAAATATACGCCGTTCTCGGTCAAGTGTCTACACAGCAATCCGTCGAAAGTCATTTGCATATCCTATGGAAATACCGAGCGTTCCCAGACGAGAAGAGAAGAATGAAAATCCGAACCGGCCCATACCACCCGAGGAAGCGGAAGGCGAAAAGATACGAGAGATCCTGGAAAGGGAATTCGGGAGAAGGATCGGGGCGCTGAAAAAGACACTCGCGGAACTCGGTATTGCCGAAGATGCGGTGATTTTGGCGCCACCGGTTCTTAATCGGACCGATTTCGGGTATGTTTCCGATATCGACTTCGCCTTTTTGGGCGAAGAGGAACAGGAGGCTCGGTTATTTGAGAAGTTGTGCGACGATTTCAATCTCTATCCGTTCGCGGTCCGATATGATCAAGAAGATCTGGTCGAAATGAAAGAAGACCTCCCGGAATTGTATTCTTTCCTTATGGAACGAAAGGGAGATCTGCGGATACACGCGGCGGAAGACGGCATCCCATCGTCCGATTTTCTTGATGAAGCGCCTGAACTGGAAGCAAGGGCAAGAACTCTTCAATCCCCCGAAGAAAAATCCGCATTGAAGGAGCGGAGACTGTCGATCGGTAAAGACTTTGTTGAAGAGGTAAGAAAAAAGATAACGGTACTCGGATACTGCTTTTCCGGCTCAATGATGGATGATATGGACAGGTTCGGATCAATATCCGACTTGGATATAGAGATGTTAACCAACTACAAAGATGAGAAAGACAAGGCGAGAGCGTTCGGATGGATCCATATCTATCTGAAGTGGAAATACGCGGAAGAATTTGGCATCAAGATCGATGTCGGGGATACGGACTTGAAGTCGGCGAAAAAACTGGCGTCTCAAGACCGAAATCTAAGAAACCACTTCGAACGTCAGTTCGGGATTGACGTGATGAACGCCTGAAGATTCCGCCATAAAATCTACGAAACATGCTTTAATGAAATGGGCTCTATAACGCCTTCCTAAGCCCGACCGTATGACCGAAGAGACGAAAATCAGACTTGGCTTTACATAGACAAATCATCATGAAAGCATAACTCGAAATTGAGAGAATATGAATGAAAAACATTCGATGGATTCCCCCTGCTCTCAGGAAAAGCCTGCGTCCCTCGACAGCCTTCGGGAACAGATAGACATTTTGGACCGCGAGCTCGCACGAATCCTTGCGGAACGCTCACGGCTCATTCCAAAAGTCGTCGAAGCGAAACTGGAACAACATCTGCCCATATTCCAGCCGGAGCGCGAGGCGCAACAATACGAGAAATTTTCCACAATAGCCGCGGAATTCGGCATCGACCCGCTTCTTGTTCAAAAGATATTCGAGCTCGTTATCGAACAATCAAAAGACGTTCAAAATAGGATTCTCGCAGAGAAAGGCATAGTCTCGTCGAGCGAATCCCGAACCACGGACATGGAATGATTGGTGGCGGATACGTTTCAAAAGCCTCCTAGGCGGAGGCTTTTTTACTGCTGATAATTTTACCGATACCCCGCCAGAACTTCCTGAAAGGCTGCTTCGGGAAATTCGCGCTGGGATAATCAAACTGACATTTTTTGCGAAGGAACATATTCCCACATGAGCTCGAATATATTCTTCATACTGTCATGTATTTTCTTGCTCTCGATAATGAGACCGATTTTTTCTTGGAAGGAAATAATGCTGACCTTGTTGTTCCCGTAAATATTCATTTCTATCTTGATATCGTACTTTTCCGGGTCAAGCAACTTCGTCTTACGGAGTTGCTTTTCGTTTTGTCCGACCAATTTCCTAATTATTACATTATCAGGAAGAATAGCCCGTACCCAGATCTTATTCGCGACACGTCTCGGCGTGAAATAGCCGGAAAAAAATTCCTCCTCGAAGTCCTGCACATATGCCTCCGAGTACCACTCTAGTACTTCCTGTCCAGGATATTTCAACATATCCTTGAACAGATCCTTTATGCCGTCACTCCCCTCGAAATATCGTATACCGGGCTTCTTATCAATCGTATTGGAAAGTGCAAGAAGATCAGGCATGATCGCGTCGATCGCGATTTTTCGTTCTGCCATCTTTTCCTGGATTTTTCGCGGATCTTCGGCGACAAACACCGTCTTATTCCGTTTTTTGAAGGTGTTGATAAGGCCTTTCGTCCGGAGAGCATCAACAATCAGATAGGCTGTCGTCCGTTTGATGACGGCTTTCTTGGCGATACGGCTGATATTGCTTTCTCCAAGCTCAAGAGCGGCCAGATAAATTTTGGCCTCGTTCTCACTTATGCCTGCCTGCTCAAGTTCTTTCCGCAGCATATTTTGTCGTCATATATGTCAACTTTTTCAGTATAGCAT
>DATMYW010000028.1:0-16270 GCA_035560715.1 Candidatus Fimivivens sp. | reverse complement strand
TCGGTACCGGAACAGCCGGAGCCGGAATCGTAGTAGGCGGTGAGGTTTCGGGATTCTCCCTGGGCGATGGAGATGCCGGCGGTATTCGGAGACGTGCTGCTTCCGTAGTAGATGCCGTTCTGGCAGAGGCGGAGGGTGGAGATGATGAGTTGCTGTGCGGAACAAAACGCGGTCGCTCCCCCGCCCGATCCGATGCAGGTCCAATCCCACGGACCGGCACCAGAAACGGCCGACGGAGATCCTGAAGAGCAGAGATTCGCTGTCGGGGCCGATGCGACGACCGTACCATTGGCAGGACCACAGACCCCGTTGACGGCGGAAGTACAAGATCCAGTCGATGTAAATGACTCCCAGTCAAGGTCGCCGAGCGATACGCTTCCGGACATCGGATAACACCCAGAAAACGACGTGGACGATATGCAGGACCTCGTCAGGGACGAGCCGGTCTGTCCGGCCGGACAACTACACGTCTCTGAACAGAAAAAGGGGAAGAATATTCCCTGATACCCCATCCCGAAACCGATTTCTCCCGCCTGGCTTTCAGCGAAATTGAACACCGTCCCGTAGCACGTGTCACTGCATCCCGGGGTCCCAATATACGAGTTAATCACAACCAGACTGCCGTTCGCTCTTACCTGGCTCTCATAGGAATCGATATCTATTCCTGCATCCGCGCGCGAGAACTCCGCGGGAAGTACTCCGACGGAAATCGTCGCCATCGCGAACATGAGCATCAAAAAGTCCTTGCCCTTGCGACGACCGCGCAGCAGGAAGTAAACCGCGGAACCGACGACTATCGTGACAAGAATCAGAATTCCGATCGTCACGACAGCGCCATTCGGCAAACCGATCGGTGTCCTCCCGACCGCTGATTCGCTGCGTGCCGATGAACACGAATCCGGATCGATATCCTGACATCGGAACACGGTTTCCTTCGTATCGGAAACCACGTCGCCGAGAAGGATTCTCGCCCGGACTGTGAACGATTCCGATACGGACCCTGAGAAGACGGTCTGTTTCACGACCCCTTTGAAGACGGATGGACGGACAACGGAATCAAATGCGTTCGTCACGTTTCCGGCCTCATCCATCGTTTCCAGGACGATATGCGCATCGGCAACGACATCCTGTGATCCGACCGAATAATAACAGGCGTACGCGTATGACGTTCCTTCCGCGGAAAGCGGGTACCGTTCGACGCCGACCGCTCCGAGTCTGAATTGAGCGAACCCGTCGCGAAGGAAACTCTGTCCGGTCATGACGGCATAGTCTCCGACCATCGCCTCGACACGGACCGAAGAAAGTGCGCTGATCGCTTTCGTACTCGGAAAAGTCACCCGCCTCGATTCGTGCGGCGCGAGAGCGACCGATTCGCTCAGCCCATCGATCAGGGAATGTTCCCAATCGCTTCCCTGCCCATACAAGGACCATGAGATGACGGCTCGGACAGCCCGATCGGTCGGATTTCTCAGCTCTATCGACGCATCGACTCGACCATCCTTCGAAAAAGACGGGAGAGCATCGGTTTGAGGTATTTCCGAACCGTTCAGCCTCAACGATGAGCGGTCCATGATGATATCCGGAAGTTCACCACCCTTCACCTCGAACGCACCTGAGCCACCGGGACCCGAGAAGGAGTCCACCGACGAAATTTGGTCGACTCTGTCCCCAACGGTCGCCATAAGCACCGCCTCGTATTTCCCCGTAGGCGCGTTCGAAGGGATATCCCACGAAAACTCCAGAGGCGCTTCGCCCGATACCTGAAGGACGAGTCCGTCCGCGAGATACCGCTCTCCGACCACGGAATATAACGTCTCCGATCCGTTACCGGGCTCGATTATCCTCACGATTCGGGCAAGTACCGTGATGCCGGAGAGCGGAACGTCGGAATTGTTTTTTACGACACCGGAAAACACTGCCGTCCTTCCCGCCGGCGACTGTTTTTCCCGTGCTGCGACGGACGCCGAGACGGCATCGATCGGAAGAACCGAAGAACACGGCGTCAGATCCGCCGTTCCTCCGGTCGGCTTCTGTACTGGCCGGTACTGCCCCGCCTGAAACGGAAAAGTGGTTCCGCTCGACCCGGAGTCTTGCGCGCGAACGACATCAACCCCAAGAAAGAGAAGCGATGCGATGAACGACAGCTTCAAAAAAATTCCGTTCGATGTACGCATATTTTTATCTTACTTACGTGGCATCATTGTACCACAATTTCACGCATCCTATAAATTCACAAACGGGACTCAGCTCGCCGCACGTCACCTGACGATGACGGACATTCCTATCTCGGCCCATTCATATACGCGTTTCGCGGCGCCGACTCCGAGACGGACACACCCGTGCGAAACGGGGATACCGAGATGATTCGCGCCCTCCTTGTATCCGCCGGGCCACTCGGGTAACTCGTGAATACCGAACTTCCCGTCCGGCACGAGCGCCATCCAATACGGCATGTAGAGGCCATACGCCGCAGACCACGGCTTGTCCGCCTTGTTACGGATCTGAAACTGCCCCTCCGGCGTTTCCATGCCCGACTTTCCGGTCGAGATCGGATACGCATCGAGCGCGACGCCGTCCTGAAATATCGTCATGACCTGAATCGAGCGGTCGATATCTATGTATTTGCCGGTCGTGATGGAAGCGTGTGCGTACCGCTTCGCCTGTTCGGCACGTGCGACGATATCTTTCGCCCAGTCGGTCGGCCGTTCGGCACGTGTCGTGAACGAGGTCTCTCCGATTTTCCGATACGCGCCATCAGGTTCGTTTTTCCACTTCGCATGCACGGACAGCGTATAGCGCGTATCGGGCTTTGCCGCACCCTGAGGCAGAACGCGGAACTCGGTCTTGTCGGCATCATTTCCGTACGTAACGGCAACATCGGGAGCAAGGCGCAGGTCGATGAAAAAATCCTTGGCGGATCGGTCGAGATAGACGACGATCGGATCCTCGATATCGAGCGAGACGTCCGAAGTGCCGTCCGCCGGAGTCATGGAGAGTATTCCGGGATAGTCGGGAATTCGAAATGAAAACGACGACTCAGGGACCGTTCGTGTCAGACCGGAACGCGCCGACGCGATGAACACGCGATACCGCCCGCCGGTCGCCCATCGCCCGACGGGCTTTATCGAAATCCGGTTATGATCGTCATTCCATTGGACCTCGAAGGGTGTTTCCGGAAAAACGCTGATCTTACCTTCAAGACTACCCGATTGGACCGTTTCCGAAAATCCGATGATGAACGCGTCGGTCGGGGTCGATGGAGCGGCGCCGACAGCCGTCGCGTGAATCGTCCGGAACAGTTGAGGCATCCCAAACAGGCGTTCCGTTCCGAACACCAACAAAACGGCAGGGATGAGCCCGGACATGATGGCGGCGAAGAGAGAGAGGCGTTTGAACGTATGCGGAGACATGGTTTCGCCTTTGAATTCTATTGAAACGATGCGTCGTTACAGGCCGTGCGATCATCGCGACGCTTCGATTTTACCGGGTCCGACACACCACGGGAATTCCTCTCAAACAAGATGATCGAACCTATGACCCGAGCGCAACAATGATTTTCCGGACGTTCCCGCCTTCCGGTCGATTCTTCCGTTTCTTCAACGCGCTTTTCGTATCCCTTTTCGTAGTCTACGTCCTCGGACGCGACATATGGAAAAACCATTCGTAACCCATCTCCTCGATGATGTCCCTGATAAGCGCATCTTGTCGATTTTCCGAAACGTGAATTCGATTCACTGTTTCAATATGATAGCACATAAAAAAAACGCCGTCTGACGACATACGTCAGGCGGCGCAGGCGATACGTAACGCTTACGCTCGTATGATTCCGATCGCAAACCTCTCCCCCGGAACGCTTCCGTGACGAAGGACCAGCTTCGTCCGATCGATCGTCGGAAGAGACCAATCACACCACGGCGATTTCGAAGCCCAATCGACGAAACGCTGCCGCCATCCATCTCCTTTTCGGTACAGCTCTTCGACTATGAACTTGGTTATCGCGCCGACATCCCCCGCAGGGCCGCTGAATGACTTGTGCCACATATCGACATTCATATCACTCCTCCCCTCGAAGATCCTGATAATCCAAAGGATATCCTGTGCTGACGAATTGGTTACATCTTTCGGAAACGGGATATATGCCGGTCTCTCCGTTTCCAAAACAAACACATCGACCGACCCATTCGGATCGAAAATGAGCGATGCAAGACCGGCTATAACCGAGCCGACCACCTCTGGTGAACCGGTTGTCGTAAAAAAGGAGTGTTCTCTTGTTTTCGACATACACTTTTCTCCCGATATTTTCGTTATTCGATTATGAAGGTTCCGACTTGACCCTATATCGATAATGTCGCCGCGTCAATATACCGGATATCAGAGTATCAGCATCGAATCCCCGAACGAGTAGAACGCGTATCCTTCACGGATCGCCTCCCCGTAGAGGGATACGAGGTTCCGCTTGGCTTCCTTGTCGCGCAGGAACGCGTCCACGAGCAACATGAGCGAGCTCTTCGGCAGATGGAAATTCGTTACCAGGATATCGGCGGAGCGGAACCGGTGCGGATGGAACAGGAAGATATCGGTTTCGCCAGAGTAAGACTGAAAGAGGCATGTGGTATCTCCCGCATCCTCGACCCCCTCTCTACCCTCCCCCCTCCGGGCGGAAGAGGTGTTTTTGGAAATCTCTTTCAAAATGACCGACTCGAGGGTGCGCAGAGTGGTGGTACCGACCGCGACGATCGGGTCTCCTTCCATTTTTGCCCTGTTGAGACGTTCCGCGGCATCATTCGATACGGCAATCCGTTCCCGATGCAGCGTTTTCGTCTCGAAATTTTTCTCCGTAAGCGGCGCGAACGTGCCGAGTCCGACGTCGAGTCCTACCTTCACGGTATCGATGTCTTTCTCAGAGAGCGACGCAAATACGCGATCAGTGAAATGAAGCGACGCTGTGGGTGCGGCAACCGATGCTCCCGATCGGGCAAAGACGGTCTGATACCGCTTACGAAGCTCGACCTCATCCGCTTGTATGCCCCTGTCTTCGAGGTAGTGCGGTATCGGGGTCTCACCGTACGCGTCGAGCAGTTCCGCAAGCGTCCGCTCCGAATGCAGTCTTACGAAAAATCGGTTCTCAGCCTGAGAGACGACCTCGAAAACGCTCCCGTCGGGAAACAGGAGTCGCATGCCCGGAACACATTTTCTGTCGACAAGGACGGGCATCATATCAGATGCTGCACTGATCTCGTTTGCCAGCACGAAGACCTCTATCTTGCCACCGGTCTCCTTGCGCAGCATGAGCCGCGCCGGAACGACGCGCGTTTCGTTGATCACCATCAGCGCGTGTTTCGGAAGATAGGCTGCGAGGTTCACAAACGTATCATGCGTGACAGAATCAGTGGCAGTATCGTACACGAACAGCCGTGCGGCATCACGCGGCTCTATCCCCTGCTTCCGGATCAGCTCCGGTGGGAGAAAATAGTCGTACCGGAATATGTCGGCATGCACCATAGGAATTCGTTGTGTCGTGGATAAATTCGTATCACGAAAACGGGGTTGGCGCAACGTCGAGAAACTGTCATGCCCTTGCCGTTTCCGATCATTCGTCATATTCTTGCCTTGAGGAGTAGCCGAGATGTCCCTTACCGGGTCACATCTTTGCGAGTTAGGGACGGATGACCGACAAACTCACACGATTCAGGTTTCAGCACTCGCCGAATGCCACACCCACCTCGGGCGGTAAGAATCGTGTCGGTCTCGACAAACCGATCCGTGCCGGGCGTCACGCAATGATTCCGAACGCTCCATACTCCTCACCATTTCACTGCCGATCAGGGTAATCCTGGTCGGCATTTTTTCGGTACTGAACGGGACTCTTGACAAACCATCGCTGAAAGAATACGATCAAATCGTCGAGGATGTGGACCGGGTTCCATGCGCGGCACCGGTCCGGCGATCGCACGAAACATCCGATATCGGTCCGATGACGACGGCCGGGGTTCCACCTTATCGCAGTACTTTGGCATCGGTCGACGATACACGCTCACCTCCCGGTGAGTAAACGTTGGGTGAGGGGGACACCGAACGTTTGCCGCCAGAAAAGATCCTGCAAACAGGCAGTTAAAGATCTTTCTGGCGGTTTTTTTGTTCACGGGAACCGTCACCTGGACAGAAATGCGAAACGGCGTATGCTAAAGGAACTATGGCTTGTTCAGCGACTCCGCCATAGCCCCGGCCTGATCGTGCGTTCACTTCGGTGATGCTGCGGTCAGGCCCTTTATATTGCGATAACTCACCGTCAACGCAACACCGACACGCACTTAACGAGGTTTTGGGAGGGATCGCTCGCCAGGTTCGGCACGCTCACAGAGATCCTTCCTCACGATAACCGCCGCACGATCAGGCGTGGTCGGTCGATCGTACAGAAACTCCCCTTCGAACGACTTGCCCTCCAAAAACATCGGGAACCAGTACGCATCGGCCGCCCACATCTCCTTTATCGGGATGGCATCCGCTTCGAACCACTCCGGTCGCATCTCGTCGGACTCCTTGATCTCACCGTCGAAATCGTCCGCTTTGAATATGTGTACGATTCGTCCCGGCGTTCCGTCGTCGAATTCGAAGCGTATTTCACCTTTCTTCACGAGCGACTTCACGATGAGTCCACACTCCTCGAAAACCTCACGTCTCGCGGCGTCTTCGATCGACTCACTCTCTTCGACCTTGCCGCCGAACCCGTTCCAGCGACCCGCGCCGAACCCGCGCTTCTTCATGCCGAGCAGGATTTTTCCTTCCTTTTCGATGATGCACAGCGTGAGTATATTTTTCTTCATACTGCGACACGACTCATGATGGTTCACGTTCTCTAACGGACGACTATCAGCCGGCTTTCCTCCAGAGCTTCGTTCTCATGCGGCTCGGAGCCCTCATAGATGAGGTACTCTCCCTGATTCGATACGATCGTCTCGGTTCCGTCATTGACAAGCCTGGTAAGCCAACTGCCTGAGAGGAGGATTATCAAGGTCTTCGCATCAGCATCCGATGATGTGTCAGACTCTTTTTCAGGCCCTTGGGATGCGACACCCGCTTGACGGCAAAATTTCCCGTATGCATGAGTGACGTGTCAGGAACGAGGTCGCCTATTACCCTCCCTTTCAATTCGGGATGCTCCCCGTTGATATGCTATTGAGGTTTCCCGCTTCAAAGCGCATGTCACGCCCCATGACACTTCTTATACTTCTTCCCGCTGCCGCACGGGCAAGGATCGTTGCGGCCGACGGTCGCTTCGGCATGCAGCGGTTCCGACTTCACCGTATGTTCTTTTCCACCCTCCCCGTCAGCGGTACCGAACTGCGACGGCGAATCGTCCGCGCCTGAGAGGATGATATTTCGTTCGGACGGCGCAGATATGGGAGCCGTCGCCGCAGGCTCAATCTTGAGCACGGTCAGGAGGTACGTCTTGCGGACCGCGTCGAGGAGTCCGGTGAACAGATTGAACGCCTCACGCTTGTACTCCACGAGCGGGTCGCGCTGCCCGTAGCCCCTCAGACCGATACCCTGCCGAAGGTATTCGATCTCGTCGAGATGGTTCATCCAGAGCTGATCAAGCGCCTGCACGTAGAGGATCCGTTGGATCTGGTCCCAGGCCTCATTCGGGATCGCGTCCGCCTTCGCCGCGAGAACCTTGCCGCCCTCGGTCGCGAGAAATTCCCGAATGAGCGTCTTTTTCTCTTCCTCATCCTTGGAGCGGTCGTCCCGGATCGATTCGAACGTATCGAGCGCCGCCTTCTCGTCAAGTACGGGGAAGAGCCCGTTGGCCTCAGTGGCAATCTCACCTACGGCCCATTCGGCCTCGTGTCCCGCACAGTGGAAGGCGATCATCTTGTCGAATTCCTCGTCAAGGAGCGCCTTCGTCACATCGCTCATGACCGGCGCACCGAGCGACTCGCGCCGCTTTCGGTACGTGACCTCGCGTTGCTTGTTCATGACGTCATCGTACTCGAGAACGTGCTTACGGATATCGAAGTTGAAACCTTCGATCTTGGTCTGCGCGCTCTCGATCATCCTGGAGATCGCCCCGCTCTCGATCGGCTCCTCATCGGGCAGGCCCATCGTGTTCATCATGTTCTTGAGCCGATCGCCGGCGAACCGCCGCATGAGTTCGTCCTCGAGCGAGATGAAGAAGCGCGTCTCGCCAGGGTCGCCCTGACGCCCGGCGCGACCGCGCAACTGGTTGTCGATACGCCGCGCCTCGTGACGTTCGGTACCGATGATGACGAGTCCTCCGAGATCCCGCACGCCGTCACCGAGTTTTATGTCGGTCCCACGGCCGGCCATGTTCGTCGCGATCGTGACGGCGCCCGTCTGTCCGGCTCCGGCGATGATCGACGCCTCACGTTCGTGCTGCTTGGCATTGAGAACATTGTGTTTCACGCCCTCGCGTTCCAGGAGCGTTGACAGATATTCGGATTTTTCGATCGCGATAGTGCCGATAAGGATCGGCTGACCGGTGGAATGGATCCGCTTCACCTCTTCGGCGATCATGCGGAACTTGACCTCCTCCGTCTTGTAGATGATATCGGGCAGGTCCTTGCGGACAAGAATCTTGTTCGTCGGGATCGTGACCACGTCGAGCTTGTATACCTTGGAAAATTCCTCGGCGGAGGTCGATGCGGTACCCGTCATGCCGGCGAGCTTCTTGTACAGGCGGAAATAGTTCTGGAACGTGATGGTCGCCAAGGTCCGGGACTCGCGCTGCACGGCCACGCCTTCCTTGGCCTCGAGCGCCTGATGCAGACCCTCGCTGTACCGGCGCCCGTGCATGATACGTCCCGTGAAGTCATCCACGATGAGCACCTCGCCGTCGCGCACGACATAGTCCCGGTCGAGATGGAAGACGAACTGCGCTTTGAGCGACTGCTCGAGGTGATGGACGTACTGAATGTTCCCCTGGTCGTAGAGGTTCGGCATCCCGAGGAGTTCCTCGACGCGGGTAATCCCTTCGTCGGTCAGGGTAACCGTCTTGAACTTCTCGTCGAGGACATAGTCGTTCTCCGCGCGGAGGCGAGGGACGATCTTCGCGAAACGCCCGTAGAGCTTGGTCGATTCGGTGTCCGGCGCCGAGATGATGAGCGGGGTACGCGCCTCGTCGATCAGGATCGAGTCGACCTCGTCGACGATCGCGTAGTGAAGCTCGCGCTGGACCATGTCCGAAAGGGCGCCGACCATGTTGTCACGGAGGTAGTCGAACCCGAATTCGTTGTTCGTGCCGTACGTGATGTCCGCGGCATAGGCCTCGCGGCGCGTCACCGGGACGAGGTTCTCGTGTTCGACGGATACCTCGTTCGTATCGGTCACGTTCGGCTCGTACCGGTACGAGATTCCCTGTTGCAGGATGCAGGCGGTCGAGAGGCCGAGAAAATGGAAGACCCTGCCCATCCAATTGGAATCGCGCGATGCCAGATAGTCGTTGACGGTGACCACATGGACGCCCTTCCCGGAAAGCGCGTTGAGATAGATCGCCAGAGTCGACGTGAGCGTCTTCCCTTCGCCCGTCTTCATCTCGGCGATCTTGCCCTGATGCAGGACGGCACCGCCCATAAGCTGGACATCGTAGTGCCGTTCACCGATCGTTCGGCCGGCCGCCTCACGTACCACGGCGAACGCCTCCGGAAGGATATCGTCTTCCGTTTCGCCGTCGGCAAGCCGCCTGCGGAGCTCGTCGGTCTTTGCGCGAAGCCCCTCATCGGAAAGTTTACCGACGGTCTCCGCGAACGTATTCACCGCCACGACCAACGGACGAAGCGAGCCGACCACACGTTCATTGGAACCGAATATGTTTTTCAAAAAATCCATAGTATCGATGAACAATATACAGATGGCAATCAACAACTCTCCGAAAAATTCCGCGATATCCGCTCATTCGTCTTCGGGGTACTCCCCAATATCCGTGTAAGGACCCGGCTTACTGTTCCCAGCTATATGTTCTTTGTTACCTGTTGACTATGCTTCTTCCCATTGTAGAAGCAAAAACCCTCCCCGTCAAAGGCCGAAATCCGGCTTTAACAGGGAGGGAATGACTATTCCGATTCCATTCGTATGAACGGCTCACACAGGGCGTGAATCCGTTCAAATGCGGACAGAAGCGCGAGGAGACTGCGAACAACCGGGCATGAATCCGATGCGGGGCGACCGACTCCTTCGAGTATGCCACGCACGACGAGACATGTCCGGTCATATCGAAGATGAACGATCTGCCGCCCAACTTCGAAGGGAGACATCCGGTAAGGCCAGTACGCCTTCACGCCTTCAGCTTCGGAAATCAGAAAAATGGCATTGGCGCAATCCGAAGCGGCGTGGAGCGCTTCCTGAAGGAGGGAAGCGAGCCTCACACGCCCACGCAGGATATCACCGGACCACTCTTGCCTGATACCTTCCATCATGCCACTCAACAGACTGAACACGTTTTCAGCACCGGACGACATGATTGATCGCCCGAATTCGATGAGATCCTCGCGGATACCCGCGATCTCCGTCGGGTGACGTTTTGAAATGTGATGTTTGATGATACACCTCCTCGTAGCTTTATTATTAAAGAGAAAACCGATTATTCGCACGACACCCGCCCTTTTACATGGACATGCGTACGATTAGAACCGTGCCGATTCGTCGATGACCAGGCCCTTTTTGATCGAACGTCCGCCACGTTCCTTCAGGTCACGCCGTTTGTCTTTCTCCTTCACGATCTGTACGCGAAGTTTGTCGATAACCAGATCGATCGAAGCTTCGACGCCCTTACTCGTCTCTTCAGCCCGTATCAGGCCGCGCGCGTCGCTCACGTTCACCTCCACCCGGAAGAATCCTTTCTTGTCCTTGGCAACCTCGATCTCGAAGAGCGATTTTACGTCGAACAGGCCCTCGATTTCGGCAAGGCGCTTCTCGATATACTCCTGCTCGCTTTCCAGGATCTTGCAGTCCTTCGCCAAAAACTTCGTATTCATATGCTTCCCTTACGGATTATCTGCTGTACACCTCCCACGCGCCCCTCATCATACGCTCCCAAGCGACGGTTCCTTTCGCTGACGGATAACTGTCTATGATAAGCCGTTTATTCTGCGGTGCTTCGACGACTCGTGACCGAACCCGATCAACTGCACTTCTTCCAGCAGCTGGATATTGAACGCGTCCCTGACACGCTGCTTCACGATGGAAACGAGCGTCAAAACTTCCTCCGCGGTCGCACCACCCATATTCACGATGTAATTCGGATGCAGGTCGCTGACTTTCGCATGCCCGATGGTCTTGCCGCGAAGCCCCGCCTGATCAATGACCCATCCGGCCGGAAGCCGGTCCCCTTTCGGATCCTTTCCCGAATCAAGCCTGAATTCCTCCCTCAGTCCTTCGTCCCTGACGACGGGATTCATAAAGAAAGACCCCGCGCAAAGCGCGTCCTGCGGATGATTGGCCTCACGCACGGCCATGGTCTCGTCAGCGACGGCCATCAATCGGATCGGGTCAGCTCCTGTTTGAAGCCTGAATTCGACCGAGAGGACGACGAGCTCCTGATGTTTCTTGAAACGACTCATGCGATATCCGAAATCGCACTCCTCCCTGCGGTACTCCTTCACCATCCCAGTCGTACGGTCAAGCGCCTTCACGGAGACGATCAGATCACCGATCTCGATACCGAATGCTCCCGCATTGCCTCTCGCCGCACCGCCGACCGAACCCGGTATGCCTGCGAGCTTCTCCATCCCGGACAGTCCCGACTGGCAACTGGCGCGAACGACCTCGGACAACGATTTTCCAGCTCCGGCCGATACCCGGCCGTTTTCGAGGATACGGAAGCCGCCATCGGTGATTCTCATCACGAGGCCGGGAAAGCCGCTATCCGAAAACAGGATGTTGCTGCCGCCGGAAAAGACGAATACGGGCAGTCGTTCCTCCGCAGCACGCTCGAAACCGCGCGCCGCCTCGCTCGCGTCTGAAACCTCCGCGAACAGCTTCGCAGGGCCTCCGATCTTGAAGGTCGTGTACGGCGCAAGCGGGATATTGCTACGGAATTCCATATGATTTCGGCTCTCAAACCGACCGTTCGATGCCTTCATTGTAGCATAAAATACTCGTCGAACCGCAATCAGATGCCGACTTCGGCACCAAACCTGTTCCGTACGCCTCGTCCCGTCTTTTCCATGATACGACCGATTTCGTCGTCAGACGGGATGACTTCTTTCGGGTCGATACCGTACTCATCAAGATAGTCGCAGAAGAACGGCTCGATATTGTTCGGATCATCCGTGGTTCGTGCAAAGGCCAGCTTGGCAACCTGCCGGACAATTTCCGGCCAGTCGGGACGTTCAAGATCGTTCACGATCATTTCGGGCAAACCGTGAAACGACAGAAGTTCCGGCAATGTCCGCAACACGACCTCCATGGCATATTCGGGATACCGGATAAAAAAAGACTTATTCGAAAGATGCCCTGATCCCTGGATATCCAAGATTGGTCCGCTTGTGATCTTCCCATCCGCCATCAGTCTTGCGATAAGATGCAGTTTAATGGCGGAAAGAGCGTCGCCAAACATCATCTGTCCGAACTCGAGACCGCTTGGATCAGGGACGTACTCGCCGTCTATTCCGACCACCCTATGATCGACGAATTGGCGCGACTTATCGAATGCCTCGTATGTTATTCCATGTTTCCGCGTCAATTGCCGACGTAACAGCTCCTCAAACCGATCTTTCGTTCGTATTTCCTCAAACAACGCCGGGTGTTCCTTCCTGATATAGTCTAAATATTTTTCATAAAAAATATCCAAAAATACGACCGGGGCCTCCTTCTGATCGCAGTCGATGAAATCCTCGAGATCTTGACGCGTATCCCTCGTATCGACCTCCGCGAACAGTCCACGGAAACCGGCGTTTCTCGCCCTATGCATGAACACATCGTAATGGCCGCTTCGTCCAAATTCTTCTTCGAATCGTATCTCGAGACTGTCTCCATACGGGACATCGGAAAATTTTTCGACGGCTATGACCGATGCCCGCCGCGCAAGGCGTTCAAGATAATCGCCATGAACCTTCTGATATTTTTCTGTGTGCGTATAGCCGACCGTCAAAAGATCGACTCCGCCCGGAAGTCGGAAATAGCTCTCCTGTTCAAGAGCGACCTCGTCATCATGCGTCTCGCCATACTTCCGATAGAGTTCCTTGGCGTGCTCGTACCGGATTTCGAACATTTCCCGAACGGCCGGATCGAGTCCCTCTTTCAAGTCTGCCGGCAAACCGTTCGGATACAGATCGAGGATATCGGACGACGCGATATGCTTCGGCAGGATTTCCACCCCGGCATCGTTCGTAAGACGACTCGCGATAATTTCATCGGTCCGTCGTTCGGTTCGGACCTCCTCCGGCGTCGAAGTAAGCGCGGAAACCTGACCTGAAGGGATGCCGAGCGCCCGTATGATCGCATGCGCCCGAATCTGCATCGGAGAGGGTTCCTCGCCGAAGCGCTCGTATATGTTCGTGATCACTTTAAACCAAAAATCGGGAGGGAGATGTTCAATATCAATATCATCGTCCGGTCCCGTTTCCCTTTTTCCGCACGAGGAAAGTCCGAAAACCGACGCGCCTCCCAAAAAAATGACGAGTGTTTTTATGAACTCTCTCCGTGTCATCTTTTCCCGGACGGTTTCCTTTGGGATGTCCGATCCGGAAAAAGATTCGCGGACAGCGGACTGCGCAGCGTCGGATTTCGATGCTTCGCCAGGCGTCCGCTTCGAGACGATCAGGTTTTCTGAAATTTCTTTCATGGTCACGGCTGTTTGAGATTCCCTACCACCCCTTCCGCGACCTTGTACACGTCGCCGGCTCCGAACGTGACGAGGAGATCGTCCGTACCGAGCGTGGAACGGAGCACCCCGATCGCCTCGGGAATCGTCGGCACATATTCGGCCTTTCCGGGAACGAACCGGTTGATCTCGCGTACCAGGTCGGCGGACGAGACGCCGCCGGACGTCTCCCTGGCGCTGCCGTAGATATCGAGGACGATCACGCGCGCGGCATCGTCGAAACTCTGCGAGAATTCGGAGAGGAGCGCCTTCGTCCGGGTGAAGGTATGCGGATGAAACGCCGCGACCAGCCGCCGATCCGGATAGGCATCACGAAACGCCGCGATCGTCGCGCGGAGTTCCTCGGGATGATGCGCGTAGTCGTCAAAGACCGGGACGCCACGAAGCTCCCCCACATACTGGCTCCGCCGTGCCGTGCCCGCGAACGTGGCAAGTGCGATCCGTACGGATTCCATATCGACACGGAGGAACGAACACAGCGCTATTATAGCGGCGGCATTCTGGGCATTGTGTCTCCCCGGGAGACGCAGTTCGAATATCCCGAGCGATCCGCCTGCGGTCTCGATCGCGAATCGCTGACGGACGCCTTCCGGTCCGGATTCCGCTGCCGATACCGTCTCGCGGGAAACGATCCGGACGTCCGCACTCCCATCGAACCCATACGAGATTCGCTGACACCTCGCTCCCTCCGCGACGGACAGCACGGATGCCGAATCAGCGGAATACACCAACGTGCCGTGCATCGGAATGCGCCCGACGAACCTCCGGAACGTGTCACGATACCGCTCCTCGTCTGGAAAGAAATCAGGATGATCCCAGTCGACGCTCGTCAAAATCGCCGCAAATGGATAATAGTATGAAAGCTTGTCCTGATATTCATCCGCTTCGAGAACGAACGTCTCCCCGAGACCGGACAGCGCGTTCCCTTCCCAATCGCGGACGCGACTCCCGATGATCGCGGACGGGTCTTTTCCGGCAGCGCGAAGCGTTTCCGCGAGCATTGCCGAGGTCGTGGTCTTACCATGCGTGCCGCAGACGAGCAGGCTCATCTTCTCGCGCGTGAGTTCCCCGACCGCTTCTGGATACGACAGTGTACGGATACCGAGTTCCCGCGCACGATCAAGCTCGGGATTCCGCGGATAGGCGGTCGAGTAGACGACCAGATCGGTATCGGACTCAACGTGATCGGCATCGAACGACGAGAAAACGCGTATGCCTTCCTTATCAAGGATGGGGGCATAGAAACGATCGCCGGTATCGGATCCGGTGACCCGATGCCCCTGACGATGATAGAGTGTCGCCAAAGCGGACGTTCCCGCTCCCTCTATGCCAACGATATGAATTCTTTTTCTCATGACCGCGACGTAAGCGAGATGATACCGTCCGCGATCATATCCGCGGCAGCGGGGTTATGGAACGCTCGGATCTTGTCGGACATAGTCGTGCGGAGTACCGGGTCACGCAGGAGCGAATCGACCTTCGCAGAAAGCATATGTTCACCCAGATTCGCCTCCTCGAGTACGACCGCGGCGCCAATTGCCGCGACCTCGTATGCGTTCATCCGCTGCTCGTCATTGGCGGCCGATGCCAGGGGTACGAGTATGACCGCCTTGCCACAGGCCGCGAGTTCGGAAACGGCACCCGCACCTGCCCGAGAAATGACGAGATCCGCCCGCGAGAGCGCGTCGGCAAGTTCCGTTCCGGACAGGAACGGGGCCGCCACGTATCCGTCCCGTCCCGCCTTGATGCCGTATTCTCCGGCAAGTGAAACCGCTTCACGATAATTCTTCTCTCCGGTCTGATGCAGGACCTGTGTCTCACGGATGATATCCGGAAGCATGCGCGCGACCGCCGTATTGAGTGCACGAGCCCCGAGACTCCCACCGAGCACCAATACAAGCGGTCGCTCGGCTGAAAGACCGAAGTATGAGTTCGCGCGATTCGCGTTACCTTGAAGCATCTCCGCCCGGACCGGATTGCCGGTAATCGCGGTCTTCCTTGACGGAAACGCTGCGGCGGCGGATCCGTATGCCACGGCGATACGCGAAGCGAATGTCGACAGGAACACGTTCGCCTTTCCGGCGACGGCGTCCGAATCATGCAAGACGATGGGAATCCTCAAAGCGACGGCGGCAAGACATACCGGAACGGACACGGATCCGCCCTTCGCGAAGACGACATCAGGCATGAAGGAGTAGAGATGCCAAAGGGCCTGGAGGAAACCTACCGGGATCTTGAAAGGATCCGTGAAATTCGCGAATGAGAAATACCGGCGAACCTTTCCTGAAAGGATGATCCGAGAAGGTATCGACTCGACCCCCATGGCGTCCCGTCCGAAAATACCCTTCGGACCGAGGTACAGAAAGCTGACCGGCGTGGTCGATCGCACACGAAGCGCACGCGCCACCGCAATAAGCGGAAACGTGTGCC
>DATMYW010000027.1:0-3354 GCA_035560715.1 Candidatus Fimivivens sp. | reverse complement strand
CAAGAAGAAATACGAACGATGTGCGGAGGTGGTCCATCGGCATCTGAAAAACGACGGGGTATCGGTGAGCCTTAATTCGGTGAAACGGAAACCGGATGCGGCGGGACGCGTGTAGCAGCGGAGTCCATGGAAACGGCTACCGCTGTCGAAGGCACGTCCCGAAGTGGCTTCTCCCGGGGACTTAGTGATGGTCGACACCATCCATCTCATGGTGGACCGGACGAGACGGATCTACGTATATACCCTGATCGACGTGCATTCGAGGTGGAGCTATGCCTGGGCCGTCGACCGGATCAGTGCGAGGAGGAGTGTTGAATTTCTGAGACGGGCACAAGGATTGGCCCCGTTCCCATTCCGATGCATCCAGTCCGACCACGGTCCGGAGTTCTCGACCCACTTCAGCGAACGTATCAAGATCCTGCACCGACATTCGCGGGTTCGGAAACCGAACGACAACTCGTATGTCGAACGGTTCAACCGGACGCTGCAGGAAGAATGCCTCCGCGAGGTCAGGACCGATGTCCGGGTGTACAACCGTATCCTTCCGGTATATCTTGAGTACTACAATACCGAACGGCTCCATCTGGGAATCGATTTGAATGTTCCGATCGCGAAAATCAACTAAACGTTTCCAAGCTATTGGATAGAAGATGTATCGAAAGAGGCTTATTTGAGACTCGGTTTTCCGGCGAAATCGGAAAAGCGTCGGAATCCTTGACTGTCCCGCCAGGTACGCTAGTATGGAGTGTTCCTGTTTTTTCACATATCCGTCTTACACATCCTGAAACACATGGAGGGAATACGACATGAAAAAAGAAGCGATTATCGCTCAACTCACCCGGACCGACCGGAATCCGTACGGTCTGGCAATCGCCCTGAATCGCGGATCGTCAGGGATCAAGGCCGTCATAGGGTTCGTCGGGAGCGCTGAAACGGCGATACTTGATGGGAAAAGCATGAAGTTTCCCCTGCCGTGGCTCGAAGCAAACGCGGTTATATTCGGAATGATCAATGAGTTCCGCGTCCTGTCGACCGAAGAGATGTCGATATTCAAGGTTCGGCGATGGTTGGATCGCGTCGCACCGGACGAGTATCTCACGACGCTTGCGACGTATCTCCACACGGCGCCTCCGAGGGATACGTTCGCGAACGTGTTCGAGTGGTTCAAACACCCGTCGCGGGACGCGGAATTGATTCGCGGGGCGCTCTGTGCAGGGAGGCTGACGATCATCGTGCTGGGGACATGCCTCCGCGAACAGGCGGAAATCTGTCTCTACGTCGACGGGGTCGGATCGGTGACCCTTTCGGACGGTGATGGGGAAGGAGGGCAGGCGAAGTACGTTCCCAAGTGGCTCAGGGATGGAGCGGTCCTGGCAACGACGGAACTGGGAACCAACCTCGTCAGGGATTGGACGTCGATTCCGATCCAGGAATGGGCGGACCAGTTCAAGAAAGAAATCCGTTTCGTCGTGTACGAATGCGGGGACACTCCGACCGGGATCGTAAAAGTCGGCGAGCGGACCGTCACCCCGGGTGGAACGTGAACCATTGAATGTTGAAAAAATGGGCCTGATGCAACACGTCAGGCCCTTCGTCGTTTCTCCCAGAAACGGTTTCGATAGAATCGATTTTAGAACGAAGATGTTGGTCCGAAATCGGAAAAGGGGTCATGTACCTTTTTGGGGTGATAAGTGATTCAATGGGCCCGATACAGGTGGGGTGTCCTTGTAATATTCCGGCGGCGTGGGAAAATGGGAGGGATGGGTCAGGGTGGATACGATCCTCTGGTTTTGGCGAAATGGTTGAAGGAGTCGGGAACGGAACGAAGCGAATATGAAAAATGTGATCGAGATGACGTCCGGATTGCAGGAAAAGCCGGAGAAGGAACGTTTTTTGCAGGCGGAAAAATATATTTCGGACCAGTCTGTCCGATTGGAAAACGGATATTCTTTGGATGGAACGCATGCGGCGAGTTGTGCCTCGATGGCAGTCGATGTCGCCCGATTGGTATGTTCCGAGGGAGGAATGCCTTCGATACTGCTGATAGAGGGAGAAAAGGTCGATTCGATCAACACCGCAACACTTAAACCTGTTCGGTACAAGGGGACGGTGTCCTGGGGAGGACATGTGGCGTGTGAATGTGACGGGACTCTGTATGATCCCCTGGTCGGAACTCCGATGAAGGAGCATGAATACCTAAGGTCCGTATTTTCCGATCCAGTCGCTTCTGAAGTTCTCATTTCTTCGGATGAAATGGAAGGTTTCCTGCTGAACGCCTCAAAAAGTATGAAGCATGCTTCAGATGCGCCAAGCGCTGAGAATGATACAAATTGATTATGCCGAATATATTCATCGTCGGGGACAGTGTCGTCTATGGGAAGTGGGATGCGGAAGGCGGATGGGCCGCACGCCTGCGCAAGTATGTCGACCTGCACTACAATATCGGGAAGGGGAACAATATCCAGGTCCACGTCCTCGGAATCCCGAGTGAGACGGTACCACGGCTCGCGGAACGGTTGCGAAACGAACTTTTCGTGCGGATCGATCCGACAGGGAAGAACCTTCTGATGCTTTCGAGCGGGCTCAATGACAGCTGTCCGAACAATAAGACGACCGGCACGCTCACGCCACCCGAAGCGTTCAAGGACGCATATGGCAAATTGATCGAAACCGGGAAGGAGCTCGGTTGCACTGTTATCTCGCTCGGACTCACGCCGGTAAATCCGGAACGCTCCAAAGGACTTCTTTTCTCGAATGAACTGGTCGCGGAATACGACGGCTATATATCGGAGGTCTGTAGCGAGAAGGGTATGGCGAAACTCGAACTGTTCGATACCCTGACCGAGGAGAACTTCGCCGATCGCTTTGTCGACAGTGCTCATCCTGATAGTGTCGGCCACGAACGCCTCTTCACTCTTGTGCGAGATTACCTTGAAAAGGAGGGTATGATCGAAGGGTTCGTTTCAGAAGATGAATGACTCTTGATTCGAAAAGGGAATCAGGCGCTGCCATTGAAGTGACGCGATATCCTATGAACCTGATACGTGCGACGGAAAACGATACGGCGGTGCTGCTCGGGATAGAGGAGACCGCGAAAGATCTTATCGTCTATAACTGGGGATTCACCGACTCGGAGTTTTTGGAGTGGATCAATACCGATATCGTCTATCTGATCGAGGAGGACGGAGTGATAGTGGGGGACATATCGTATGTGGTGAAGGATGCCGATCACGCGTATATCAGCGGGCTCGTCATCGTGCCGAAGTTCCAACGGCGGGGACTGGCGCGCAAGGCGATGAACATGCTACTCGACGAGCTGAAAGGTTTCCCTCATCTGGCACTCGACGTCCATCC
>DATMYW010000026.1:0-31895 GCA_035560715.1 Candidatus Fimivivens sp. | reverse complement strand
CTTTGAGTGAGGATATCAAAAGAGAGGATCAAGTGGTATATATCCTTTCTAGGATACGAAAAGTGATTGAAATTAATAGCTACTATTCTCGGTATAAATACCTCAATTTTTACTGCAATTTAGCACTGCATCCAAAAATTGATAGGACCGAGTCTATCTCGGTGATCCTGCAAGAGTTTATAGACGGATCAGATAATGGGAAATTTATAATGTTTGGACACCTTTTTCCTGAGTTACAGAAATTCATTGAGGACCATAGTCTTCCGAAGATGCTTTACGAAGATACTGAGAATTACTATCGATTTGTTAATCTCCTGGTCGATATATATTGTGATACCCCAATTGAATTTAATATGCAGGAAAAGCGGAGGATTATACTTAAAAAACCGTTGCGGACTTTTCCGGATTCAAAATTTTCGATAAGTTATGTAATTGAATAGAATGGTCAGCAAGAAAAGGGTATACGCACTTCGCGTATACCCTTTTGGTTACTTGCCGGCGGAGCCGGTGCTTGCGCCGCTCGTAGTGTTCACCGTCAAGCAGCAGTTTTTCGTACGGCCGGCGGAATGTGTACTTCAGGTGAAAGACACACGGGGGCTGGACAGGATCGAACGATCGGAGTACAGTTGACGGTCGGGTAAACGGTGAAACAATATAAACCACGGAGGGAATAGTGGACGAAAAAATCAGACCTTTGGTTGATATGATCAACCGGCTCGGGCTGGAGACATATGGCTCCTGTGAAGGACATGCACGACGCACTATCACGCAATCCGCGTTTCCCTGTGTCGCCATTAAACTTCAGTATTCAGGAAGCTTCGCGACCCGATGGCTCCGATTCTGCGGAATGATCAGAATCCATAATGAGAACTCGCATGAGTCTGGAGACGTAAGATGGGCGATCGTGCCAGGTGGCGGCGACTTTATCGTCAGTCTCCGTCCGGCTGATATCTATGAACGATCGGAGGTTCTTCATAAGGGAATAGTCAAACTTGTCGAAAACTTGGAGGCGCTCGACAGTTGGTATTACCTTAAAGGAAGGCCGAAACACAGGATGCGAATTCCGCAATAATCGAAATGATCCGCTTACGGAAAAATCCGCTCGCGGATTTTTCTTTTCGTCATTCGTCCGTGGAAAGACGAAGTGGAGTGCCTATTTCCTCGCCACATTCCAGAGGGTGTCGAACTGGAGCTTTTGGGGAGCGGCAAATTCGGCGCTCTCGACGATGAACCCGAACGATTCCTTGTCAGGGCTGGTGAAGGAGCGGGAAAAGGGTTTAGGTACCTTCTTGTGAAGAGCTAGTCTCATTCGTTTCTGTTCTCAACCGAAATAAAAGGGTATACACGTGTATACCCTTTTGCCTATTTTCCGGCGGAGCCGGTGCTGGCGCTGTCATCCATGCGATACGAAAGGCCGCTACCAATAAGGAGCGACGTAGGCTTATCAGGGGAGCGGGACGCTATTTCTTCGGATAGAATGCCAGCCAGCCAATGAGCTTTTCCATTGCGTCCTTGACATTGTTTTTCGGGCGCAGTTCCTCGTAGTAGGTCTCGTCGAGCTTGGTAAGGAAGATGTTCATTTCCTCGACCTCGATTTCGAAGGCTCGTTCGATGGGTACCTCGTCTTCGGCCGACCGTTTGATCGCCTGTTCGTAGAGGCCCTGGGCAAGCATGGTAAGCCCGGTGAGCATTTTCGGGTTGAATCCGCATAGTGGCATGGTTTCTCCTGTAGTTTGTTAAGAGATCGTACGACCTTGTGTCGCAACGGGATTCAACAGCGAATTTGAATTATTTACAAAAAATACCGCCGATAAAGCAACGAAGTAAACGAAGAGTTTACTTTATTATTCGTATTCGCTATGCTTCGGACATGAAAAGAACGGAAAATCCGACGATCGAAGAACAGATTTTGGAAGTCCTGCTCGACGGGTCCGTTTCGACGACGGAGCTGATACGGCATGTCGCCGATTTGCGTGCCGGGGTCACCAAGCAGGGCGTATACAAGGCGCTGAGGAAGCTGAAAGAGGAGGAAAAGGTCGTTGTTGCCGGGAAGACGGTCTCATTGAACCTGGAGTGGATCCACGACATGAGGGACTTCTTCGATTCCGCGGAACGACGGTATGTCTCGAAGTCGTCGGCGATGGGGATTCTGGGCGTGGGTGAAAAGGAAAAGGTGGTCTATTTTTTCCGAAGCCTGAATCAGTTGGACTCATTCTGGAGCGGGAACGCGTTCCGGATTTTCTCGGACGGTATGGATTCCGATGAGCCGATATTCGTCTACAATCCGCATGAATGGTTTTTCTATCTGCGACCGGAAACCGAGCAGTCGCTCCTTCGGAGCATGTCAAAGCGGACAAGGCAGGTCCTGATCACCGTGACGCATAACGAACCGTTGGACCGGAAACTGAAAGCCGAGTTCGATGGCAATCTGTTCCAATATCACATTTCCGCAAAGAGGATATCCGAAAAGGACAACTACTATTTCAATATCTTCGGTAACTATCTGATAGAGGTCTTCATCGACGAGGGGATAGCGAAGCAGATCGACGAATTCTACAAGCGGACAAAGGTGTTCGACGAAGCGGCACGACAAGAGGTCGCCGTCATCGCTTCCGAAACGGGGAGACATAAACTGATTATTACGAAAAACAGGAGGAAGGCAATGAAATACAAGAAAACGCTGGGAAAGGATTTCTATATCATGAAACGTTCGGAGAAGAGCGAAGCAATCCGACATTCGCGACATTGACGAAGATCCGGTCTGATCCGTTTCTACTCTTAACCGATAAAAAGGGTATACGGTGTGTATACCCTTTTGGTTACTTGCCGGCGGAGCCGGTGCTTGCGCCACCAATTACGATTTTCAACATCGCGACATGATCGGCACGGAGGGGGGCTCCTAAGTTTGTTTGCTGCACTGGCGGTATTGCCAAATACGGCTCTTCGCGTTAGGATACCCGCGATCATTAACATATGAAATTCAGCTCTTCCCACGGTACGTGGGCAAACTCAAAACACGAGGAAACATACCAATGAAAGCGCTTTATTCAATGTCCTGGTGGATGACGAGGATTATCGGCATAGGGACACTCGGACTATTCGTCTTGCTGATTGCTATGTTGTTCACTGTCCAGCTAGAACAGGCTGGAGGATTCCGAACGGTGGCAGTCTGTGTTTTCCTGGGACTCTTGCTGCTCTCGGAGTTGATGACCGTTCGGTCGTTTAGGGAGAAACCGATTCGCCTGGCTCCTCTCTTTATCAGTCTGGCGGTCACAGTTTCCTTCCTTCTCTCCCTGGTTCCCGAGGCGTCGGTTCTCGTATGGACGGTCTTCCGGTCGGAAGTCGTGTCCTCCCCGAATCTGCTTGGAGAAGTAATCAGAAAGGCAAACCTGCTCTCGGTCGCATTTCTTATTTCGATTGTCGTTTTCTGGGCCTCGTCGTACGGGCGGCCAATGGTTATTGAAGAATATCCGAAAGCCGGGCGAAGACAATGGCTATGTCTCTTGCTTGCGGCCATGGTGACGAGTATGGCCGAGATGTATTATCTCGTAATATGGTCCACTAATCCGAATCCGTCTTTTTTTTTGAGTGCAGTAATCGTCTCGACGAGTCTTCCTGTGAGAAGCTCGGTTGAAATCGTTACGTTCTATTCGTCTTACAGCGTGAAGTCATTCCGTCCGGATTCGTTTAATCCTGAAGCGTCGACCTCTTATTTCGCTGGGAAGACGATTGCCATTTTCGGGATGATGTCTGTGATGTTTCCACTTTTGGCGCTGACCGAGTTGTCTGAATCCGTTCTTCGGTCACTTGTCGCCGTTGGTGTGATCATGACCTCAATCGGTGGCTGCATGATGTGGTGGGTTGCGGAAGAAAAGACGGACACGAAACAGGCGGAAGGGTGATTTTTGCCATTTAGACTGAGGTGAAAGGGGATCAACCCTAGGTGCTTCGAAATTATAGTTTGATTCGATGTTGCGGTCTCGAAAGATAAAAAAGGGTATACACGTGTATACCCTTATTTGTTTACTTGCCCGTGGAACCGGTGCTTGCGCCACTCATAATGCTCACCTCCTTAGTGGGTTGTTTGTGTTGATGAAAATTTCGGTTTCCTTTTCGAGAGCCTGTTCGAAATGCATGTCGATCCATCGTCGCACACATTCTTGGTAGAGTTTCGACAGATCGTTGTCCGGTCCGATGGGACCGACGGTAAGCGGGGCCAGGTCTTCGCCGATACGCGATATGCCGGACCGGAGCTCCCGTAGGGAATACGCGTTGACATAGGGGAGTCGGAAGCAGGCATCGGCATCGATGACGAAGGTTTCCTTCGGGGCGATAGAACGCGGGAAGTACCGGATCTCGATACCGTCAATTTCGAACCGGACCGATGAATAGTCCGCGATTGCCTGTGAGAATGCGCAATCGAAGACTTTTCGCCCTACGGCTTCAATCAGTTTTGGTACATCATCTGTCCAGTAGAACTTTAACGTGACGGGTCGATGTTTACTGATTTGCTTCAGTTGTCTCCAGGATTCCTTGAATTGTTCTGCGGTCACGGAGAGCGGCATGAGCTCGGGTCTGGCCGGGGTAATGGTCGTCACGTGCCACGCTTCGATACTTTGTGGCAGTATGTCGCATGTCGCGACGAGCGCATCGTAATTGAGGCTTGTGAGCGTCGTCAGTACGCTTACCGAACCGTTCGGAGCAAGGATGTCATGTGCGGCCTCGATGCCTGTGAGCGCATTACGGAACGCCGTAGATGAGCATCGCTGTTTGTTGTGGATGGCCTCCGGCCCGTCGAGCGAGATATCGAGCCCATCGAAGCGGAATCCGGAGGCGAGAATCTTTGGAAGGTGCCGGACATATGATCCATTGTCGATGAGTCCGATAGAGACATCGGGCCTGTTTTGCCGGACTGACTGGAGCCAATTGAGGTGCTCCAAAGTGAAGGTTCGGCCTTCGTGGACGAGCGCGAATCCCTGTGGCATCTGTCGGGCGACCGTTTCGACGGCAATACCGAGAGTACGATTGTCGACGGGGACTGTGTCGTTGTGGGGGAATATGCAGTGTCGGCATTGCAGATTACACTTTCTCGTACCGATGACAGAGAGAATATGCGGGAGATCGTTAAGCATACGGGTACGGATCGCTTCTGCGGAACCCGCCTGACGCATGTATGCCAGCCACAAGTCGGCGACTGAGTGTTTCATGGTCGTTTTACTAGAGGTTGTGAAAGGGCTTTTCTATCCAGAGTATGAGCTGGTGTTCGAGAATAGACAAAATAAATGAATGAAGTGAAGTTCTGTTTTTTATTTATATAAAGCAAAATAAACAATATACGATTCATTCATCAGAAATATTGACTATTACATTCGTTTCGACCTATGATAGGCGCATGGAACTCATGGAATCGCTCATCAATCTGGGACTCAACGACAAGGAAGCCAAGGTGTACCTGGCGCTGCTTCCGCTTGAAAAGGCGACGGCCTATACGGTCGCGGTCCGGAGTGGGCTCAAAAAGCCGACGGCCTATGTCGTGCTCGATACGTTGGTGGGAAAGGGGTTCGTCTTGAAGATTCCAGGCTCGGACAAGCACCTGTTCATGGCGAAGTCCCCGAAGGAATGCGTCGCGGCCGCGCGACAACGACTCTTGACTGCCGAGGATGCCTTGCCGGAACTCATGGCCCTGCGCAAGAAAGGGGAGGAGAAGGCGAACGTTTCCTACTTCGAGGGGTTCGACGGGATACGGGAACTGTATACACGATTAGTGACGGATATGAAGGGGAGGCCGATCGGGGACCGCTCGTTTGTCGCCTTCTATGCGCACCAGAAACACACGCCGGACTTTCTTCGCGACTACTGGCTGGAATTGAACGAGACCTATCGGGCTGCCGGCATCCGTCGGATGGCGATTACGACACTCGATCCTTCGATTCGGCAGTACCTGGAGGAAGAGACGAAACGTCGCTTCGGCATGAACCTGCGTCCGCTTCCGGAATCCGAGTATGCAAGCAATGTCTCCATCGAAATCTACGGCGACCGCGTGCAGATCGTCTCGCATCGTGGGATTCAGGGTGTGCTCATCGAACACCAAGATATCGCCGACGTCATGCGGCAGATATTCGCCTTGGTGTGGAAAACGACGGAAGTGACGAACGAATGAAATGAATCGCATGAACACCTAAACGGATGACTCTTGAAGACCTGGGATACGATGACTATTTCGAATCGGACCGTGCGGGGCGCGGATCGGAGGGTGTTTGCGTCGCGCGGGTGATCGCCGAGCTTCGCGGCGGATACCGCGTGAAGGATACGGACGGGGAATATGTCGCCAAGGTGACGGGAAAGCGCATGCACAGGGCTTCGTCGCGGGAGGACTATCCGGCCGTAGGGGACTGGGTGGAACTCTCGGACGTCGCGGGAGGACAGGCGGTGATTCAACAGATACTGCCGAGAAAAACCGTTATCAGGAGGAAGTCCGTCGGGAAGGGCAACGGATACGAGGGAAAGAGCGGGGTCCAAATCATCGCGACGAACGTCGACGTGGCCTTTGTCGTCGAGGCGGTCGACCGCGACTACAACCTGAACCGGATGGAGCGCTACTTCGCCATCGCACGTGACGGAGGCGTACGGCCGGCACTCATTTTGAACAAAATGGATCTGATACCCGAAGAGGAGCGGGACGCGAAGGTCGCTGAAATCCGGAAACGGTTCGGGAATATCGACGTGATGACGACCAGCACCGTGAACGGGGAAGGGGTGGGTGCGGTGCGGAACGCTCTCGAGAAAGGGAAGACGTATTGCTTTCTGGGCTCATCGGGCGTCGGGAAGTCGTCGCTTATAAACGGCCTTCTTGAATCGGATGGCATCCTGACAGGCGAGATCGGCTCGTATTCCGGACGAGGAAAGCATGTGACCACCGCGCGCGAGATGTATTTCCTCGCAAACGGTGGGATAGTGATCGACAACCCCGGTGTCCGGGAAGTGGGGATGACGGATACGGAAACCGGTATCGAGGAAAGTTTCGACGAAATCGCTTCGCTTTCCGGAAAATGCCGGTTTGCCGACTGTACGCACGAACATGAGCCGGGATGTGCGGTCTTGGCCGCGCTTGGATCGGGGGAGATGAACCGGGAACGATACGAAAACTATCACAGGCTCCGGAAAGAGGCCGAGTTCTTCGGCTCGTCCGCGTTGGAGCGTCGCGACAAGGACCGGAGCTTCGGGAAATTCATGAAGACCGCCAAGAAGGAACTGAAGAAGCGCAAAGGGTGCTACGTGGACTGACGGAGCTATTGATTCAGCCTTTCTATTTCTTCGCCGCCGCCCAGAGGGTGTCGAACTGGAGCTTTTGGAGAGCGGCGAATTCGGCACTCTCGACGATGAACCCGAACGATTCCTTGTTCGAGCTGATAAAGGCGACTTTCTGGTCGTACAGGATGTAGCTCATCGTCGGCGCGCCTTTCTGCGAAAGAAAGCGGCGCTCCACATCTTCGCCGTCATCGAATATCGAGGCGGTCTTTTTTCCCTTCTCGGTCGCCCAGATCGTCTGGATCGGTATGTTGCGGACTTTTCGACGGTCATTGAACCACAGGAGGAACTTTTCCCCGAGGAAGTCGAGCATCTGTTCGTACGGCCAGTACAGCAGAAGGGGAATGTCGTCGTACCAGAGGATATCCTTCATGAGCTGCTTTACGCCTTCTTCGCCTTCGAAATAGCGGATCTTCGGTTGGACCGAGGCGGATTTCCGTATGAGCGACTCCAGGTTCTTGTCGAGCGTCTCTTTGCGGGAGACCAGCCGGTCCACGCGATCGCCCAAAAGGGTGGAAAGTCGTCGGACGTCCGAGACGGCGAACATGGTGGTGCCCTCGATAAGCCGTTCGATGACGAGTCCCATCGAGCGGAGGGTCTTTATATGGTCGTAGACGGAAGTCCTTGTGATCCCGGTGCGGTGGGAGAGCGTTCGGGCGGTCGCGTCGCCTTGTTCCAGAAGGGAAATATAGAGTTCCTGGGCCGGGTCGGGGACGCCGACGTCCGAGAGTATCCCTTTGATGTTCGTCATAGGTATGGGCACGAGTTGTCGAGTGTCGACGACAGATTAACACACATACGGGTATCGCGCTATGGTCTCAGTAGATATTTACCAAACGAATACCTTACGCAACATTCTTCCAGGAGGACGAACCATGACTATCAAGCCCGTAACCCGCGTCAAAAAGACCTACACTGCCGTTCCGGAAACCATCGAAAGCGCGAACCTGCTGCTCGGAAAACTCGGGACTACCCAGGATGCGATCAACGAGATCGAAAAGGAGCTGAAAGAGAAGGTCGCCGAACTCAAGACCGAGGCGCTGAAAAAACTGCGTCCGCTGACGACCCTGCGCGATCGCCAGGTCAACGCGCTCTTCACCTTCGCGAACCCGCGGAAGGCCGAGCTGACGGCCGATGCGAAAACCGTAAAGCTCGGTATGGGCAAGTTCGGATGGCGGATGACGCCGCCGCGTGTCGACACCGGCCTTACCGACGAGGAACTGATCGCATTCTTCAAAAGAAGCGACCTGGTTGAGTACGTCCGGACCAAGGAAGAGGTGGATCGCCAGAAACTGCTGGCCGATCAGCCGTCCATTCGCGGGGTCGCCTACGTCCAAAACGACGAATTCTTCGTGGTCCCGAATCAGGCCGCCAAGAAACCGAAGACCTTCACGAAGGCGATCGACCGCGCGTGATCGGGTCCGCATGAACGAAACAGGCAGGAAAACTCTCTGCCTGTTTTTTCTATCCATATATCCGATACCGGGCACTGACCCTGGGACGGGAGTTCTGATCCGTTCACGTGATGGATACGGAAGCGGTTGCTTTACTTCATGATCGTCATCGGTTAGACTGGAGACCTCCGGGAACGTACGTTTCAATAACACAAACGCGAAAAAAAGGATACAAATGGAACAGGAGAAAGTGAAGATCGGGCAAAAGGTACGGATCAGTCCGGGAGAATACGCTCCGGAAGACCTCAAGATGAAAGTGAATGGACTCGGCGGAGTCGAAGGAGAGGTGTCTGCCGTCACGGGAATCGGTGTGTGTACGGTGCTCCTGCCAAAAGGCGTTGAGATTCCGGGCTATTCCCATCCTCTCGGCGGGGGAGTCTACTATGCTGACTTGCATTGCTCGTTCCTGGCGCAGGTCGATGACGAACCCGAATCCGGAGTATGACGCGAAACCGGGTCTCTCCGTGGAAACCGTGGCCCGTAAAGGTGTCACGGTTTTTTTGTCGAAGTTCACGCGAAATACCGGGATGAGCGAACGGGATACCGGCCAGGGTATTGGCGAAGCGGCGGGAATGGCCTAGTATGGGAGGGCGGATTTGTCCGCGAACTTCAATCATTTTCAAACGATCTATGTGCGGACCGCTTTGTCCCATAGGGCTCATCGGGGGAATGGCGTTGGCTCGTTTTCTCGGCGTGAGCGACCTCGTGCTCGGTCTCTGGATCGGGGCGCTCATCGTCTCGGTTTCGGTCGTCACGGTGAAATGGCTCAAGAAGTATGAAAAGGACTTTCCCGGGAGTTTCTGGGCGGTGTTCATCCTGACGATCGTCTTCACGGCCGTTTCGGTACGTAAGGAACTGGTCTGGACCGGGCCGGCGCTTATCGTCGGCCTGCCGCCGGTCGTCGCGGGCATACTCGCCGGTGCGGTGCTCATCCTGCTTATCGACGCGGCGAACAAGAAACTGATCGCGAAGAACGCGGACAAGGTGTATTTCCCGTATCAAAAGATGATTATTCCGATTCTTGGAGTGCTCGTCGTGAGCCTGATCGTCCATTTCCTCCTCAAACGATAATCCCATACCAAGCGAACATATGGATACCAAACTTGAATCCGTCGAAGGGTTCATGGAGAAGGTGAAGAAGTTCAAGGAGGAAGGGAACGCGCTCGATCTCTCGTCCAAGGAGGATCTCGGTATCGGGATCATGAACCTGATCTCCTTGGAGGAGCATTTCCAGTTCAGCTACGAGAAGACGCGCGACGAGAAGTTCCTCGAACTGCTGAAGAACGTCCGCGGAATGCGCAAGGACCTGCTCGCGAAGGTCGTGACCGACCCCAAGGGCGAGGTCTGGTGTATTTCGAAACACCTGCTTGCCGCGAGCATGCGGCTCTCCGAAGTGGGGACCAAGGCGCTCGGACAAGGAAACGATGGCGAGGCGAAGGACTATTTCGATAAGGCATATTCGCTCTGGAACCTCTTCTGGGGAATGAACCTCGGGTTGCTTGATCTCAAGGATGCCGTTTCGTCCGGGAGCGAAACGATGGACGCACCCGTCCTACCCGTGCGCCCGGAGACCAAGGATGCCGATTCGGATCCCAAGGCGCCCGCGCATCAGGTCGGCCTGTTTGGGAAACTCGGTGCGGTCATCGAGGACATCATGAACTGCTGCCGGGAATAGAAAACGTGAATCGATTTCGAACGAAAGGCCGCGAACGCGGCTTTTTTCGATAGGTATGCCTCCTTCGGAACTTGACAGATTTATTCCATAATCGGATATTATTCAGTTATAGAGACCCGTAAGGATACGCGTATGGCGAAACGCGACCGATCGATGGAGATCGTCACGGACATGCTCGGACGGACGGGCGTGTCGATAAACGGGGAACACCCGTGGGACTTCCGGGTATATGACGAACGCGTGTTCGGTCGTATCCTGGCGCAGGGTACGTTGGGGCTTGGTGAAGCCTATATGGACGGATGGTGGGATGCCGACTGTCTTGATCGGTTTTTTGAAAAGGTCATATCGGCCGGGTTGGCGAGCGAGATACGCAAAGACTTCGGAACAATCCTGAAGATTGTGATCGCGGTCCTCACCAACCGGCAGACGAAGCGGCGGTCGCTCATCGTCGGAGAGGAGCATTATGACCTTGGGAATGATTTGTATGAGGCCATGCTCGACAAGCGCCTGGTCTACACCTGCGCGTACTGGAAAGACACGACGACCCTCGACGAGGCGCAGGAACAAAAACTCGACCTGGTCTGCAGGAAACTCAAACTCGCTCCGGGGATGCGGGTACTCGATATCGGGTGCGGATGGGGGAGTTTCGCCAAATATGCCGCCGAAACGTACGGGGTGTCGGTCGTCGGAATCACCGTGTCGAAGGAGCAGGTGGAGCTGGCGCAGGAGAACTGCAAGGGTCTGCCGGTCGAGATCCGATTGCAGGATTACCGCGACCTGAACGAGAAGTTCGACTGTATCGTATCGCTTGGTATGTTCGAACACGTGGGATATCGGAACTATCGCGAGTATTTCCGCGTAGCCAGCAAATGTTTGGACGAAAATGGCCTCTTTTTGCTCCATACCATCGGGGACAATCGATCCTCCGTTTCCACCGATCCCTGGATAGAGCAGTACATTTTTCCGAATGGGATGTTGCCGTCGATCAGCCAGATCGGCAAGGCGATCGAGGACCTGTTCATCATGGAAGACATGCATAACTTCGGAGCGGATTACGACAAGACGCTCATGGCCTGGTACGCCAACTTTGAGCGGCACTGGCCCGAACTGAAAGGGAAATACGGGGAGCGGTTCTTCCGGATGTGGAAGTATTACCTCCTGTCCTGTGCCGGATCGTTTCGGGCTCGGAACATACAGCTCTGGCAGATCGTCCTTTCGAAGCGGGGGCTTCCGGGAGGATACGAATCGGTACGATAATGATAAGCCCGGCAACCGCCGGGCTTCGCTGTTCTTCTCGGAGTCGCCGGGGTATAATGGTCCGGTGAATAGCCTGTCCCGACGCTTCACTCGGGAAAGCAATCCGATCCGTAGCGGGCACTGTCATGGACAAGAAGATCATCCTCATATTTTTCTGTTGGCTGGCGATCCTCTCCGCGGTCGGCTTGGCGAGCACGCACCTTCCGGTCCGCGAGGGGGTACGGTGTGCGGTACGCAACCAGCTCCCGTACTACCGGTGGGATTCGTTTTGGTACACGACCATCGCCCGCAAGGGGTATTCCTTCTCGACGGAGGAGAACTCGAGCATCGCGTTCTTCCCGTTGTATCCCTTGGTGATACGCGGCGTCCACGAGATCGGTATCGGTCTCCATGAGGATGAACTGAGTTTTTGGCTCAATGTCGCGTTCTCGTTTCTCGCCGCGCTCGCGCTCTTCCGCCTGGCGAAGATCGATTATCCTGAGCGTACGGGTCGTATCGTCGTGACGATATTCCTGTTCTTTCCTCCCGCATACTTTTTCCTTTCGGGCTATCCCGATATACTGTTCGTGCTCCTTGCCATCCTAAGCTTCCTGTTCGCCAGAAAGGGGGAGTGGTGGAAAGCGGGGATCGCATCGGCGCTGCTCGCGATCGCCAAACCGTATGGCATTCTCATGCTTCCGACCCTCCTGTTCGAGTACGCGTGGGTGAACGGAAAGGATATCCGGGTGTTCTTCCGCCGATACGAATGGTTGCCGCTTCTGTCGCCCTTGGTATCCTTCGGGGGTTTTATCGCGTTCAATGCGGTCAGGTTCGGAGATCCCTTGGCGTTCCTTTCGGCACAGCGTACGTGGGGCCGCTCGCTTGCGAATCCCGTGTCCGCATTGCTGTCCGAAGCCGGCCGTTCTCTTTTCGGTGGAAATATCCTAAGCGGAACCAATGCCCCATATCTCACCTATCTCGCCTGCTTTATTTTTTCCGTCATCGCGTTCGTGTGGTCGTGGAAACGGATCAGGTCATCGTACCTGCTCTTCTCAGGTCTCCTCCTTTTGTCCGCGCTCCTGACCGGCACGCTGACGAGCTGGGGTCGGTATATGCTGCTCGGTTTCCCGATATTTTTCGGTCCTGCGATATGGCTTGCGGAGCGAAAGCGGCTGTTCACGGCCTATGTCTTGCTCTCGGCGCTCATTCTTGTCACGATGGCGAGTTATTTCGTGCGATGTTATCCGTTCGAGTAGATATCGGGTTTATCGGGGAGCGACCGACCGGAAGCGCCCGCTCTCATCAAGAGGGAGACACCCGAATGCCCGACGCGCGGGTCACCGATGGCCTTGTTGCCAAAAAAACGGATTCGTGATACGATTATCTGACACATTGGCACGCAATAACAGCCTCGTCGAACTTTTCTTGGCAGCGCCGGAGATGTGTACTAATCGATCATACCGATCCATATGGAACAGGGAAGAATCGCCCGTCTGGTGATGGACCGCGGATTCGGCTTCATCGCCCGCGACGGGCAGGAGAAGGATCTTTTCTTTCACTCGAAGGAAGTCGAAGGCTGTGTCTTCGAGGACCTGAAAGAGGGAGACATGGTCAAGTTCGAGGTCAGTGAGAGCCCGAAGGGTCCGAACGCCATTCACGTGTCGAAAGTCTAGCGCTTTCGCAAAAAAACACCTCCCGTTTCGCGGGAGGTGTTTTTTTATGCAAGGCTCAAACGAGCGCGGCCATTCCTTCAGAAATGTCGGGCGCTTTCGGGTCGCAGTGTATCCGTTGCAGTTCGGTTATGTGAGAGGCGAGGAACGAATAGGCGGCTGATTCCTCGTTCGAACCCGTAGTAATGCCCGGAAACCGATTCACTTCGAGCAGATACGGAAGGCCGGAATCCCGGTCGACGATGATGTCGGCACGCGACCAGGCGAGCCCGAGGAGGCCGCTTGCCTTGATCGCGATCGCCCGAATATTCTCCGGGATATTTGCGACGTCGGCAAATCGTTCCTTGGCCCCGTTACAGGTATTGTTCCGAAATTCGCCTTCGGACGGATAGCTTTTTTCGCCGGAGACGACTTCGCCGTTCGCGACCATGATGCCCCAGTCGTATTCGTTGCGGATATAGCGCTGAAACAGGAACTGTCGGTCTGTGGGTAGCCTGGCGACCGTTTCCAGCAGTTCCGACTCTGACGAGACATATTCCGAGAACTTGCCCCGTGAGCCGAGAACGTCCTTGATAATGAGAGGATAGCCGCAGGTTTCCGTGATGAGCGCCATGTCCTGTTCAGCGTTCTTCCGGTCGACGAACACGGTGTCGGGAATCGGCAGTCCATGGAGCGAAAAGTGCATGGTGTCGGTTATCTTGGAAGGGCTTTTCTCTACGCTCGTGTGCGGCGTGTCGGTCGATTCGAGATAGAGACGGAGCGCATAGGCGAGGTCGCGTTGGTCCCAGCTTGACGTGAGCCAGACGAAAGAGAAATCCCTCGTATCGACACCTTTGAAGAGTACACGTACGCGGCTTTCACGGAAAACGAACGCGATGTGCCGGTAGCTGCCAGGCGTGAAGTCGATCGGGAACGGGAACCGTCCGACGATGTCACGCGTGGCGCTCAGTGCGGGCAGGCTGAGCAGGGAAAAGGTATTCGGCATGATGGGAATATCAGAAAATACGTGATTTCCCGCTTCACCGCCTTTTGAGGTTGCTTGTGCAAGGACGAAAGGATGCCCTGAGCCGAATGGGAGAATCAATCGATTATAGAACGAATTCACGGATATGTAAAGGAATCCGAGAATTCACCCGTATGAATAAATGATATTTCAGAAAGATAGCCGACAGCGCTCGATTAACATGCCGTGGTATAATCAACGCATGAAAACGGGACACCCGAAAACGTCCGGCGGATTCGTCCAGTGGGCGCCGAGAATCGCCTCGATAGGGTTCTTGCTGTTCCTCTCCCTCTTCTCGCTCGATGTCTTCGAGCCCGGCCGGAGCGCGGGCGAGATCGCGCTCGGACTCCTCATGCACAATATCCCGGTATTCGTACTCGCGGTCCTGACGGCAGCCGCATGGAAGCGCCCGATTATCGGTGGAATAACCTTCATTTCAGCCGGAATCCTCTATATCGCGCTCGTGTTCCTCGGAGGAGTTCGCGGTGGCATCGACTGGAAGATCGCGCTTTTGTGGTCGGTCCAGCTCTCCGGTATCGCTTTTTTGGTCGGAGGGCTCTATATCGCTGGTTGGAAGAGGTCACGAGATCGGAGACGTGCCGAATCGTCATCGAATCTTCATTAATCGGAGGCGTCCGGCGGCGGGAGCCACGGACCTTCCCACAAATGTATGAAAAAGACGCTTATCAGGGGCGCGAACAAGGAACAGGAGGCGCAGGAACACTTTCACGTCACCCGCCCGCCCCGCCTCGAGGGCAAAGCGAAGAACGCGATGATGAATCCCGTAAAGAAAAAGAAGGCGGGTACGGGATGTCCAAAAAAGCAGGATTAGCTCCTGTCGAATTTCATCCTCCCGGAATCGGATGTGCAACGGAATGACGAGGCAAATAGTCGAGACCCGGCATCCGATAGTTGATTTCTTTTGAAAATAGGTGTATAATGGCTTGGTAAGGGTGAAGTTGCCGCGATAGCGGCGACCTCACCCTTTCTTTTTCCCAGTCTTGCATACAGTACATACAGTACGTATGGTTCGACTGAAAGCGTTAATCCGTATCGCGCGATGATGTATTGTTCTCTCTATCGGGTCAAAGAGGTCACAAAATTGATTGATCGCGACCGTACGACCATTTTCCGATGGGAAAAGGAGGGCCGTATTCCGGCTCCCGATCGTGATAGCAGAGGATGGCGAATCTATACGGACGTCGATCTTGAACGAATGCGTGGGCTTATCCAAAAGCTTTCCGGAATCCAAGATAGGGATTCATACGCACGATAGGCAGTGATTCGATTGGGAAGAAAAAAATAAACAACGGGGGACTATGGCGGTGCAACGGAAACAGTCACGAAAGAACATCGGAAGAAGCGGAATGACCGTTTCAAAAAAGAGCCTTATCGGAGGGCTTTTTTCCGTTATCAAACACAAAAATACAAATTCGAAGAGAAGGGAATCCGTCGGAAAAATCGCGAAGGAATACGTAAGCCTTTCGGAATTTTTGGAAGTCTATGAGATACGGAACAGAAAAAGTCTCGGCAGAGGATATCGGTTTCGCGATTTCTATTTTCGAAAATTTCATCTGATTGCCCGTTTGCCGTGGAAAAAGTCGCTGACTTTTCTCGGAGGCGCGACTATCCGCTTGTTTGCGGTATTTCTTATTGCTGCGATCGTGTATGGAGTCACTCCGGGAGCGCTTTCAGCTCCGAAGTCGGTATCCGTCACGACGCGGGCTGATTGGGAGAAGGGAACCCTCACTCAGGTGAGTTCCACGAGCGCGACAGACTCGATCCAGTTGCAGTCATCCGGGAGTTGGGGTGCCCGGGTATGGGCACCGACGAAAGAGCCGATCAATGCCGGGAACGCGTCGGTATCCGTGGGCAACTATGTCTATGTGACCCGTGGACAGTCTGACAAGGCTTTTTGGCGGTACGATATCACCACAAATACCTGGGACGCACTTTCAGATCTTCCGCAGCCGGCGTATGTCGGCGCGGACATGACCTATATAGCCTCGAGCGGCGACATATACATGCAATTCGGAGGATATTCGCTGAAATTCTACAAATACAATATTGCGAGCGGAGCGTGGACGAGATTGACGGACCTGCTCGACGCGCCGTATTCGGGGGCCTCGCTGGAGAACGATGGAACGGACGTCTATTTCGCTCGCGGCAATGCAAGCACCGATTTCTACAAGTACAGCGTCGCGACCGGGGAATGGCTCAACCGCGCACCGATTACCGCGTCCTTGAGCACGGGTGGCGACATTGTCAACGGTCAGGATGGATATATTTATGCTATCCGCGGGACGGCGGCGACGGCAGTGTACCGTTACAATCTTTCGACAAATGTCTGGACTACCCGCACGGCAGTGATGCCGGCGGCCGTCGCAGGTGATCAGCGCGTCGTTTATGCGAACGGGTATGTGTATGTCATGCGTGGAGGCAGTACCACGACGTTCTATCGGTATACCGTCGCCACCGACACGTGGCTATCGATGGTCGGTACGAACGAGTTTGCCCCGATGACGACGAGTTATCCTTCGATGGCGTACAATGCGTCGGAGAATAAGATCTATGCGTTCCGGGGTCTGAATACGACTGACATGTGGAAGTTCGATCCGACGCTCGGCACGAACGGACAGTGGGTCGGGCCGAAGCAGGTTATGGATGGCTCAATCACGCTCAATACCGGAAGTGATCTCATGTGGAACGGACAGACCGGTGCTTCCGCATACGTTTACGCTGTCCGCGGTGGGAATACGAATACGTTTTACCGATATGATGTCGCGACGAATTCATGGAGTTCGAAGCGCGTGCTTCCCTACACGCTCAATACCGACACGAAAGGTACGTGGTGCAATGGATACGCCTATTACCTGCAGCCCGCGAGCGTGAGCTTCCACCAGTATGCGGAAGATACGTGGACGACGTATTCGACGTCTCCGAACTCGCTTCCCGCTACGGCCGGTGCCGGCTCCGGACTCGCCTGTGCGTCGGATAATTCCATCTATGCCATTCGCGGAGGCGGATCCAGCACATTCTACAGATGGGTTTCCGGGACGGGATGGAGCACTCTTCCCGCTATGACGATCGGGACGGTTACGTATAACGCCAATGTCGGTTCGCGTATCGCCGCGATCGGTACCGATATCTACGTGATGCCGGGGAACGGCGAGACGGCGCTTCTCAAATACAGCGCCGGAGCCTGGAGCGCCGTCAAGACGACGCCGTTCTCGCAGTATCTCGGGACGGATATGACGGTGTATAACGGAAAAATTTACGCGCTGGCGGGATATTATAAGAACGAGTTGTGGGAATATACGCCTACATCCGATGCCTGGCGTTTGCTGCCCGCGGACCAGACGTACACGTTCGCCCGCGGTCCGTACAGCGGTGCCTCGATCGAATATGCCGGAGGAACGTCTCTCTATGCGACGCCGGGCAACGGCCTGGCCGACATGTGGAGCTACACGGTGCCGTCGACGAACTACCTTTCGTCGGGAACGTACGTGAGCCAGGCGATCGATCTCTCGTACGTGAACACATGGGTGAATTTCACGGCGACGGATACGAAACCTGCCAATACGAGCATCACGTATGAGACCAGGACGAGCAACGATCAGAGCACATGGTCGTCGTGGCAGGCCTTGTCGGGCACGGCGATACAGTCGCCGAAGGCACGATACGTGCAGGTGCGCGCGACGCTTGCGGGAGATGGCACGAACACTCCCACGGTCGACGGATTCTCCATAGACTATACCTCGGAGGACGTCCACCCGACCAATCCTACCGGCGTCAACGCCTATTCGCAGAACGGCGCCGGGCAGACGCTTTCATCCGGGAGCACGTATTCGTACGACCATCCCTATTTCCAATGGGCCGGTGCGGCCGACAGCGGATCCGGTGTTGCCGGATACTATGTTTATTTCGGTCCGAACGTCTCGGCCGATCCCCAAACCGACGGCGTATTTCAGACGGCGCTCACCTACACGTCCTCGACGGCGTTTACGGAAACCGACACGTTTCAGCCGAAGCCGTACTATCTGCGCATACGGACCAGGGACAATGACGGTAATGTGAGCGATGCGATCTGGGACGCGTTCACGTACGTCTACGGCGGTGCCTCACCGGTACTGAGTCAGACCATCTCGAGTCAGACGGAATTCAACGCCGGATCGTTCAGCAATACGACGTCCCTTTCCGACGGATCTGTACGGCTCTCTGGAATCAGCGGTCTTTGGAACCAGAGTCGGTTGTCGCTTGCGTTCGGCAACCTATATTACGGGGCGAAATTCGCGCTTGGGGCATGCGCCGGCAACAGTAATCACTGTCTCTATACCGCCGCCGGCAACGGCAACGCCTTTTATCGGTACGAGATAGAAACCGACACCTGGACATCGAAGGCGGTCGTTCCTACGGCGCTTGCGACCGTGTACTACGGAGGAACGCTCGTGGAGGGCCCTCCGGGCTATCTTTATCTGGCGAAGGGAAATCTCCAGTCGACGTTCCTGCAGTACGAGATCGAGACGAATACCTGGTCAGCTGTCGACAGCGCTCCGAAAAACTTCGATTACGGCGGTAACCTCTCCTATGACGGTTCCCGGTATATCTACGGCATGCCGGGAAACGACGACGCGTTTTATCGGTACGATACCTGTTACGGACAGACGGGTTGTACCCGCGGATGGACCACGCTCTCGAACGCCGATTTCGGAAACCCGAATACGGTTGACGGGCAGAAGGTGTACGAGGGTTCGGACAGCGTATACGACGGCCGGAATAACGTCTACGTGCTTCAGGGCAACCTGCTGCCATACTTCGCGAAATATTCCGTCGCGAACGACGCGGATCATGGGGAGACTCACAACACCTGGACGCCGCTCACCCCGGCGCCCGAAGGTATGTATGACGGAGGCACGATCGCCTTCGACCAGGCGACCCAGTCGATATTCGCCATAGGAGGAAACAACGTCACGACGGGAAACCTGAAACAGAATTTCTACAGATACGATATCGATACGAACACGTGGTCGACGCTTCCGGACGCGCCCGCATTGGTGAGTGCCGGTGCCTCGATGATCACGTACAACGGGTACGTGTATCTGGAACGCGGCGGAAATACGACCGGTTTCTATCGCTATAACATCGCGGACAATACCTGGGAACTCCCGAGGAGCGGATTCTTCGGACCGTCGGTGCCGACCGGGAACGGCACGGGCGTCAATTCGTTCGTCCCGTACGCGGCGGGCACGTCCCTGTCGTCCGATGACGGTACGAACCTCTATGTCGTCCGGGGAGGACTCGATAACACGTTCGGGAAGTACGACACCGCCACCGGGAGTTGGAATGATCTTGCCCGTCTTCCGGTCGGAGCGACGACCGGCGCGAGCATCACCTACAACAAGACGGAAAAGTCAGTCTATTATATCCCGGGCTCCCTGAGTACGACGCGAACGGGATACACGACCTACTTCTTCAAATACGACGTGGCGACGAACACGTGGTCGGAAATCACGTCCGACCGACCGGCGGGACAGGTGACGACCGGATCGTCGATGACTTATGATGGTACCCAATACATTTACCTCACGCAAGGAGGAAGTTATGTCTGGTGGCGGTACGACACGCAGGGAACCGCCGGATCGCGCTGGTCGACGATGACGGCCATGACGCCGGCCGCGTGTATCGGCACCATCGGCGACGGCTCCAAGATCGTCTACAAGAACGGCTATGTCTATGTGACCCGCGGGGGAGGCACGACCAGCACCTGTCGCTTCACGATCAGTGGTTCGACCTGGACGGCGCTCGGCGTACTCCCGAATACCGCCAGTACCGGGAGTAGCCTGACGGATCCCGGGGACGGCTATCTTTATACCGCCCGCGGAAACGCGACGAACGACTATTACCGCTACGATACGTCGCAGGCGACGCCGGGAACATGGCAGACGGTGAGTTCGACACCCGACCTCAAGGTGCCGGCGCTCGTGACGACCGGCGGTGTCGGGGCATACGCCAATCACAAGAACTGGATCATTTCGGGAGCCGGGACAAACTCGTACGCGGACGGTCTGTACAGTTACCTCGTCGGTTCGTCGAGTGGCGGAACGGGATTCGTGAAGACGGGCACGTATACCGGACCGACGATGGACCTGCTCTCCGTCTATCATTTCTCCAACCTCGTCGTGAACTATACGGCGCCGGCAAACACCTATATCGGTTTCGAGACGCGGACGTCGTCGGACGGTTCGACCTGGTCGGACTGGGCGGCGACGCAGAACGATTCGGCTTCGGGGACGACGCACACCATGACTATCCATTCCGCGCCGGCCCGTTATGTCCAGGTCCGGGTGTCCGTTTCATCGGCTGACCAGGTCTTTTCGCCGACAGTGAACGACATCACCGTCAATTACTACCAGGATATCGACGCGCCGAGCAATCCGACCGCGGTCAGCGCCTATAGCGACGTTACGCACACGACCGGGATAATTTCGGATACCTGGAACGGATATGCCACACCCTCGTTTTCCTGGCCAGCGGCGGGTCAGACCGGCGGGGCGAACGACACTCCGGGCGGATCCGGTGTCTCCGGCTATTACGTCTATTTCGGCGAGCAAAGTGATGCGGACGCCTTCATGCTCGGTACCTTCCAGACCGGTACCACCTACACGGTCTCAAATCTCGTTTCTGGAAAAACATACTACCTGAAGATAAAGGCGGTCGACTATGCCTCTATGTTCCCCCCGTCGGACTTCGAGGCGTTCACCTACAAGTACGATGTCGACTCTCCGACCAACCCGGCCAGCTTCTCGGTGACGCCGACGGGCTATTCGTCCGTCGACAACTACTCGTTCCTCTGGTCTGCCGATGCCGCCGACAACTATGCCGGCGTCGCGAAGTTCCAATATCGGACCGACGGGGATGCGGCAGGCGTCTGGTACGACATCACGGATCCTTCCACGGTCTCCATCACGATTCCGAACGCCGACCATATCGTCGGCGCCTACCAGACCGGGAAGAACAAATTCTACCTCCGTACCGTCGACAATGCGGGCAACGTTTCCTCTCCGACCGCGCAGGAATACTATTACAACGTGAGCGCGCCGACCCCGCCTCAGAATCTCCAGGCGACCCCGACGTCCTCGAGTACCAACTCCTTCTCGTTCACCTGGGATATCCCGGCATCCTATGTCGGTGACGTGACCAAGTTGAAATACTATTACGCGGTGAATACGTTGCCGACCGAGTATAACGTCGTCGAGACCCCGCTCACGTTCGCCGGACCCGGTCCCTTCGCGACGCAGAAAGGGTCGAATACGTTCTATGTGGTGGCCATGGACGAGGCGGGAAATGTCGATTACAACCTGTATGCGTCCGTCTCTTTCAGTGCGGACACGAGTTCGCCGCCGGTTCCCGTGAACGTCCAGTCATTCGATACCTCGGACCGGGAGACCGCCGAATACAGCGTCGCCGTGAAATGGAGCGTCCCAGAAGGGATCGACACGGGGAACTTCGCGGGATACGCCATCTTCCGTTCAGAGGACGGGATTGATTATTCCGAAATAGCGACGACGAGCGGTTCAGCGTATGTCGATACGGGACTGGAGAGTCAGCTCTACTATTACTATGTGAAATCGAAGGACAAGACGAACAACTATTCTATCGGATCTACGGTCGTTTCGTTGACCCCGACCGGACGCTATACGCATCCGCCGCTTTTGGTCGGCGTACCGAAATACGCGGTGCAGTCGTTCGAATCGACCTTCACTTGGGCGACGAACCGTGCCGCGAGCAGTTTCGTCGAATACGGCGAAACCATCTCGCTCGGTAAGACGAACGGGCAGGTCGACTCGGTCACGGACCATTCCGTCGAATTGACCGGGCTCAAGGCGGATACGAAGTACTTCTACCGCGTGAAATTCATCGACCCGGATGGCAATATCGGAACGTCGGACATATCCAATTTTACGACGCTCCCGCCTCCGACCGTCTCCGAGTTCGCGGTGACGGACATCGCCCTCGATAGCGCGTATGTCTCCTGGAAGACGAATACGAGCGCGACGTGTACGCTCAAGTATGGCGCCGGAAGCCTCTCGGGAAGCATCGAGGAATCATCCGGATCGACATCGCACGTGCAGAGGATCGAAGGGCTTTCGGCGGAGACCGACTACGTGACGCAGGTGGAGTGCGTCGATTCTGACCTCAATACGTTCTCCTCGGACCAGTATAAGTTCTCCACCCCGGTCAAGCCGGTAGCGACGGACATCCGTGTGGAGAACCAGGACAATGTCGATATCCCGACGGTCATCGTCGAATACGCGACGAATGTGCCGACGACGACACTGGTCTCGTTCCGGTACGAAGGGGAATCACCGCACACCTATCTGACGACGGACATGGCGACCGAGCACCGTGCGGAACTGCAGGGACTCGAGCCGGCGAAGGAGTACACGCTTTCGATCGGAGGAACCGATGGGAATGGGATCGCCCTTGAGGCGGGCGATCAGAAAATCACGACCAAAACCGACTCGCGCCCGCCTGAAATCGTGACGAACCGTGCGGTCGGAAAGACCATAGGCCGCGGAAAGAACTCACAGGCGAATATTTATGTTAAGATTGAGACGAACGAACCGACGACGGTACGGATCAATTATGCCAAGGGTGTCGCCGCATCGAACCTGGAACAATCGACGAACGAGGATCCGTCGAACACCTATCACCTCATCACTATTCCGGCAGAGATCGGACAGGTGTACAGTTATCAGGCGAAGGTGACCGATGTCGCCGGAAACGTGACGACGTCCGCGGTCGTTTCGGTCGTGGTGGAACAGGCGAAGGAGACCGCGGCCGAAGTCATCTCCGGAACCATATCGAGCCGATTCGGTTGGATCGGGACCCTCTTTCAGACGAATTGAACCTGAATGGACGAAGAAAAAGATATCGCCATAGAAGTCGTCGACGTGAAGAAGAACTTCCACGTCGGCGAAAACGAGATCCCCGTGCTTTCCGGCGTAAGCCTGAAGGTCAAGCGCGGGGATTTCGCCTTGCTCGTGGGGTCGTCGGGGTGCGGGAAGTCGACGCTTCTGCATACCATCTACGGTCTTGAGGAACCCTCGGAGGGAAAGGTCTATATCGACGGAAAGGACATCTGGTCGTATTCGAAAGACTGGCGAGCCGACTTCAGGAACCAGAGCATCGGTTTCATACCGCAACAGAGTTTCTGGATCAAATCTCTCACCGTCATCGAGAATATCGCCATACCCGCCATCATCGGCGGCAAGGGATTCCACGAATCGATACCGCGGGCTGCACAACTGATCGAACTTGTGGGTATGGGAAAGTGGGCTGATTACCGTCCGTACGATCTTTCCGGAGGACAGCAGCAACGGATAGCGGTCGCGCGTTCGCTCATGCTCGATCCGAAATTCATTATCGCGGACGAGCCTACAGGAAACCTTGATTTCAAGGCCGGACAGGAAGTCCTGGATCTCCTGACCGAGATCTGCGGCAAGTTCAAGATCACCGTGCTCATGGTCACGCACAACGTCGAGCAGTACAAGTACGGATCACGGATCATTCGCATGCGCGACGGAAAAATCGTCTCCGACGAGGAAAACATGAACAGTCGCGAACGACTCATACAGGAATATCCCGACGTGAAGGACGATCCATCCCTGATGGAACACCGCGCCGCGTAGCAACCATATGGGAATGACATTTCGGAAAAGAAAGCGGAATACGGACGCCCCGAAGGAGGGCAAGATTCTCAAGATGAGACTGTCTTCGGTGTTGCTTATCGGTTATCGGAACCTGATGATCAACAAGTTCCGTTCCATCATGACGATCGGCGGCGTCGCGGTCGGTATCGGCATCATCACGTTCCTCATATCGATCGGTTTCGGCTTCCAGGAAATGGTGGTGCGCGAGGTCACGAAGGACAACCCGCCCGATATCATCGAGATCATCAATTCGAACCTCGACAACTTCGTCTCGCTCGACGGAACGATGGTCGGAAGGATCCATGATATTTCCGGCGTCGACCGGATCGGTCGGTCTATCAATACCGGAGGGAAGTTCGTCATGGGGGATTCCCAGACCGACGGGGCCATATACGGGATCGACCGGGACTATTCGGAAATGAGTCCGCTCAAGATGATCGCGGGATCCGTCGACTTCGGTGACGGTTCCGAAAAGGCGGTCGTGTCCACGCGGTTGGCGGAACTTCTCGGATATGCCGATCCCTCGTCACTGATCGGACAGTCGATCGGATACGATATCATCCTGTCCGGAGAGACGAATTCCGAGAGCAGGGGGGATATGGTACGCTCCGGTAACCGGATCGACGTCGGCGGGGTGTACGACAACCGCGACAAGTCGGTCGCGTATATGCCGTATTCGTTGCTCGGTCGCGAGTTCGGGGTCGACCAGGCACAACAGGGCAAAGTCAAGGCGAAGACACAGGCTGATGTCCCGAATATACGGATCGAAATCGAGAATCTCGGATTCGTGACCGAAAACGTCGGCGACATCGTCGGCGACATCAACGGGTTCTTCTTCATCATCAAGATCGTGCTCGTGATCTTCGGGACGATCATCATGTCGATTTCCGCCATGGGGATGCTCAATACGCTCAGCGTGTCGCTGCTTCAACGCACGAAAGAAGTCGGTATCCTGAAAGCGCTCGGGGCGAAACGGGGTGACATATTCAAGATGTTCATATTCGAAGCGGCCATCATCAGCGTATTCGGCGGCGTTTCCGGCTTTTTGGGAGGGTACGGAGTGGCGAAAACGGTGAACGTGGTCTTCAATGTCCTCGCGTCGCAGAAGGGGAATGAAAGTATCGATTTCATAACCATTCCGGGCTATTTCATGCTCGCGATTTTCGGGTTCGTGGCGTTTCTCGGTATCGCGACCGGACTCATGCCGGCGCGACGCGCGAGCAAGACCCACGCGCTCGAGGCGTTGCGGTACGAATAATGACTGACGACGGTCAAAGAATGCCTCTTCGGAGGCTTTTTGTTGATTGACAATACCCCCAGGGGGGTATTATTGTGGAGGGGAACTAATACGATGCGAAAATTATGGCGACGACCAAACAGAAGCTTATGCGTCGGCTCAAGATCATCGAGGGTCAGGTGCGCGGACTGCAGGAGATGCTCGAGAAGAACGCGTACTGCATCGATATCATCACGCAGTCGTCCGCCGTGAAGCAGGGGCTGACTGCGGTCGAGGATATCCTGATGGAAGGGCATCTCGGCTCGTGCGTCATCCATCAGATCAAGAACGGTCAGGAGGACAAGGCGAAGGAAGAGATCCTGAAGGTATATCAGTTGAAGCGGAAATAGGGGCGAATAGTCCATAAAGTCGAAAGTCGAAAGTCAAAAGTCGCGAATGGGCTGGAACGGGAGAAACTGAAAATCATCTTTTATGAATGAAACGAAGACCTACGGGATACGGGGGATGCACTGCGCCTCGTGTGCGGCGAGCATCGAGAAGAACCTGAGGAATTCGGAGGGGGTGTCGTCTGCCGACGTGAATTTTGGGACCGAAACCGCGAAGGTATCGTTCGATCCCGCCGTCACGGGACGGGACCAGCTCGAAGGAGTGGTGAAATCGCTCGGGTACGGGCTCATCGTCCCGACCGCGGTGTCGATGGGTATGACTGCGGACGAGCGCGTCACCCATGCCGGCCTTTCACGTTCCAAAGGTGAGAAGCTTGCCGATCTCGCGTCGATGAAGCGAAGCGTGATTTCGATGGTTCCACTCGCTTTGGTCGCGGCTTTCGCGATGGGGTGGGACGCCTTTTCAGGATTCGGAGTCGTTCCTGTCATGCCCGAGATATGGAAGACGTTCTTCCATCATCTCCTGCCCGTCATGGCGACGTACGCGCTCTTCGTCGTCGGTAAGCCGTATCTTGCCGGACTGTCGCGCTTTCTCCGAACCGGTCGGGCCGATATGGACACGCTCATCGGTCTCGGGACCCTGTCGGCATATCTTTACAGCTTCCTTGTCGGTGCGTTCGAGGATACGCTCCGTCCGTTCGTGAACGTCGAGAGCACGTATTTCGACGTGACGATCGTCGTCATCGCGTTCATCGGACTCGGGAAGTACCTCGAGGCGCGTTCGAAGCTTCGGACCGGTGATGCCATAGAAAAACTACTCGGGTTGCAGGCAAAAACCGCTCTTGTCGTACGCGACGGGATAGAAGTCGAGATCGCTGTCGATCAGGTCGAGGAAGGTGACTTCGTCGTAGTGAAACCCGGTGCGCGAATTCCGGTCGACGGAACCGTCGAGGGCGGGTCTTCCTTTGTCGATGAATCTATGGTGACCGGCGAGCCGATGCCGGTACGAAAGGGAATCGGCGATGCGGTCGTGGCCGGTACGGTCAATACGACCGGATCGTTCACGATCAAGACGACGAAAATCGGCGCGGAGACGTTCCTTTCAGGCATCATCCGGATGGTGGAAGAAGCACAGGGGAGCAAGGCTCCGATACAGGCGCTTGCCGACAGGATTTCCGGCGTATTCGTACCCGTCGTTCTCGTCATGGCATGCCTTTCCTTGGCAGTCTGGCTTCTGGTCGGGGTACGCTATCTCGGATTGCCGCAGGCGCTTTCGTACGGACTCTCGTCTTTTGTCGGTGTCCTTATCATCGCCTGTCCGTGTGCGCTTGGGCTGGCAACGCCTACCGCCATCATCGTCGGGGTCGGCAAGGGTGCCAGGGAAGGAATCCTTATCAAGGATGCGTCGACGCTTGAGCGCTTTCATCGGGCGAACGTAATGGTCGTCGACAAGACGGGAACGATCACGGAAGGAAAACCGGTTCTTGTTTCCGTTCAGAACCTTTCGGAGAAAAATGATAGGGAGTTGATCACAATCCTCGCTTCGCTTGAAACCAGATCCGAACATCCTATCGCACGTGCCATTTTGGCGGACGCGCAGGAAAAGGATATCGCTGTCGTTTCGGTGAGCGACTTTTCCGCGCTGGAAGGACGGGGAGTCCGAGGGACGGTGGAGGGAACATCCTATCACGCCGGCAATGCCCGGCTTATCGAGGAGCTCGGTTTGTCTTTTGACCGGAACGCCATAAAGGCATCGACCAATGAAGGGAAAACGCCGGTCATGCTCGCGTCCGATGCGGCGGTCCTCGGCGTGTTCATGGTGGCGGACGCCGTCAAACCGGAGGCGAAGGAGGCCGTATCGCGCCTGCATTCACTTGGCATGAAGGTCGTCATGCTTACGGGGGACGATGCGAATACGGCGCGATATGTCGCGGATCTGGTGGGAATAGACGAAGTCGTGGCGGGGGTCTTGCCCGAGGGAAAGCTCGAAAAGATCAGGGAACTGCAGGCCGCGGGGAACATCGTCGCGATGGCGGGAGACGGGATAAACGATGCGCCGGCACTCGCGGTGGCCGATATAAGCATCGCTATGGGAAACGGTACGGATGTCGCCATCGAATCTGCAGGCATGACGCTGCTTCGAGGGGATATCTCAAAGCTCGCGAAAGCGGCCAGACTCTCGAGGCTGACAATGCGTGGCATACGGCAGAACCTGTTCTGGGCGTTCATCTACAATGTCGTCGGTATCCCCGTCGCAGCCGGGCTGCTGTACCCGTTCTTCGGGGTCGTGCTGAATCCCGTTATTGGCGGACTCGCGATGGCGTTCTCGAGCGTATCCGTCGTCTTGAATTCGCTCCGATTGAAATCGAAAAAATTATGAGGACGTATACGTTTCATGCGACCGGCATGCGCTGCAAGGCCTGTACGATGCTTATCGAGAGCGAACTTCGTGATGTAGACGGCGTCGCTTCGGTAAAGGCGTCGCTTCGTGACGCGCGCGTCGAAGTTACCGCCGACTTCGGAGAAAAGGACGATGTTCGAATCGTGAACGAACTGAACGAATCCCTGAAGGCCGGCGGGTATGCCCTTTCGACCGAACGGGTCATGACCGCTCCGAAATGGTCCGAATTTCTCCTCGCGGCTCCCGCGGCATTTGTCCTTATCGGAGTATTTTTCGGACTGCAACGGATAGGGTTCGTGAACCTGGTCTTCTCTCCCGATGTCGGTTTCGGCTCAGCACTCCTGATCGGCATCGTTGCATCCGTATCCTCGTGCATGGCGATGGTCGGCGGTCTCGTACTATCGTTGTCCGCGAACTTCGCGAAGGAGGGCGAGACATTCCGTCCGCAGGCGCTGTTTCATGTAGGGCGGCTGGTGTCGTTCTTTTTCCTGGGAGGTGCCGTCGGCGCACTGGGGTCCGTATTCCGTATCAGGGGAACCGGAACGGCCATTCTCGGGTTCGTCGTCGCGGTCGTCCTGATCATCCTCGGCATCAATCTGCTCGACGTGTTTCCGTGGGCCAAGAAGCTCCAGCCGGCCATCCCGGGTTTTATCGGGAAGCGGATGCACGGCGTCAAGGAGCTGAATCATACGCTCACCCCGCTTCTTGTCGGTATCGTCACGTTTTTTCTTCCCTGTGGATTCACGCAGTCGATGCAACTCTATGCGCTTTCGACGGGCAGTTTCGGAACGGGAGCAGTCACCATGCTCGCGTTCGCGCTCGGCACGTTTCCCGTGCTTGCGCTTCTCAGTTTCAGTTCGCTCGGTATCGGAAAGATGGCGCATTCGGGAGTCTTCTTCAAGGCGGCGGGACTTCTGGTCATCTTTTTCGGACTCTTCAACCTCTTGAACGGTCTGGCGAGTCTGGGCATCATCGCACCGGTCTTCAATTTCTAGAGCTTATCTCAAATATATGAAAAACCTACATTAGTCATCCTGGGCTTGACCCGGGATCCAGGAGATATGCCTTTTGGATTCCGGCTCAAAGGCCGGAATGACACACGGATGAATTCGTTGTTGCTCTCTTCCCATTCCATTGCCTGAAGGGTGAAAGGGGAATGAATCGTAAAGTTTAATTTTTCTCAATCTTCATATGAAAAAATATCTTGTTATCACCGTCGCCTTCCTCATCGGTCTCGCCGCCCTCGGGGCGGGGATGTATCTCGGAGCGATCTTGAACGGTGGCTCCGCGAGCACTCCGCAAAAGAGCGCCTCGAGCGTTTCCGCGGTCGGTACCGACGGGAGACAGGTGATCGAGATCACGGCAAAGGGCGGATATTTACCCAAGGAGAGCACGGCCAAGGCCGGGGTACCGACCGTCCTTCGCGTCGTCACGGACAATACCTTCGACTGTTCGTCTTCTATCTCCATCCCGTCGATCGGCTATCACAAGAACCTGCCGCGCACGGGCTCGACCGACATCGAGGTCCCCGCGCAGGCCGCCGGGACCACGCTCCGCGGCGCATGCTCGATGGGTATGTACGGCTTCACGGTGAATTTCGAATAGGCCACATCTGTCGGTCGGACGTTTCCGGAACAATCGGCTCATGGGGTACGTATTGACGTACAGAGGGTCCTGTATTATCATTCCCTGTTCCGAAGCGTGTGACGGCATGTCGCCCTCGGACGGATCTTTGTCAATTCAAATCAAACGGGAGAGTAATACATGAAAGCAGATCTGCATTTCGAATCGGGCATTGGGAAACGATGGTTGTACCCATTGCCTTTCGCGGCTGTTTCCGGGACGGTCATCATGGGGCTGCTGTATCAGTCGGTCGTGGCGTTGAATTCCGACTACGGACGATTCGTCGTCTGGGCGGCGGCTCTATTCGGATGTATGGGACTGGTCATAGGCGCCTCGCCTTCGGGATCGAGAGTGAAGTGGTATCGGTGGCTCATCGTCTGGATAAACAGCTGGGGAGCCTTCCTTACCGGGATAGTGCTGATGGCCGGCTTGTGGTATGGAGCCTACTGGCTTCTTGAAAACTATGCGAACGGATCCCTCAAGTATTTTCGCTGGGGAGCGTACATAGCGCTCGGAATCGTGACGTTGCTGCTCGTTCTCAATGAGCCGCTCGTAAGGTTTTCGATGGATGCTAAGCGCATCAAGCGGCGGGAGGGGAATCCGAGGCTGTGGGATGCGGTTGTCAAAGCAACGCCGTGGCAGGCCCGGCCTCTTCCGAGGATTTATGTCATTTCCGGAGCAGGTTTGAATGCGATCTCGTTCGGATGGGGACTGCCGTTCTTTTCGGCGGTCGGCGCGACGGAAGGGTTGATTAACGAACTAAGCGAGGATGAGCTCTCTGCCGTCATGGCACATGAGGTCGGCCACATCATCAACAGGGATATCCTCGTCTCCATGACAATGACGCTATTGGTGATGATCATGGCGTTCACGGGATGGCTTTTGGAAAACATCGCCGTGCATGACGGTAGCGACAACAGACGATCATCTGATGACGACGATAAGAAGGACGCCGTCCTGATCTGGCTCCTGATTCTGGTCGTCGGGGTGGTCATGAACCGAGCCGGAAGAGCGGTCGGCGTGATCCTGCAGGCGTTCGTATCGAGACAGCGCGAGTATGCCGCCGATGCTACCGGTTCGAGGATTGTCGGTACGTCCGCTCATCTGAAATCGGCCTTGCGGAAGATCGTCAAAAATCCAGCCATCGGCTCGAGGAAAGCGGCGGCAGCGATCGGTTTCCTCTGTACGGCCGATCCGGCACCGGACGATGTCTTGGCGACGCATCCTTCGATCGAAAACAGGTTGCGTGCTCTCGACATGCTCGAAGCATAACCTCAACCCCGTATGGCGGTATCGTATCGCGACAAGGCTCCGAAGGATAAATCCGACGGAGCCTGTTCGTATCTGATTCGAAAAGTCGCCCGCTAAAGGCTTGCCTCGGGAACTTCCGGGAAGGAAATATGACGGCTTGAATCCTTGGAAGGGCCATCCAGTTATCGCTCGGCCTTCTTGACGCGTGTCCGTCCCCGGGATAGGATGGTTCGAATGTCCTTTATCAACCGAATCATAAGGAGTCAGATGCTCATGATATTCAAAATACACATCAGGCCACTCGGTCCGATAGCCGCAGCAAGAGATTTTCTTTTTTCGCTTATAGCTGCTCCGCTGTCCATTCCGCTGACCCACCCATGGAATCGTACACGAATACCGTACGATCAATGGAAACGACTTCACGATAACCTCTATGCCATGGTTGATCTTCCCGGCGACCCCGATGCCTTGAAGGGGAATCACCTGATCCGCTCCCATATCTGGTTCCTGGGCGGATGGCGCTCATATGCCGTTTTGCGGGCTTCCGTTCCGTGGCGCGTGGGCTGGATCGTTCCCGATGGGAATGGGGGTGAGATATGCGAGGTTTCACGCATCATAATCAATGACGAAGTGAGGATGCTGATCTGCCCCCACGATACGAAATTCTTCGCCCTTGAAGCCTCGACCGGACATCAGCTCACGATAGACAAGGTCGATGGCGGACGACTTGGAAAGGGCGACCCGCACCGCGACGTGATGCTTCTGTGATGCCTTGCCCGAAATGAATCGGAAAACCCGGCCATTCGCATGGACCCGGGTTTTTGATTGTCTGAAAAGCGCTCTCACAAAGCCATTTCCCATACCTTCGGGAGGGAGTATGATGATATGAACCCGAAAATCGTACTGTCACCGATATATGTCATAGGGAAGTATTATCT